>DASXFX010000048.1:0-5375 GCA_036489375.1 Binataceae bacterium (SeqCode) | reverse complement strand
CGCAGCACCTTCGGCGCCTACTCCCGCAGCAGCTTCGCCGCCTGGCCCGGCGAAGCCATCAACTGACGAATTGCTTTCCAAGCCGTTTCACCAGGACGTGAGCGATACTGGAGAAAACCTCAAGTTCGACTTTAACGACAGGGAACTGGAACAAGAAGCGCCTGCGGCAGAAGAGTTTGCCGACGATCGCCATAGTTCTGAATGGCAGGTTGGCGATACCGGCCTCGAGACGCCGCCGCTCGCCGGCGACGGCGGGCGCTCGCGGCCAAACTTCGCGAGCGAGGCGAAGCCGAAGGTCGCGGTGGGGTCGGAGGCGAAGGCGAACAGGCTTGCGATGCGCGCGCCGAAGCTGGCTAAGGCGCCACCCGAGGACGAGGAATTTCTCGACGAGGATGCGGCGCCGGTTTACAACCGCAGCGCGGTAACCCATTCGGCGCGGTTCTTCGTCGCGATGCTGGCGCTGATCGCGATAGCCTATGGGGCAGTTACGGTTTTGATTCGCAGCGCGCCGGCGACGGCGGCGGAGATGCTGAGTCATCTGCCGCGAATTGGCGATCGGTTTATCACGCCGATCGCACCCGCGCGGCTGGTCGCGATGCGCGACGTACACGCCGACTATCTCCAGACCAAGGGCGGCCATACGGTGCTGGTGGTGACGGGGATCGCCGAGAACGTCGGGGGCCATTCGCTCCATGCGGTTCAGATCGCGGCCAACCTGCGCGACGCGGCGCAGCATTCGCTGGCGAGTCGCGCGGTCTATTGCGGCAACAATCTGTCGGCGACGATGGTGGCGCAGATGACGCCGCACGAACTCGAGTTCTTCCAGAAGCTGGATCCGCCCAAAGCGTTCTCGCTCGATCCGTCGGCGACGTCGCCCTTCGTGATCGTCTTCATCGATCCGCCGGCGGCGGTGAACGGCTTCGACGTCTCGGTGGCGACGGCGACCGCGGGGACGCCGGCGCCGGTCGAAGCCTCCGGCGGATGAGCCGCGGAGAGGCTGACGCCGGTGGAAACTAGCGGCGCCTGAGCTAATACCGATCGGCGATTAGCGTTGGAGTGGCTAATGGCGTGAAATATTTCACCCAACATTGGCCGGTCATTATGTGGTGGTTAGGCGGCTTTTCGCGGGCTAATCCGGTCACGTAAAAAAACCGGGTGAAATCCTTCTCTGGACGCTGTCGCGGCAGGGCCGTGCGGCGGTTGCGGCGCGCTTGCACGACGGCAGTTCGAGGCGTTTTTCACGGGCGGCAGGAAGGACAAATTGTGGCGCCGTCCGACGTCGAAGTCGTCGGTTCGTTGACTGTGACTTTGATCGGTCGGCCCGTCACTGTGATGACGAATTCGTGAGGTCGCCAATCGACGTCACTCGGCTGTCGGCGTGGCAGCGTCGGGGCGTCGCATACGCGATGCTCAGGAACTCAATCTTCGCGCGAGACGGTTGCGGCGCGAGCGACGGCGACGGCCCGCGAGTGCCGCTACCACGGATCGGACATGGGGAGTGCCCCTACTTTTCTCGCGCGCTCTACTTCTCCGTGAGCGATCTATTTTTGGGTGGGCTATTCTTTTTCGCGGGCGACCAACTCGGTGTATTCGTCGGGGTCCATCAGATCGTCAAAGTCGTCGGGGTCGCTGACTTTGACTTTGATCAGCCAGCCGTCGCCATAAGGATCCTCGTTGACGGTTTCGGGACTCTCGGGGAGGTCTTCGTTGACTTCGACCACGGTGCCGCTGACGGGAGCGTAGATGTCTGAAACCGCCTTGACCGATTCGACGACGCCGAAGGGATCGTCCTTGCTGATTTTCTCACCGACCGAGGGCAATTCGATATAGACGATTTCGCCAAGCTGTTCCTGCGCGTGATCCGTAATGCCGATGGTCGCGACCGATTCCTCGGTGGCGACCCATTCATGTTCCTTCGAGTACTTGAGTCCCGGCGGAGCCTCCATCATCTTCTCCCAAATATATCGAAGCGCCGTTCCGGCTCTGGGGCCGGGTGCGGCGGACACGGATCGTTCTTCACTTTTCATCAAGCGCGGCGCGAAACCCATTGTCAAGATTCATCGGTTGCGCTTTACCGCTCTAACGACGCTCACCCTCGGCGATCGTTTCGCTTGATAGCGTCATTTCCGGACCGGAGACCGCGCGAGCGTCGTGAGTTAATATTCCGTATGCGCTGGCCGCGCGAGTCAACCCATGACGTGCGGTTGACTTAACATTTGTGGAGAGGTGGCGAGATGATCATCGGGGTTCCAACAGAGATCAAACCGGACGAGCGGCGGGTTGCGCTTACGCCCGCAGGCGCGGCCGGATTTCGCCATCACGGCCATTCGGTGATCGTACAGCGCGGCGCAGGCGTCGGCAGCGGTTTCGACGATCGCGATTATCGCGCGGCGGGCGCAAAGATCGTCGAGTCGGCGGCGAAAGTGTGGGCGAGCGCATCGATGGTGCTCAAGGTCAAGGAACCGCAGGCGTCGGAGTACAAGCATCTGCGTCCGGGACTCATCCTGTTCACCTACCTGCATCTGGCGCCGGACCATCGGCTGGCGCGTGAACTGCTGCGGCGGCGAGTGAGCGCGCTGGGTTACGAAACCGTGCAACTAGAGGACCGGAGTTTGCCGCTGCTGGCGCCGATGAGCGAAGTGGCGGGACGTCTGGCAATACAGGCGGGCGGATGGTGCCTGCAGGCGCAGAACGGCGGACGCGGGGTGCTGCTGAGCGGAGCGCCGGGGGTGCGTCCGGGGAAGGTGGTGATTATCGGCGGCGGGATCGCCGGCTTCAACGCGTGCCGGGTGGCGGCGGGAGTCGGGGCGGAGGTCACGATCCTGGACGTCAATCCGTCGCGCCTGCGCTACCTGAGCGATGTGCTGGGCGGAACGGCGATCACGGTGATGTCGAATCGCGCGACGCTGGAAGAGGAAATCGTGCAGGCGGACCTGGTGGTGGGGACGGTGCTGGTGCCGGGTGCGCGCGCGCCGCGCCTGATCTCGTCGCGCACGATCGCCAAGATGAAACCGGGGGCGGCGCTGGTGGACCTTTCAATCGATCAAGGTGGAGTTTCGGAAACGTCGCGGCCGACGACGCACGCGCATCCGATCTACATCCACGCAGGCGTGGTGCATTACTGCGTTACGAACATGCCGGGGGCGGTGCCGCATACTTCGACTTACGCGCTGACCAACGCGACGCTCTCGTATGCACTCAACATTGCGGATCATGGACTGCTGGAGGCCGGCGCGCGCGATGCGGCGATTCGGCATGGGCTGAATACTTATGACGGACACGTGGTGCATCCGGCGGTGGCGGAGTCGCTGCGGATGAAGCCGACTTCGCCGTGGAGTTAGCGGGCTTTGCCAGCGTCGGCGACTTTTGCATGGCCTCTAACCGCAGGATGCGTCGGGCTGCTTGATTGCTGAAGGGTATGGGTTCGCGCAGACTCTCCGCGCCGCAGGCCCGAGGGGCGTGGCTTAATTCCGCGGCAATCGGTAGGTCCGTCCAGGAACTTCATGAGCCACCCCAGGAGGACAGTCAGGCGGAAAGCACGCTCCAAATGCACCACCAGGGGACACCGGGCGAGTTTCGTTGTCGGCACCGCAACCATTAAGAAACGGCGCCACCAAGATGATCATAAGCGCGAGCGCAGCGACGTGTCGGAGCTTCACCGATTGGTTATTGGCCCTGGACGACGGGTTGAATCGTCAGCTTGGAGTAGAGGTTGGCGAGCGCCGCATTGACGCCTTCCTGGGCGATGTCGTGGGCGCGGACCCAGCGGCCCTTGTTGGCGATGAAGTTGGGCAGGTCGAAGATGTTCTCGCTCAGAGCCTTTTGTTCGCGCGCGTATTTGGCGGTCCAGACAATCTGGCCTGAATGCTCATCGACGAAATTCAGCGTGAACGCGACTGCGGCGGGGGTTTGCGCTGAGTACTCGAAGCCGACGCGCTCGCGGTACTTGTTAACCGAGCCATAGATCACGCCGTCAGCCGCGAGTGACTTGCCGACCGCGAGGGCGTTGGCGTCCATGTTGGCGAGCGTAGTCGGGGGCATCTGCTGCATCGCGTCGCCGACGTCGTCCTGGGGCACCACCTGCCATCCGCCGATCACGGTCGCCTGCGCGTAGGTCAGCGCGGTGACGGATTCGGCCGAGCCCGGCGGCAGTTCCTTATCGATCTGATCGGGCGCATCGACCAGCGGCATCACGGCAATTTTATGGATAATGACCTGCTTGATAGAGCGCACCGCGTGGACGTTCAAGCCGGCGTCGTTGCCGATAAAGGGCATCGAGTGAACGCTATCGTTAACCTGCTCCTCGAATTTCTGGTCGATGTCGGTGTTGCAGGCGGCGGCAACGAACAGCGCGAGCCCAACGAGCGTCATCAGCGCGACTCGCCAGCGCCTCACAGCGCCACCTTGATCGACAGTTCGCGCAACTGGCGCGGGTCAACTTCGGAAGGCGCGCTGCTCATCGGATCGATGGCCTTTTGGGTTTTCGGAAACGCCATCACGTCGCGCAGGGATTCGGTCCCGCAGACCATCATCGCGATGCGGTCAACGCCGAAGGCGATGCCACCGTGAGGGGGCGCGCCGAAGCCCAAAGCGTCGAGCAGGAAGCCGAACTTGGCGGCGGCCTCCTCGCGCGAGATACCGAGCAGCTCGAAAACCTTCAACTGTAACTCCGCGTTGTGAATACGAATCGAGCCTCCACCCATCTCCTGCCCGTTGAGCACCATGTCGTAGGCGAGTGCGCGCGCCTCCAGCGGGGCGGAATCGAGCAGCGCGAGGTCCGCAGGATTGGGCGCGGTGAACGGATGATTGACAGAGACCAGGCGTTTTTCCTCCTCGCTGTAATCGAACAGCGGGAAATCGACGACCCATAGAAACTTGAGCGCCGCTTCGTCGCGGAGATTGAACTTGGTGCCGAGCTGCAGGCGAATGTCGCCGAGCAGCGGACAGACCTTGCCGCGCGAGCCGGCGACCATCAGGAGCGTATCGCCGGTCTGAAGGCCGGCGGCGGCGACGACGCGTTGCCGTTCGTCGTCGGCGACGAATTTGGCGATGGGCCCCTGCCATCCGTCGGGATTGAGCTTGATCCAGGCGAGACCCATGCCCTGGCGGGTCTTTAACGACTCGGTCATTTCGTCGAGCTCGCGGCGCGAGAGCTGGCATGCGGCGGGCAGCGCGAGGCCGTAAATCGCTTCGCCGCGGGCGATCACGTCGGCAAATACTTTGAAGGAAGTGCCGGTGAAGGCGGTGGTCAGGTTCTTGAGTTCGAGATCGAAGCGCAGGTCCGGTTTGTCGGAGCCGAAGCGATCGATCGCCTCCGCGTAGGGCATGCGCGGGAACGGCCGTTCGAGCACGACATCGAGGGCGTACTGGTAGAT
>DASXFX010000039.1:0-2279 GCA_036489375.1 Binataceae bacterium (SeqCode) | reverse complement strand
CTTGAGCGAGCCCTCGACCGCCCGCCCCTGCGGATCGAGGATGCCCTGCCGCGGAGTGACGAAGACCTTGACCCGCAACGGCTAGCTCTCCACCCGCCGCAGCATCTCCTGGTAGGCCTCCTCGACGTCGCCGAGGTCGCGGCGAAAGCGATCCTTATCGAGTTTCTTGCGCGTGGCCTTGTCCCAGAAACGACAGGTGTCGGGACAAATCTCGTCGCCGAGCAAAATCTCATTATGATAGCGGCCGAATTCCAGCTTGAAATCGACCAGCAAAATGCCACGCTCATCAAGGAAGCGTCCGAGGACCTCGTTCACGCGCAGCGCAAGTCGGTCGATGGTCTTGAGCTCGTCGGCGGTCGCCCAGCCAAAAGCGATCGCGTGCTCGCCCAGAATCAACGGATCGTCGAGAGCGTCATCCTTGTAGTAGTACTCGACCACCGGACGCGGCAGTTGCTCGCCTTCTTCGCGGCCGAGCCGCTTCGCCATCGAACCGGCGACGACATTGCGCACGACGGTTTCGACCGGGATGATCTGCAGCCGCTTGCACAACATCTCGCGATCATCGAGACGGCGCACGAAGTGCGTCTTGACGCCGCTGCGTTCGAGCAGCGTAAAGAACAACTCCGACATGCGGTTGTTGATGACGCCTTTGTCCTCGATCGTGCCTTTTTTCTTGGCATTAAAGGCGGTCGCATCGTCCTTGAAGTAGGCAATGACCAAATCGGGGTCGGCGGTCGAATAGAGCTTCTTGGCCTTGCCCTCGTAAAACATTTCGAGCTTTTCGGGAGTCGTTTCCACGATTACCTCCGATCCTTGATCGCAGCGTCTGGCCCTATCTTACTTGCGCGGGTGGAACGGGAAAACTCGCCGGCAATCGCTTCACCACCGCGCGCTGCGCGATTATCCACAAAGATTGAATCTATGCACAGAAACCGGCGGCGCAAGCCCGGTGTCAGCGTTTGGTTCGATCGCCGCCGCGCGGGGTGAAGCGCTCGACCAACTCGCTCGCGAGTCCGAGGTAGCGTTTCGGCTCGAGCTTGAGCAGCGCCGCCTTGGCCTCGTCGTCGAGCGGCAGTCCGGCAACGAACTCCTCGATCGTTTGCCGATTGACCGCGAGTCCGCGAGTCAACTCCTTGAGCCGTTCGTAGGGACGTTCCAACGCGTGGCGGCGCATCATCGTCTGGATCGCCTCGGCCACCACCTCCCACGCCTTCTCGTCCTCGATTTCCGCGGCGATCCGCGCCAGATTGATCTGGAGTTTGCCGAGGCCGCGTTCGAGTGAACTCAACGCCACGATGACGTGGCCAAAGGCGGTGCCGATGCCGCGAATCGCGGTGCTATCGCTAAGATCGCGCTGCCATCGCGAGACCGGCAGCTTCGCCGCGAGATGCTGAAACATGGCGTTCGCCAGGCCGAGATTGCCCTCGCAATTCTCGAAATCGATCGGGTTCACCTTGTGCGGCATGACCGAAGATCCGACTTCGCCGGCAACGGTCTTCTGCGTGAAGTAGCCGATCGAAATGTACGCCCAGATATCGCGAGAGAAGCCGAGCAGAATGGTATCGATCCGCTCGACTGTATGAAAAATCTCCGCCAGGAAGTCGTGACTCTCGATCTGCGTCGTCAGCGGATTCCAGGTGAGCCCGAGCCCTTCGACGAAGTTGCGCGAATGCTCCAGCCAATCGACCTGCGGATAGGTAAAGTGATGCGCGTTGAAATTGCCGACGGCGCCATTCGCTTTGCCGAGATATTCCTGGCGGCGGAGGTGCCCGATCTGGCGATCGAGCCGCCACGCGAAGATAGCGAACTCCTTGCCAACGGTGGTCGGCGACGCTTCCTGTCCATGCGTGCGCGCGACCATCGCGACGTCCTTGTAGCGCCGCGCGATTTCGCCGATCGTGTCGCGCACCCGATCGAGCGCCGGCAGCAGGGTGCGTTCCGCGAACTCCTTTATGATCAGGGCGTAGGCGAGATTGCTGATGTCCTCCGACGTACAGGCGAAATGCACCATCTCGAGCGGCAGTCCGAGGCCCAGCGCGTCGATCTTCTCCTTCAGGAAATACTCGAGCGCCTTGACGTCGTGATTGGTCTCCGCTTCGAGCGCCTTGACCCGGTGCGCATCAGCCATCGAGAAGTTTTCGTAGAGCGCGCGCAGACGCCCGGCCGCTTGCGCATCGATCGTCGGAAGCGCGTCGACGGCAGGATTCGCCGCGAGCGCCAGGTACCATTCGATTTCAACGCGAACGCGATAGCGGATGAGCGCGTACTCGCTGAAGTAA
>DASXFX010000034.1:0-15021 GCA_036489375.1 Binataceae bacterium (SeqCode) | reverse complement strand
TCTCGTCGCCGGTCTATGAAATCGATGCTAACGTAAGCAACCTCCTGGACGACCTTGCCGCGTGGTCAGAGCATAGAACTCACTCCGTGCTTGAACAGGCGGTACGCTTGCATCATCGCGCGGTCAGGATCCATCCGTTCAGAAATGGCAACGGACGGTGGTCGCGCTTGCTTTCGAATGTATGGCTGAGGCGGCACGAGGAGCCGCTCGTGAATTGGCCTGAGGGGTCGATTGTGGCGGAGGGAGATCTGCGTCGGGAATATCTCGACGCCGTGCAAGCCGCAGATGATTGCGATCCGGGGCCGTTGCTAAATCTGCACGAGAAACATTCGTTTTAGATTGCCGACGCGGTCGGTTTGGCGGCGGAGAAGGTGGCGCGCCCTGAGGGATTTGAACCCCCGACCCTCAGATCCGGTGGCGACCGAAAGTTTAAGACCGGCAGTCCGATTGCGGTGTAGCGGATTTCTGGGTCCCGTCCCAAGCGGCCGATAATCATGACTTTGTTGAGTGACATCATCATTCCTTCACCTGTGTTCCGAGTCTGCACCGAAGCCTCGACGCAGGCATTTATTTCCGGACTGAACTAACGCGAACGGTTTTGCAGATTGCACCTTCGACCACCACCTCCCCTCGCTCTTTCATGAGAGCGACAGGCACGGCCAATGGAAAACGGTAGTGCCGGCCCGAAGATGTGCCTTCAAATAGTTCTCTTCGCTCCTTACTTTCCGTCCGCAACTGGAGCATTCTCCTGATCCATAGGAGATATCCTCAGATCCCTCTGATGTTTCTTTGTGGAAGCACGTGACGATATCTCTCCATCGCCGACGGAATGAGAACCAGCCCCTTTCCTCTCCGCTAAGGACCGGAGGACACGCAACGTCAAAGTAGTGCGCGATGCTTAAGAAATTATCGCGGCAACCGGCCAATTATGACGGCATCGAGCCCAGATAGTCGCGCTTGCCGATGTTTACGCCAACCTGGCGGAGGATGTCGTATGCGGTCGTCGCATGGAAGCCTACTTGCAGCATTTCGAAGTGATACAGATAGCTCTGCGCTTTCATCGTGCGCGGCTTGCCACCGATCGGAACGGTGACGTCTGAATCATCTTTGCCGTCGAGCTGGCTCGGCTGCAGTCCCTTCAGGAAATCGATTGTCTGGTCGATGCGCGATTGCATTTCGGCCCAGCTGGTGTCCTGGTCCGCCAGGCTTGGCAGAGCGACGCCGGCCACGCGACCGGCTCCGAGGGCGTGATTGCAGACCTGACGCACCTGGCGCTCCAACGTGAACATGTCGGGATAGAGCCGCAGGTTGAGTACCGTGGCAGTGTCCCATTTCTTCGCGGTGCCGTGCTCCTCGGCTTTTTGCAGCACGGTCTTGAGGCCGCCGAGCAGCTGGAGGCACACGGGCACAAAGCCGGAATGGAGCGATATAGCCATTAGAGATTCTCCCTCATGAATAGTGGGGTCTTGCCGAGACGATCTTAGCATACGCCCAAGGTAGCGTGGATGCTTCGAGTTACGCCAGGTTAGCGCTCAAGTGGATTAAGTCGTGTGGCGCATCGCGTTTATTCGGCAGCGCGGAACTATGTCATTCGGTTGTAAAGCCGCGGTTGCTGCCAGGAATCCAAACGACCTTCCCGATCGTCGCGACGCAAGTCAGATCTCATTTTTGTAGATCACTCCGTCCTTCATGATGAGCTTAAGATTCCTTTCCGGATCGGTTATGACTTTGATGTCGCTCAGAGGATCTCCTTCGACGACCAGAAGGTCGGCGAAGGCCCCGGGAGAAACGGTTCCCAGATTACGGCTCTGCAGGAGCAGGTCGGCGTTGACGCGGGTGGCGGAACGAATGATATTGGGTAAATCGTCGAGATCGATTCTCATTTCAAATTCTCTGAGCTGTGAATGCTGCGCCTGGGGACCCCACAGATCGGTCCCGAAGGCGATAGGTACCTGGTAGCGCTTCGCCCATCGGTAGACTTGTTGGCCCTTTGCAACAGTCGCCCTCAGATTGTCAACGGTAGTTTCCGGCAGCCCCGTTTCGGCTGCGGATTCGATTCGTTGCACGAGCGATATGAATGTAGGGTCGAGGTAGGCTCCGTCCCGGGCCATCATCGCGACCGTTTCCTCGGTGATGAAATTCGCGTGTTCGATGGAGCGTACGCCGGCTAGCAGACATCGCCGAACCCCTTCATCGGTATAGACGTGCGCCATGACGTAAGTGCCGCGGGCCTTCGCCTCTTCTACGATCGCGCACAATTCTTCCAATGAATATTCGTAAATAGTGGGATGAGCTTCAGAGGGAAATACCACTCCGCCGGAAACGAATACCTTTAATTGGGTCGCTCCCCTTCGGAGTTCTTCACGCGCGGCCTTGCGCACCTCATCGATTCCGTCAGCGATCACCGACATCACTGTAAACGGACCTGGCTGACCACATGGATCGAAGACCTCATCGGGGGTGCGAAAGTCTGCCCCACCACCGGTCTGCGTCAGTGCGCGTCCAGAATAGAATAGTCTCGGGCCAATGATTTGCCCTTCGGCCAGCAGCCGTGCGATGTTGTGGCCGGCGCCGCCCGCTTCTCTGATAGAGGTGAAACCGTTCAGCAAGCTACATCGAAGATAATTGGCGGCCGCACTGGAGATTTCGGCGGCCGGATAGGAGATGTTCTTCGGGCTTAGCGACAATCCTGTTATATGCGCATGCGCATCGATCAGACCCGGCATCAGCGTTCTGCCGCGAATATCAATCACGGTTGCATCTTCATGGTCGATGGGCGTTTTAGATACCGAAAGTATGCGGTTGTTTTGGACTAGAACGTCGAATGATTTCTGCAGTTCTGCGAACCCGTCAAGAACAAGGTTCGCGTTTGTGAAGAGCGTTTTGGCTGACATTTCCATTTTAATCGAAATTTCCATTTTGCCTGATGCGGTACGCCATCGTAATACATGTCCGCTCAGGGCATACTTGTCGCTGGGCGTTCTTTCTCTCGCTGCGCGACGCCTTTGCCTTCGATGAAGCGGACGCTGATAACGTGTTTCCAGCTGACTACTTCGCTGACTTCGCCTTTGAGAGCGCACCTTCAAGCTTGAATAGTTGCTGTGTATTGAGGCGGCCGATCTTCAGCTGATCGTTTAGAGAAATGTCTACACAGCTGAACCACTCCTCGCATTCGACCATGCTTTCGAATGGA
Source organism: Binataceae bacterium (SeqCode) (assembly GCA_036489375.1). GTDB lineage: Bacteria > Desulfobacterota > Binatia > Binatales > Binataceae > JADMIL01. Next base: position 11,828 of record DASXFX010000034.1, on the reverse strand, counting down.
TAATCCGTAGAGTAGAGAATGCGATCTGAACCCATTTCCAGAATGCAGTTTATGAGTGCCTGCGTGCGGAAATTACCGCTCGTAGTAACCCAGAAGTTATCGTAGAAATATAGTGAGATGTTCTTCTTGGCGGGAAGCCCTCGCGGGTCGATGCGCATACGGTGCTCGGCGCGCCAGATCGAGAACGGAAGCATTTCACCGAGGTGACCAAGTATGATCTGCAGTGTCGGATGTTCGTCAAACAAGCCGCTGCAGATCAAACGCAGAGCATGGGTAGCTGTTTCGACACCGAACGCCCACGCAGCGCCCAGTAACCAGGGGTGCCCCTCATACGGCTTCCTTTGGCTACTAAGAGGCTCGCGGGGATGCAAGTAAACGGGGACATCCAGCTTCCCAACTTCTGCCCAAAACGGACGATACTGAGGCAAGTCCAGGTAGTAAGAAGTATCTTCCTCCCCAATCTGGGAATAGCCGTTGATCAGGCCGCCCACAAAACCGAGGTCTTTGACGCAACGGATCAGTTCCTTGCATGCCGCGTCGGGATCCTGCATCGGCAGAGCGGCAAAGGATCTGAAGCGGTCCACATGCCTCGCTATGTTTTCCGCAACATGGTTGTTAGCGATGCGTGCCACTTCCACGGCCTTCTTTTTGTTATGGATCGCCTGGATCGCCGGAGAGTTTAGCGAAAGGATGCTGAGTTCGATTCCAGTTTTATCCATCTGCTCGATCCGCTGTTTCTGCAAGTCTTGCAGGTTAGCGCCTAGCTCCTGCCAAAACTCCTTACCGTACGCCTGAGAGTCTGCGATTGTCTCAGGGATGGCAAAATGCTCCTCCAATGCAATCTTCCACGGTTTGTTGAAGTCGGGCTTATCTGATTTCATCTTTCCCTTCTCCCTTGCGCGAATCTGTCATGACGCAACGGAAGCCGGAGATGAGCTTCTGCGCCGCCCTCTTCTTGACTGACGCGGCATTCATGTTGCGGCTGCATCCAAAGCCGGCCGACGCGGACGAGTCGATAGTATAGGCCGCATCGCGCGCATGGCTCACAAGGCGCGGTCCGCTACACCAGCATCGCTTTTGGTGCCAGAACGATCGGATCGATCGCTAGTCTAATAGGTTCACCTGTAGGCCGCTCATTACGAAAGGCGTCCGCCGAAGTAATTCGCTTTTTCATCGCTTAGTCAAGCCTCGAATTTCCTTGACGCGGCTATGGCGGCCAAACCTTGTGGTGCCGAATCCTTCTGTCCCAGGCGGGAATCCCAAACGCGCCGCGAACGGCTTCGAAGTCAGAGGTCGCAATGCTCATCCGATCTCATAATTTAAAGTGACACTTCAAATGGAAAGGGATTGCGGCCTTTACTCCAAGATTTATGATCACCATTTATTCGCCTTCGATAGAACTCACCGGCACAGGTAACATCCGCAGAGGCTCCTGCAGGATATTGATGACGTCAGGCCTCCGTAGCCGGGTTGCGTGCGAAGGTGTGAAATATTTTACTGGATAGAGCCTTCGACGCCGTCGAGGAAGAAATTCATATTGGCAATCTTGTCCGGCGACAGGGTCTGCCCGGCCGGGACGATTTCCTTGCCGGAGGCATCTTTCAGCGGACCGGCGAAGACTTCTTTCTTACCTGCGACAAAATCCTTCTTCTCATTCAGCACCATCGTCTGAACGTCAGCGGGAACCGCAGGTCCAAAAGGCGCCAGCTCAACCATTCCGTCGGAGATGCTGCCGACGATGTGCTCAGGCTTCCATGTGCCTTTCATCGCGGAGGTGACCAATTTGACCTCGGTCGGACCCCAATTGAAGATGGCGCCTGTTAGCCAGCCTTTCGGAGCGAATTTGCTAGCGTCGGACTCGTAGCCAACGAAGTAGATATGGTTGGTTTCGGCGACGCGAGCGACCGGAATGGGATTGTCCTGATGGTCAGTGAGAACGTCGGCGCCAATGCTGATCAGCTTCTGGGCGGCGGCGGATTCCTTCGGCGGATCAGCCCATTCGCCAGTAAAGATGACGTAGGTCTTGACGGCGGGATTTACGCTCTTGGCGCCAAGCTCGAAGGCGTTGATATTATTCAACACTTGCGGAATCGGATGAGCGGCGACGTAACCGAGCTTGCCGGTCTTGGTCATTTTGCCGGCCGTGATCCCCGCCAGATAAACTGCCTGATAAACATCTGAGAAATAGGTGCCAGCATTAGGGTCGATCGCTTTGGGGCCGCCGCAATGTTCAAAGATGACCTCGTGATGCTGAGCGGCCAAGCGCACCATGTCATTATAATAACCGTAGCTTGTGGCGAAGATCATTTTGAAGTTGCCATTGATCATGCGTTCCATGACTCGGTCGGCATCGGCGTTTTCCGGGACGTTTTCCACGTATTGGGTGGTTACGCCTGGAACTTCCTTTTGCACCATCAGGCGCGCCTGGTTCTGAGCGTAGTTGTAACCGTAGTCGTCAACCGGGCCAACGTAGAGATAACCAACCTTAAAGTCATCGGCATAGGCGGCTGGCCAAATCATCGCAATCGCAGTTGCGGTTAGCGCGAGCAGTCCCAGATACTTAACGAGTTTGAATCTCATGGATAATCCTTTCTTCTCATTGCTTAGTTGACCGTTTTAGAAACCGACCTCGGAAAAGACATTCTTGAGCTCGCGCGGCATTACGTCTCGTTTGGAATTGGCAAAGAAAGCCATTACGGCGAGCGCGACGACGTAGGGGATCATGTCGAGGAGATAAGGTGAGACATCAACGCCCGACACCTGAAGAGTCATCGCGAGCACTTGAGCCGAGCCGTAGAGCAAGACGGCCGGCAGAACGTACAGCGGCTCCCAAGTGGCGACGACTACCAGAGCGACCGAGATCCAGCCGATACCGTGGGTCATCCCTTCGGACCACGAGCCGGAATATGCCAGTGCCAGGGCAGCGCCACCGAGGCCGGAGAGAAAGCCGTTAACCAGGACCGCGCCAAAGCGAATCGCGCGGACGGAATAGCCAGCGACGAAAACCGAATCAGCGCTGGCACCAACGGCTTTGACCAGGGTACCCAGGCGAGTGCGATAAAAAGCATAGAGCACAATCGCAAAGACAATTAGAGCGATGACGTGAGCGGAATTGAAATGAGAGAGAAAGATGCCGAACCCACCCCATCCGAGAGGCTGGAAGTCACTGAAGGTGGGGGCCTTCTGGCCGACCAAAGTGCGTCCGTAAAAGGCACTGACGCCATAACCGAGTAAATAAATAGCTAAACCGCTGGTTATCTGGTTGCGGCCGGCGGTAACGACCATCAGGGCGAAAATCGTCGCGATGGCGACGCCGAAGAGGCCACCGGCAAAGAAACCCAGCCAGACGCTATTGGTGCTAAAAGAGACGTAATATGAGCCGACGGCGCCGAGCAGCATCTGACCCTCGAGGCCGAGATTGATTACACCAGCACGCTCGCCGACGGTTTCGCCAAGGGTGGCGAGCAAGGCCGGGGTCGAGACGATAAAGACGGTGGCAACGGTGTCAAGGATCATGCTGATAGTTTCAGGCGCTGATCCGCTTCGGCGTACGAAGAAGCAGGACCACAACAATGATCAGGGCTTCGATCACGATGCCGGTAGATGCGGGCAGATTGGCGTCGAGTTGAAGCGCGTCAGCGGCGGAGAAAAGCCCGCCGAGCAGCAGGGATGTTGCTACAAGTGCGACGAAGTCATTGCGCGCAATCCAGGCGGCGACAAAACCGCCCATCATGTAGCCCTCGTAGAACCCAGCCTGAAGGCGACCCTCGACCAGTGTGGATTGGTAGATGCCGGCGAGGGCGGGGAAAATTCCCGCGAGTCCCATGACGATCAGAGTCCAGCGCTGTGCCGGGATTTGAGCGAATCGCGCGAGCCGTGCGTTGTGCAAAAGGAAGCGGGCAATCAGGCCGCCGCGGGTGTAGGTAAACCAGAAGAACAATCCGGCAACCGCGATCAACGCCAGCACCACGCTCGCATTGACCTGAACCTTAGCGAACGTAAACACCGGCGGCATCGCATTGGGAGGATATGGGTCGGAGGTTGGCCAGTTGCCGCTGCCAGGCGCCTCCCACGGTCCATTGATGAGATATTCAAGAAAATCGGCGGCCACGAAATTGAGCATCAGGCTAGCGATAGTTTCGTTGACGTTAAAATAGGCGCGACCGGCCCCAATTATGGCGCCCCATATGGCTCCGCCCGCCATCGCAGCGAGGGTCATCAGCGGCATGAGAAGGAGAAAAGGGGCGGAAGGCATCCAAAGAATGATCGCGGTGCCGGCGATCGCGCCGGCGATCATTTCGCCTTCCGCACCGACATTGATCAGGCCGAGCCGCGCCGGCAACGAGACCGCGAGACCGCAGAGGAGGATCGTGACTGCGTTGAGAAGGGTTTGCGAAAGTGAGAAAGCACCACCAAAGGCATCGGAGAACATCTGGGCAAACAAGCTGCCCGGATGCGCGCCGTTCATCAGGAAGAAGATCGCGGCAAGGACTAGAACGCCGAGGGCTGGAGCACCGACTTCGCGAAGGAGGTACTGAAGCCTATGCCGCATGTTTGCCGCCAGTCATGAGATTCAGCATGTCATGGGCATTGGCGCTGGAGCGGTCGAAGGTGCCGACGACGCGGCGATCGGCCACGACGAGAATACGATCGCAATACTCGCGCAGCACCTCGAGGTCCTCGTGGACCATCAGAACGCCCTTGCCAGCGGCGGCGGCGGCGCGAAGATCATTGTGGACCAGTTCCTGAGTAGCCGGATCAAGACCCATCGTGGGGTAAACGGCGATGACGGCGTGAGCGTCGTGGCCCAACTCACGCGCTACCACCAGCTTTTGCAGATTGCCCCCCGAGAGATCGCCCGCTGGAAGATCGAGCTGCGGTGGATGAACCTTCAAATCGGTGACGCGAGTGCACAGACGTTGAGGCACGCGCAGGTGGTTGTTGGAGAGCTTCAGAACGGACGGTAAATCGCGCACATAGCGCACGAGCAGATTATCGGCCATCGAGAGCGCTCCAGCGATCGCGTTATCACGCGGGGCGTGCGGAATATAACCGAGACCTGGGAAGATGCCGTTGCGAAAATGCCCTGACACGCGCTTGCTCCCGATCCTAATCTCACCAGACGTGGCGGGAATAAAGCCCGAGAGCATCGCGGCGAGTTCGGTCTGGCCGGAGCCTGAGATTCCGGCAATTCCGACCATCTCGCCGCGAAGAATCGAGATAGTAAAATCGCGCCATCCATTGCCTGTCAAACCCCTGGCACTGAAGGCTTCCTCACCTGACGGAAGAGGACGGGCAGATGATGCACTATTAGCGCCGCCGCTAACCGCCATCATGTCGGCGAGCAGTTCACGGTCGGCGGAATTGGCCCGGCGCTCGGACGCGAGCCGCGCCTTGCGCATTACCAGCACGCGGTCAGCGCATTCACGCACATCGCGAATTTTGTGCGTGATCAACACCACCAGAACGCCGGCCTCGCGTTGCTTCGCCAGATAATCGTAAAGCCGGCGCATTTCGTGGTTGCCAAGAATAGCCGACGGCTCATCGAGGATGAGCACGCGCGGTTCGCACATGACCACCTTGACGATTTCAAGCAATTGGATGGTCGGAAGGTCGAACTCGAATACGCGTTTCCTGAAATCAACGCCGGGAACCAGTTGATTAGCAAGGGCGACAGTCGCGTCAGGAAGATCGCGGACACCGTGAGGCGTGAGCAGCGTACCGGCGCCACGCATGCGGGGATCGAACATCATCAGATTTTCGAACAACGGCAATTCAGGGACGAGACTCGGGCTCTGCATCACCATGAAGATGCCGTGCGCGCGGGCATCGCGCGGTGAACGAATCTTAACTTCTGCGCCGTCTAGCAGAACGCGGCCTGAATCAGCGGTGTAGTAACCATATAACACCTTCATCAGAGTGCTTTTGCCAGCTCCGTTTTCGCCCAGGAGCGCGGTTATTTCGCCAGGAGTCAGTTCGATCGAGACGTCGTCGAGCGCGACATTATCGCCAAATCGCTTGCAAATGCGTTCAAGCTTGACGGTGGGCACTTTCGGCGAGCCTGACATCACGGCCACGGATTAGCTACACGCCGAGTCCGAGCGTGAACATTTATGCATGCGCATCAGGCAGAGGAGCTCAATCTCGTAGTCTTGCAAAATGGACCCCCCAATTGGCCGATGGAGCCAGTGACCGAGGGGACGCGGGAATACCAGAAGCGACTACGCGGTCAATGGCGCTTAACAACGGCGGAGTAAAGCTAAGCAATCAGCATGCCTCCTTGCTTTCTCGTTGATGAAGCAGTTGCGCGTGTAAGCATCGGCAAGCTAAGCGGTAGATGCCGCCTCAAATGGCAAATGCTTACGGGCAACACAGTAAGCGTGCATGAGCGCCGGGTCTGAGAAGCCGCCATGTCCGCATCAGTGATGACTTGATCCGCGCGAATGATCGGTAGATTCAGCCAGGCATCAAATTTTGATTTTTTCTATCTCATTCTGGGAGAGTTCCTCTCTGGTACGGTCGTAGAGCTTGCGATGGTCTGGGCGTGTTCGAGCGTGCCGCCATTCTCGAGGTAAGTAGTGATGCCGGTGGCGCGAAAGGTATGGCAGCAGATTGAATAAGGGAGAGCAGCAGCCGGCGCTTGATCAGGTGGAACACTGGCGCGCCTCCGCGGCTGCCAGCACCGGCGTTTTGCGCGCGTAACGACGTACTTCGGCCCACGCACCGAGGCCGCCGGATTGGTCTCCAGGATTCCGCCACTGGTGAGATAGGCGAACAGCTGGCGGATGGCCGCCAGATGCTGTTTTACGGTCGGCTTCGCGGTCCGGCTGCCCAGTTGTTCGACATAAGCCGCAACCGTAAGCGGGTCGATCTCGTAGAGTTCGAGCCGCCGGTCCTCGCACCGGTCGAGGAACTGTTTTACCGCACGCGCATGGGCGGCGCGCGTGTTGCGGTTACGGATGCTGGCGGTGAAGAATTCGATGAAGCGGCGGCTGGCACGCTCGCCGCGGTCGCGGACGATGGCCAGCAGCGCATCGAGCTCCCGCCAAGCGCTGTGATCAGGCGCCGCATCTGAGCGCTGGTGAGCGTCAGCGAATGGAGGTTTTGGAACGGCGCCAGGACTTCCAGGCTCGCTTCGCCGTCGCCCGCTCGTCGAGTTTTTGTCGCCCGAGCGAGGCCACCGTCGTCCGCTGCTCGGCGGTCAGCCGATCACGTTCATGCGCCACGCTGACCAATGCGCCCATGAGAAAATCGGGCGGCTCGAGGTCGAGCCCGGCGGTCGCGATCAACCCTCCAAGATTGATCAGGTGATGAACCCGCAGGCCCTGTTCTTCGCTGTGCTCGCTCATCTCTTTTCCACTGCCTCCGCCGTTCACCACGTCACCAGTGGCCGCAGCACGCCGCGCACATTCGCCAGTGGCACTGGTCCGAAATACCTTGCATCCCAGCTGCGCGCGTTGTTGAAGCCGAACAGCCAGACCTCACCCGTGCCGAACCGGTATGCGCCCGATAACACGTGCGTAAGTGACCGGCCTGCGCTGTCACGCGCCGCCGTTCGCAGTTCGGAAACTTCACTCCGTTGACCGCGACACAGCCCGGCTCGAGCTCCACCACATCGCCCGGCAAGGCTCCGATCACCTTCGCGGCCGGCTCGACTCCCGCCGGACAATCGCCCGCGCCCAGATCGCCTCGCGTGAGTCCCGCCCGCGCGACTGCGGTCGGAAGACAGGCGGTGGCCAGTGCCCCGCGCCCTGGTCTTGGGTTGGTCCGCCATCGTCCTCACCTCGCCTCGCCGCTGTACGCAATGGTCACGCGGCCTGCTCGCGGCCCACACCCGAGAGGAGAATCGCCGTGTCGAACAATCGGTCGACCACGTAGCAGTCGCCATCCACCACCCGGTAATTGACCATCTGGGTGCCGCCGCCACTCGCGATAAGCAGCGCCGGTGCATCGTTTGTGCTCATTCCTGATCCCATCTGGATGAACACGTGAGCGCCGTCGTCGTAGGCCCGCACCGGTTTCCACGGCACGTTCGGCCCGCTGACTTCGTATGAAAAGTTGAGATGCCCCGGGTCTACCGCGGCGACATTGTTACTACTCGCACTCGCATCGCCGCTCGGATCGATTGCACTGTGCTGCTTTGCCGCAGCGACGTCCGCGTCGTTCATTGCCGCCAGCAGCTCCTCGGGATAGTAGAATTCGACTTCCTGCATCGAGCGCGAGCCCGAGCGCAAAATCAGATGGTAGATGTGCCTGGTCGTATAGATCGTGAGATTGGTTTCGATGCCCGGCGCCTGCGGCTTCAGCGCAACGTGAGGAACCGAGTTGCGGGGATCGCCGGAAGATGCCGGCGTCGCCATCCATCTTTCCTGATCCCCGAGCGCGAGATCGGTGACGGTCTCCCCCGGCTGCAGCTGGAGATCCGTTGTACGCAGCGGCGCGCAGTCGACTATCGGTTGCGGGCCCTCGTTGTACGGATAGAGCACGTAGGCCGCGGTCTTGTAGCTCGGCCACTTGCCTTTCCTGTCGTGCGCCTCCACCGCCGCTCGAACTTCGGCCGGTTGCGCCGTAAGGATCTCCGCTGCGGTGGGCGGCGGCGGCGCTGCTGGTGCCGGCGCCACTTCGTGCACGATCCTGGGTGGAAGCGGTGCTGCTTGTTGTTTGGCCGCACAGCCGCCCAGGGTCATCGAGACAATAACCATCCCCGCCATGCTGAACCGCATCATGGCCACCTACCTCCCGAATGTTGTTTGGAGCTCTAGCTCTGCTGTTCAGTCCAACTGATCTGATTCACGTAAAAGCCCAGTGGATTGCTTACGATCGCGTCCTCGGATGCGGGCGGCGCAATCTCCGTCTGAAGCTGCGCCTCCAAATGTCTCGGGGCGGCGGTCGCGCGAAAATACACCACGTCGAGCTCAAGCCGTAGCACTCTCGCGAGCTGCTTGATGACGTAATCGGGTGGCGCCCCGCGCCGTCCGTGCTCAATATCGTTCAGGTACTGAACCGAAAGCGCCTTGCCGTCATCTTGCTTTATCCGCACGGCAACCTCTTTTTGAGTGAGACCGAGATCCTTGCGGCGGCGCGTAATGAACGTTCCAAACGTGATCATAAGAGAGGGAGGCTCTTGTAGCACGAAGTTACTGAGAAGGTGTGACCTCCGTCGTCAACGACTCGCTCTCCCGGATCGACCGATGCCAATCTGCGAGGACGTCGTGTACTTCCGGGCCACACAATCGGATGACCGTCTGGTTATCTCTGCGATCGGCATTCCGTCATTAGCGTACCTCTCAAGAATTAGCGGTTCGCGGTCCGACGTGGCAAACCCGCGAACATTTCGCGGAGATGCGATGGCACCCAAACGCTAGCTGGCCGCCGAACGATACCTGAGGCCGAACGTTGCCACTGATCTGGACGATGTCGGGAATTGGGAATCATTTACGCTTGGCTATTGAATCTCTTCTGGTGCATATTCTGAGAAATGGAGAGGGGCAAGGGTGGGTCTCTCAAACCTGAGAATAGGCTGGAGTGCGTCTGGCTTTAGAGATCCACATTTCCTGGGAAAACATCAACTTTGGCGGAGCGTGATCTATGGCAAGCAAAGACTTCGAAGTACAGCAGATTCTTAAGGCCTATCGCAAAGGCCTCATTTCGCAGGAGCTCTTCACACGCCAGATGGATGAGATGTGCTCATCCCGAAACGGAACTGCCGCTTCAAAGACCTCCCGATCGGCGGGGCTTCGGGGCGTGACCGGCGATGCGGGCCTTGACGCGCCCGGTGGGATGGCCAGATTAATGCCGAAAGGCAAGACCTACGATCGAGCGGCAGAGGATCTCGGCAATATTGTCGCGCTTGAGCACGTCAATATTACGGTTCCCGACCAGGAGAAGGCCGCGCTCTTTTACGTTAATGGCCTCGGCTTGACGCGCGACCCGTACATGATGACTGGACCGGCCAACATGTGGGTCAATGCGGGGCGGCAACAATTTCACCTTCCCACCAGTAAGCCGCAAGTACTGCGCGGGCATGTGGGTGTAGTGGTTTCGGATTACGCGTCGATGCCGCAACGCATGCGGCGTATACACGAAGCTCTCGCTGGTACGCAGTTCGAATTTCATGAGCGCGATGGTCACATTGAGGCGCTCTGCCCGTGGGGCAACCGCATCCGTTGCTTCGCACCGAACAAGCGCTTCGGCCCAATGGCGGTTGGTATTCCCTACGTGGAATTCGACGTTCCCGCAGGGTCGACAGACGGAATCGCCCGCTTTTATTCAGAGATTCTCGGCGCCCAAGCTGCCCCGCTGGAGGACGAGCGCGGGCGGTTCGCCTGCGTCACTGCTGGAACCGGGCAGAATTTGTTTTTTCGGGAAACCGATCGGCCGCTTCAGCCTTACGACCAGCACCATATCCAGATCTATATTAACGACTTTTCGGGGCCACATCGGCGCCTCGCTGCGAAGGGCCTGATCAGCCAGGAGAGCGATCAGCATCAGTATCGATTCCAGGACATCGTCGATCCTGACAGCAGCAAAGTGCTGTATAGCATCGAGCACGAAGTTCGCAGCATGAAGCATCCGCTCTATTTGCGTCCGCTGGTCAATCGCAATCCGTCCCAGAGCATAATCGGTTATGCGCCAGGAGCAGATGGCCAAAACTGGGCGACGGCGTCGAACTAACCAGCGAAGAAGAGGGCGGCCATCGACGATGACCAGCTTCGTTTGAGCCTAACCCCGCACGTGTTGATGATGGAGTCCGCGCCTAGGATTGGTATCACCCTGACGCGGCCGAATTTCTGCTGGCGTCGACAACCCGCGCATTTATGCTCAAGAGAGATGCGCCACGTGGTTTCGAATACCGCGAAATCGCCATTGCCATGATCGACGATTGCGGGGATGCGCCCATTCGGACAGATCGCCAGAAACTCGGGCTTCTTCTGATCGCCCGCGCCCAGGTTAATCTTATGGACGTTGTACGGCAGCCCTACCTCTTCGAGGAACACGGACACCTTCCAGCCGTTCGGCGTTGATGCCGTGTAAAGGTCAATCTGGGGCGAACTCATCAGTGGTCTCTCTTCTCGGGCATTGGTGTGGCGTCAATCTCGTGGTTGTGCGTTTCCGGCCGACTATAACGATTCTGGAACGATCGGTCAAGAACGAAACCACAAGTTTCTAGGCTCATAGCAATAAGTTCGGAGGCTGTTATCTTCGTAAGGCCCAAAGACACCATGCAAAGGAATAATAGTCGTTCCAAATTTAACGAATTTGACTGAGAACTCCTTGACTGCGCGATGGCGCCTTTATGGACCCATAGCTACCCAGGCAACGTCAACTCAGGATCTCGCGAAACTGCCCAGGTAAAAACGCGCCGCAGTATTAATAACGTCTAAACGACCTCGGGCGATGGAGAAAGGATGTTTCTGGCTACATTCGAACACTATCAAAGGCTAGCGGGGGCGGCGCGCGTTATATGGTCGGCATCCCCACTGCTCGTCCTTGACAGTTTTAAGCACTGGTGGTTGCGTCTGTGCAGAAGGGCGTCAGCCTGATCTGCAGACAGCGCTGGTGTCTTGCATCAGCGCACCACGTGTTGGGGACCACGGACAGAAACGGCACCTGACGGGCCCAAGCTACCAGCCTCCTGTACTCCACCGCTTCCATAAGTTCCGTACCACCTCCAGAATTGGCGAATGTTGTCGCCGATCTCAACGCTGCCCACTATCGAATAATCGCTGATCATTGAGTGCTGTTGCCGCTCGAGCATCCTGCGCCAAACTCCAGGCTGCGGGCTTTTCATCCACGGAACGGAGTTCGTATCGATCACGATGCGTAAG
>DASXFX010000028.1:0-9164 GCA_036489375.1 Binataceae bacterium (SeqCode) | reverse complement strand
CACTTCGCAGCCGTATTCGTCCTTGATCCAACGCAGAATCACCGACGTATCGAGGCCGCCGGAGTACGCCAATACTACTTTGCGGATTTTCGCTTTACTCATTCAAATAGTTACTTGCGATCCGGCCCCAAAGGTTCTCCCAGGCCGCGATTTTACTAAATCCGCGATGATGCAGGCGCCCCCTGATGTGTCAGTATCTCGGGGCGCAGCAGCCATACCATCACGGCCTTCTGCGCGTGCAACCGGTTTTCGGCCTGCTCCAGCACCACCGATTGCGCTCCGTCGAGTACTTCGTCGGTGATTTCCTCGCCGCGATGAGCCGGCAGGCAATGCATCACCACCGCGCCGGGCCGCGCGTGCTTCATCAGCGCGCGATTGACCTGGAAGTCCTTGAACTCCCGCCGGCGCTTGGCGGCCTCGCCCTCCTGCCCCATCGAGGTCCACGTATCGGTATAAACGACGTCGGCGTCCGTCACCGCTTCGACCGCATCGTGGGTAACGATTCCGCCCTTTTCCTGCCGCAACCGCGCGACGTAGTCGCGGTCCGGTTCGTAGTTCGGCGGGCATGCGATGCGCAACTCGAGGTGAATTGCCGCGGCCGCCTCGATCCAGCTTTGCGCCAGGTTGAAGCCGTCACCGACGAAGGCCACCTTGAGTGGATGCAGTTCGCCGAAGCGCTCGCGCAGCGTCAGCAGATCCGCGAGCAACTGGCACGGATGGAGCAAATCGGTGAGGCCGTTGATTACCGGTACGCTCGCCTCGCGCGCCAGTTCGACGCAGGTCGAATGGGCGAAGGTGCGTATCATTATAAGGTCAACCCAGCGCGACAGGTTGCGCGCGACGTCCTTGGCCGATTCGCGCTCGCCGATCCCGATATCCTGCGGTGCCAGGTAGATCGCGTGTCCGCCAAGTTGCGCCATGCCGGTTTCGAAAGTGATGCGCGTGCGCAGCGACGGTTTCTGAAAGATCATCGCGAGCGTCTTGCCGCGAAGATAGGGGTGTTCGAGCCCGCTCTTGAGTTCGGCCTTCAGCCGAATCCCGAGTCTCAACAGTCCATCGAGCTCGACCGTCGTCAACGAGCTCAAATCGAGTAAGTCGCGTTTCATCGAAACTTCGCCGCCCCTGCGCCGCGCCTATCTTAACCCATTTTCAGGCGCGGTCATCTAGTAGCTTGCGATTACTCATCGTGGCGCCGCCGGCCTGATTCCATGCGCTCAAGCCGCCTTGGCCGCAGCCGCCGTGGTCCGCAGCGCGCGTTCGATAATTGCGAGTCCCGCGTCCGCCTCCTGGCGCGTCAGGTTCAACGGCGGCAGCAGGCGCAACACATGATCGGCCGTGCCGTTCACCAGCAGATGTTCCTTCAGGCACTCGTCAACCGCGCCCTTAACCGGATGCGTCAGCACCGCGCCGATAATCATGCCCTTGCCGCGTACCTCGCGCACATTGCCGGTCGTCTTGCCGATTTCGCGCAGCCGATCGATCAGATAACCGCCGATGGTCGCGGCATTTTCCATCACGCCGTCCTGCTCCAGCGCGTCGATCACCGCGAGCGCCGCCGCGCAGGCGACTGGATTTCCGCCGAAAGTCGAACCGTGCGTGCCCGGCGTCATCACCGACGCGATCTCGGCCTTCGCCACCATCGCACCAATCGGGATGCCGCCGCCCAGCGCCTTCGCCAGCGTGATGATGTCGGGCTTGATGCCCGCTTGCTGATAGCCGAACATCTTGCCGGTACGGCCCATCCCGACCTGAACTTCGTCCACGATCAGCAGGATGCCGGCGCGATCGCAGAGGTCGCGCAGCCGCGCCAGGTAGTCCGCGTGCGGCGTCACCACGCCGCCCTCGCCCTGAATCGGTTCGACCATCACGGCGACCGTGGTCTTGCTGAGGGCGCGCTCGATCGCCGCGACGTCGTCAAACTCGACCAGCTTGAAGCCGGGCAACAGCGGCTGGAACCCCTGATGATATTTCTCCTGGCCGGTGGCGCTGAGTGTGCCCATCGTGCGGCCATGAAACGAGCCGAGGGTCGAGACGATCTCGAAGCGTCCGCTGCCATGACCCCAGCGCCGTGCGAGCTTGATCGCCGCTTCGTTCGCCTCCGCTCCGGAATTGCCGAAGAACACGCGCCCGTCGCCAAACAGGCGGCCGAGCCGCGAGGCCAGGCGCGCCATCGGTTCCGTGTGGAAGACATTGGAGACGTGCGTCAGTTTCTCGGCTTGCTCACGAATCGCCCGCACTACGCGCGGATGGCTATGGCCTAGACTGGTCACTGCCAACCCGCAAAAGAAATCAAGGTAGCGGTTGCCGTCGGCGTCATAGAGATAGGCGCCGTTGCCGCGCACGAACGCGAGCGGGGTGCAGCCGTAGGTGTTGAGCAGGCTCGAATGTGCCAGATCGACGATTTCCGCGTTATTCATCTCGATGTTTCGCCCGCCGTCCAAATTGGGTTCGTTTCGACAAAGCTTTCTCCGATTTTGGCCCCGGAGATTGAAGTCGGCGCCCTTACGGGGACCGGCGGTTTATTATAGCAAATCAGGCCCGCGTGCGGGCCATCGCCTTCGAAGATTTGCCACGAGTATTCGACGCGGCGGCGCGCTGGACGACTTCGGTGCCGAGTCCGGCGTCACTGAAGACCGCTTGCAGTACCGCGTGCGCGACCCGACCGTCGATCACGTGCGCGCGTGAGACTCCCGCGTCGAGCGCGTCGAGACAACATTCGACCTTGGGGATCATGCCTTCGCCGATAGCGCCGCTCGCTATCATCTTTCTGGTTCGCGCTGCGTCGAGCGACGGCATCAGCTTGCCTTTTTCGTCCTTCACGCCTTCGACGTCGGTCAGGAGAATAAATTTTTCGGCCTTGAGCGCGCCCGCGACTGCGCCCGCCGCCACGTCCGCATTGATGTTGTAAGTTTCGCCGGCGCGGCCATGCCCGATCGGCGCGATCACCGGGATAAAGCCGGCCGCGCGCAGAGTCTCCAACACCGCTGGATTTACCGTCTCGACTTCACCGACCAGCCCGGCGTCAACCTCTACGGGACGGCCCTTGTCGCCCTTGACCGTCAACTTCAACTTGTGGGCGAGAATCAGATCGCCGTCCTTGCCGGAGAGCCCCACCGCACGACCGCCCTGGCGCGAAATCAGCGCGACGATCTCCTTGCTGATCTTCTGCAGCACCATCTCGACCGCGTCCATCGTGGGCGCGTCGGTCACGCGCATGCCGCGCACGAAAGTCGATTTCAGGCCAAGCTTTTCGATGAGCTGATTGATCTGCGGTCCGCCGCCGTGCACCACCACGGGATTGATGCCGACCGCCTGCAGCAGCACGATGTCCTGCGCGAAGGCGGTCTGCAGCTCCGCCGACAGCATCGCATGACCGCCGTACTTGACGACGAAGGTCTTGCCGCGAAAGCGCTGTATATAAGGTAGCGCGGCGATCAGGCCGCGGGCGTTTTCGATCGCTTCCAAACGCACCTCGCAGACTCGAATTTAACGTCCGCGTCGCGGGCACTTAGGCTTGACGCGCCGCGTTGGGCGTTGCGTCCCGCGCGCAGGACCCGGCCGGCGTTCCGCCAATGCATTAGCCCGGATTTACCCCAGCTTCAACGCCGGCGCTACCACGACGCCGAGCAGCGCGCCCGTAGGACGGGCGACGCCATTGCGCACCGTCACTCCACCCTCGCGACGGGCCCTCGAATAGCTACTCGATCAGAGTATGTAACGCGAGAGGTCTTCGTTGCGGACGATCGGATCGAGCCGCTGATGAACGTACGCCGCATCGATCGGGATAGTCTGACCGGTCAGCTCGGGCGCATTGAACGAGAGCTCCTCGACCAGCCGTTCGAGCACCGTGTGCAGGCGCCGCGCGCCAATGTTCTCCGATCGCGCGTTGACCTGCGCGGCAATCTCGGCCAGCGCCGAAATCGCGTCTTCGCTGAAACTGAGATGAACGCTTTCGGTCTCAAGTAGCGCGACGTATTGCTTGGTCAGCGCGTTTTCCGGCTCAGTCAGGATACGGATAAAGTCCGGCTTGGTCAGCGCCTGCAGTTCGACCCGAATCGGAAATCGCCCCTGGAATTCCGGGATCAGATCCGACGGCTTCGAGGTGTGAAACGCGCCCGACGCGACGAACAGGATATGATCGGTGCGAACCGCGCCATACTTCGTATTGACGGTCGATCCCTCGACGATCGGCAGCAGGTCGCGCTGCACGCCCTCGCGCGAGACGTCGGGACCGCGGGCGGATTCGCGCCCGGCAATTTTGTCGATTTCGTCGATAAAGACGATGCCCGACTGCTCGGCGCGATTGATCGCCTCACGCGCGACGTTTTCCATATCGACCAGCCGCGCGGCCTCTTCCTGGGTCAGGATTTCCAGCGCCTCCGGCACTTTGACCTTACGCTGGCGGGACTTCTTGGGCATGATCTGACTGAGGATGTCCTTCATGTTGGCGCCCATCTCTTCCATCCCCTGCGGCGTCAGCACCTCCAGCATCGGCGTTGCCTGCGAGGTCATTTCGACTTCGACCTCGCGTTGATCGAGATAGCCGTCGCGCAACAGCTTGCGCAGCTTCTCGCGGGTTTCGCCGTGCGAATCGCTCTCGGCCAGTTGCAGTCCGCCCTCGGCCGAAGGGGTCGCCGCGCGCCGCGTTTTGCCGGGCGACGCGGGATAGAGAATGTCCAGCAGGCGCTCTTCGGCCGCCTCCTTCGCCTTGATCTTGACGCGCTCGCGCTCCTCCTCGCGCACCATCTTGACCGCAATCTCGGCGAGATCGCGAATCATCGATTCGACATCGCGGCCGACGTAACCGACCTCGGTGTAGCGCGAGGCCTCGACCTTGACGAAGGGCGCCTGCGCCAGCTTCGCGAGGCGGCGCGCGATCTCGGTCTTGCCGACTCCCGTCGGCCCGATCATCAGGATGTTTTTGGGCGCGATCTCGTCGCGCAGTTCGGGCGCGACGTTCTGCCGGCGCCATCGATTACGCAGCGCGATCGCAACCGCACGCTTCGCGTCGTGCTGCCCGACGATGTAGCGATCGAGCTCCGAAACGATCTCGCGCGGGGTCATTACACTCGGATATTCCATGATTTAGTGTGGTGCTGAAGCAGCGTCTGCGATCCGTTGCGGCGCCACCCCACCAGCACCGCCAATTCTTCGCACGCCGGGATTCGGCCTACAACTCCTCGATATTAAACTGATCATTCGTATATACGCAGATCTCGGACGCAATCTTCATCGCGCTCTCAGCGATCTGCCGCGCGCTCAGGTCCTGGCCATGGCGCACCAGGGCGCGTGCCGCCGCGAGCGCATAATTACCACCCGAACCGATCGCGATCAGCCCGTCGTCCGGTTCGATCACGTCGCCGGCGCCGGAAATCAGCAGCGTGCTTTCCGCGTCTGCGACAATCAGCATCGCTTCGAGCCGCCGCAGCACACGATCGGTTCGCCAATCCTTCGCCATCTCGACCGCCGCGCGCCGCAGATTGCCGTTGAACTCCTGCAACTTGCCCTCGAACTTGTCGAACAACGTCAACGCGTCCGCCGTGGAACCGGCAAATCCGGCCAGGATCGCGTCGTTGTGCAGGCGCCGGACCTTGCGCGCACCGCGCTTCATGATGGTCTGGCCGACGCTCACCTGGCCGTCCCCAGCCATCACCACTTTACCGCCGTGACGCACGGTCAGGATGGTCGTCGCGCGGACTTTACCGCCAAAGGCGCCGGGATCAGGCTCGTGGATGCGCACGCCGATATACCTCTTTGAGTCGATTCACGCTGACGTGAGTATAGCGCTGCGTGGTCTGCAGACTGGAATGGCCGAGCATCTCCTGGATCGATCGCAAATCAGCGCCTCCGTTGAGCATATGAGTCGCAAAGCAATGGCGCAGGCCGTGCGGTGTCAGCGGAGTGTCGATACCCGCGTCGATCAGCCGCCGCGCCACAATATTCTGTACCGACCGCGGTGTCAGCCGCCCGCCGCGCAAATTCGTGATGACCGCGCCATCGTGCGTCCATGCGATCGGCATCGCACTGCGCCACGCCTTGAGCGCGTCGATCGCCGGTTCGCCCAGCGGTACCAGCCGATCCTTGTTGCCCTTGCCCGCGCGCACCATCACCATGCCGAGTTCGTCGTCGATATCGCGCCAGCATAAGCCGGTCAATTCGCTCACGCGCAGGCCGGCGGAATAGAGCACTTCGAGGATGGCGCGGTCGCGCAGCGCCGCCGGACCTTCGAGCTCAGCCTCCGCTTCGACGAGGCGCGCGGCATCTTTCTCGCCGACCACCTGCGGCAACCGCTTCTCGACCTTGATCGAGCGCATCGTGCGCACCGGATTCTCGACGTCCATGGTGGCGGTGCGCCAGCGAAAGTAGGCCTTGATCGCGAACAGCCGCCGCTGCACCGTGGCGCGGCTGGCGTGCTTCATCACCTCCGCCAGGTATCCACGCACGTGGTCGGCGCTGATTTTCTCCGGCACCACCGACTCGCCCTTCTCGTCGAGAGTCGAAGGCGCTCGCTCGATCAGATAGCGATTGAAATCTTCGAGATCGTGCCGGTATGCCGTGACCGTATTGGCGGCCGCGCGTGAGGCCTTGCCCAATGCCGTTACGAACGCTGTTATCTCTTCGATCACGCCTGGGCTACCTCGCCCCGAAGGGTCCCTACCGGCTATGCTAGCAGTAGCATTCGGGGGGCAATAGTCAGTATCGACGCGACGCCATCGGCCGATAGTTGGAGCCATGAACTGCTTTCATTGCGGACGGGAGATTGCTTCGGAAAGTCCTGCGAAGGACCGCATCGGTTTTCGCGACGAATGCCCCCAATGCGATCGGCCACTCCACGTCTGCCTCAACTGCGGCTTCTATGACCCCAAGTACAACAACCAATGCCGCGAAACCCAGGCCGAACGCGTGGTGGAGAAGAATCGCTTTAATTTCTGCGAATACTTCCGCCCGGGTGCGACCGCCGCGGCTAAACCAGCGTCGCCAGCCGCCGACGGGCGTGCAAAACTGGACGCATTGTTTCGCAAGAAGTCATGATTGCGCTGTCGTGATCTGCCCCGGCCACTCGGCAAAGCCCGCGAGAGCCTAATCGACTCGCGTGAAGCATAATCGAACTCATGGACCAGCCACTCGCCGCCATAATCCTCGCCGCCGGCCTCGGCACCCGGATGCGTTCCGATCGCGCCAAGGTGCTGCACGAGATCGCCGGCGAACCGATGATCGCGCGAGTGCTGCGCGCGGTCGCGAGTCTCGCGCCACACCCGCTCGTGCTCGTCGTCGGTCATCAGGCCGAAATGGTCGAGGCCGCCGCGCAAGTCGCAATCGAAGCTGACTCGATCCGCATAGCTTTGCAGACCCAACAGCGCGGCACCGGCCACGCAGCTCGTTGTGCGATGGCTCAAATTCCCGACGCATTCGCCGGCGACGTGCTCATCGGTTATGGCGATATGCCGCGCCTCACCCCCGCGACCCTGCGCACCTTCATCAAGGAGCATCGCGCGCGCGATGCAGAGCTCTCGTTCATCAGCGTTGCGCTCGATAATCCCGGTGCCTACGGCCGTGTCCAGCGTGATGCGGACGGCAAAGTTGCGGCCATCGTCGAGGCTCGCGACGCGACGCCGGCGCAGCTCGAAATAAGTGAAATCAATACCGGCATCTATCTCTTGAATGCGTCGCTGCTGCGCACCGCGCTCGCGGAATTGCGCGACGATAACGCGCAGCACGAATTCTATCTCACCGATATTGTCGCGATCGCGCGCGGCCACGGCCGCAGCGTCATCGCATGGTGCGCGCCCGATGCGGCTGAATTTGCCGGCATCAACTCGCGGGAGGATCTCGCCCTGATGGAAACGCAAATCCGCGACGAAACTAATCGCCGCCTGATGACCGCAGGCGTCACCTTGATCGATCCCGCGACGGCCTACATCGCGCCCACCGTGGAAATCGGCCGCGATACTATCATCGGGCCCAACGTGCAGATTCTCGGCCACTCGCGCATCGGTGCCAACGTCGTCATCGAGGGCACCGCATGGCTGAGCGACGTCACCATCGGTGATCGCTGCCATTTGAAAATCTGCGTGCGCGCGGATCGGTCTGTCATCGGCGAGGACTCCGAAATCGGCCCCTTCGCCAACCTGCGCGAAGGCACCGATCTCGAGGGTCACAATCGCATCGGCAATTTCGTCGAGACCAAAAAGGCGCGCCTCGGCCGCGGCACCAAGGCCAGCCACTTGAGCTACCTCGGTGATGCCATCATCGGCCGCGAGACCAACGTCGGCTGCGGCGTTATCACCGTGAATTACGACGGCTACGACAAGCATCAGACGCACATCGGCGACCGCTGCATGGTCGGATGCGATACCCAATTGATCGCGCCGGTGACGCTCGGCGATGACGTCTATGTCGCCTCCGGCACCACCATCGTGCGCGACGTTGCCGACGGTGCGCTGGTCATGTCGCATCATCCGCAGCGTGAAAAATCCGGCTGGACCGCGAGCTGGCACCAGCGTCACGCCAATCATCCGAAAGCGCTCGCCCGCGCCGATAGCAAGTCGCGCGACGATTCCGGCAACGGCGCGGCGGAGTAGCTAGTCCACTACTTCACACAGGTCGGCATCTTGATCATCTTGAGGAACGCGACGGCTCGTGGAGGGCAATTCATTCGCGCCCGCACTGTATTATATTAAGACCACCTATGTGCGGAATAATCGGTTATGTGGGCCCGCGTGAAGCGACGCCAATCCTGCTCGGAGGCCTCGGCCGCCTCGAATATCGCGGTTACGACTCTGCCGGCATCGCGACGCTCACCGCGTCGGGCAGCATGGAAATTCGGCGTGCCGTCGGCAAGCTCAGCAACCTGCGCCATCTGATCGATCAGTCGCCGATCGCCGGTCGCATCGGCATCGGCCATACCCGATGGGCTACGCACGGCCGTCCGTCCGAGGGCAACGCCCACCCGCATAAGGCCGGCCCCGTCGCCGTCATCCACAACGGCATCATCGAAAATTACCTCGACCTGCGCTCCGCCTTGCTCAAGCGCAACCACAAGCTCCGTTCCGAAACCGATACCGAACTCATTTCGCACTTGATCGAGGAGCAGCTCAAAACCGGCGCGGGTCTGACCGACGCCGTGCGTGCAGTAGTGCGTGAGCTGCGCGGTTCGTTTTCGA
>DASXFX010000189.1:0-6335 GCA_036489375.1 Binataceae bacterium (SeqCode) | reverse complement strand
CTAACCAGCAATCGCATGGCCAAGAGCATCGACACGCCTGATCGCATTTTTCTTAACAGCAAGATCTACACGGTCGATCCGATGCAGCCGTGGGCGGAGGCGCTGGCGGTTGGCGGCAACAAGATCCTTCGAGTGGGGAGTACGGCAGAGATCAAAGCGCTCGCCTCGGCGGGAACTGAAACGGTCGACTTGCATGGGCGGATGGTTTTACCGGGAATCAACGACGTTCACGTGCATCCTCTGATCGGCGGCCGGACCGCACTCTACGAGACTACTTTTTTGCCGACCCTGTCGCTGGAGGAAATTCTGGAAGTGATTCGCGCGGCGGCGCGCGAAGCGAAGCCGGGCGCATGGATAATCGGCGGATCATGGGGCAGCAATTTCACGACTACGTTGTCGAGCCTCGAAACTTTGCGCGCGCTCGACGAAGCGAGTGGCGGTCATCCGGTGCTGCTGCGCGACGACAGCGTGCACAATCGATGGGTCAACAGCCGCGCGCTCGAACTGGCGGGGATCGATGCGAACACGCCCGATCCCAACAACGGGACTATCGTCCGCGATCCGGCAAGCGGGGCTGCGGTGGGACTCCTATTCGAGGCCGCGTCGCATCGGGTCGAGCGCGTTGCCCGCGAGGCACATCCGGATACGCTTGAAACGGATTCCGTCGCACTGGCGCGGGCGTTGGAGATTCTCAACTCGTTTGGCGTGACGGGATTGCAGGACGCGGCGGTCAGCGGAGACGTGCTGGCGGCCTATGCCAACCTCGAGCAGCAGTCGAAGCTCTCGACCTGGGTGGTGACTTCGCTGGTGGCAGATCCGACGGCCTTTCTCAGCGGCACGACCGGCGACGCGCTGATCGAAGATCGCGAGCGATTTGCGAGCCGGCATATCAATACTACCTACGTGAAGATCTTCCTTGACGGGGTGCCGATGTCGCGGACGTCGGCCTTTATCAAACCGTATCTTCCGGACCAGGCGCATGGATGCTGCTTCTGCGGCAATACGACGAAGACTCTGCCGGAGCTGGTGCGCTTGATCGCGCGGCAGGAAGAGCGTGGCCTAGGTGTGAAGATTCATGCGGCGGGCGACGGTGCGGTGAGGATGGCGCTCGATGCGATCGACGTGATTCGTTCACTACGCGGACCGACCAAGCTGACTCATCATATCGCGCACGCGGGCTTTATCGACTCATCCGATATCGCGCGCTTCAAGAGTCTGAACGTGGTCGCCGACCTGTCGCCGATCCTGTGGTTTCCTAATCAGATTATCGATGGGATCGAACAGGCGGTGGGTGAACGGGTGCGGCAGTATTGGCCGAATCGCAGTCTGATCGAAGCAGGTGCATTGATCGCGACCGGCACCGATTGGCCGGTGATTCCGAATCCCGATCCGTGGTCAGGGATGCAGGGACTAATCACGCGGCGGAACCCCGACAGCGGATTCGCGGGCGCGCTGTGGCCCGAGCAGGCGATCGATTTGGCGGCCGCGATTCAGGCTTACACGCTGAATCCCGCGCGGGCGATAGGTTTGGAGGCTATCACTGGATCTATCACTGAAGGCAAGTCCGCAGACTTTATTGTGATCGATCGCAATCTTTTCGAAATCGAAGCAACAACGATCGCCGAGACCAAAGTGGTGGCGACATACTTTGAAGGAAAGGTGGTCTTTCAAAGGTGATGAGCTATAGACGGCTGTAGGTGGTTGGAAAACCGGAACCGTCGAACAGTAAGGCCGACATGTTGAGCTACACGAAATTATAGAATTCAACTCAAGCCTGAGAAGACCTCGGACAGTTTGCGACTTATTAGATCATCCAGCACGGGCCCAGTACCAAGCTAGTGAACAAGGAGGAGAGCGATGTTCAAACTCGGCAAGGAATTTCATCTGCTCCACGTAGTCAGCGATTTGGATACGGTTGACGGCTGGTACGACGAAGTGTTCGCGGTGCGAAGGTTCGTGCGCAATACGATGAAGGCGGCGATGCGCAAAGCGTCGCTGGTTCTGATCGGTGATTTCGTGATGGAGCCTGCGCAACCGATACGGCGGGCGCCGGGCTGGGAGAAGTCGGCACTGGGCAAGTTCTATACGCGCTACGGACAGCATTTCCATTCGATCGCCTGGTATGTCGATGACCTGGACGAAACCTGCGCCCGGCTGAGCGAGCGTAAAATCCGCTTGTTCGACATGGTAGGCAATGCGGTCACGCAGCCCTCGCGCAACGACGGTGCGGTGTGGACGCATCCGCAGGATACGCATGCGGCGTTTGAATTCGCGGCGGTACCGAAGTTCTTTATCGACCCACGGTTACAGCCCGGATGGTCAACGAGCTTTGCGCGCGACGAGCATCCACTGGGAATCGTGCGCGCGTCGCATCTCACTATGCTTTTCCGTGATCTGAAAGAAGCGCGCAAGGTTTACGAGCAGGCGCTCGGCGGTATTCCGATTCATGAAGAGGAGACGCCCGGGCGGAAACGCAGCGTGTTCTATGCGGTGGGCGAGGATACCGTGATCGAGGCAGCCCAGCCCTTGTCGCTGACCAGTCCGGAAGGCCTGGATATGGAGCGGGCGGGCGAGGGCATCTACTCGGTGACGTTCAAGACCAAGGACTTGAAGTGCGCCACCGAGCATCTACGATCGAAGGGTCAAAGAGTGACCGACGATGAAGGTTCGATCGTGATCGATCGCGAGGACGCGTTCGGAATGGTGTTAGGTTTTACCGAACGTACAATTCCGAACGATCCCAGATGATCATAGCGGCGACGCGAACGGCATCGAGCGCGATGATGGCGACCCGCGGACGACGTCGGATAGCACAAGTCCGTTTTGGACGCGACGAGCGCGTCCATTACGAACTTGTGCATCGCAAATCGCAGCCAGTTAGAGCGCGAACGGATAGCGAGCTACTTACGAAGCTATCTTATCCTGCGTCTTGGTATCGAAATCGCTGGCTTCATGGCGCTCGTGCAACTGGCTCGCAGGATTGCCATAGGTGCGGTTGACCTTACTCCCGCGCTCGACGGCTGGCCGCTGTAAGAGCGCGTCAGCCCAGCGGTGGACGTTCTTGTAATCCTGGACGCTAAGGAACTCGCCGCCTCCGTAGAGCCAGCCTTTTACCAGCCAGCCATACCAGGGGAAGATGGCCATATCGGCGATGGTGTAGGTATCGCCCGCGATGTACTTACTTTCGGCCAAGCGACGGTCGAGGACGTCGAGCTGACGTTTAGTCTCCATCGTAAACCGATCGATTGCGTACTCGATCTTCTCCGGGGCGTAGGCATAGAAGTGGCCAAACCCGCCACCGAGATAGGGCGTGCTGCCTATCTGCCAGAAGAGCCACGACAGGCATTCGGCGCGAGCGGCGGCTTCGGTCGGCAGGAACTCGCCGAACTTCTCGGCGAGGTACATCAGGATGGCGGCGGACTCGAAGACCCTGATGGGCTTGGGGCCGCTGCGATCCACGAGGGCCGGAATCTTGGAATTCGGATTGGCCGCGACGAAGCCGCTACCGAACTGATCGCCCTCGCCGATTTTGATCAGCCAGGCGTCGTACTCCGCGCCGGTGTGGCCGAGGGCGAGGAGTTCCTCCAGCATGATGGTTACTTTGACGCCATTCGGAGTGCCGAGCGAATAGAGCTGGAGGGGATGACGCCCGACCGGCAATTCCTTGTCGTGCATGGGCCCGGCGATGGGGCGGTTGATGTTGGCGAAGCGGCCGCCGCTCGCTTTATTCCAAGTCCATATCTGCGGGGGAACGTAGTCCGATGAATTAGCCATGGTGTATTACCTGCGTTTCTTCTGAGTATAGACAATCGCGATGCGCGATCAATCTTGCGCATAGATTTTGATGATCGACGATCGTGGACTTGCGCAGAGTTGACGATCAAGCTGCGATCACGTTAAAGCTCGCTTATAGCAAATTCCGGCTCGGACCGAGAACCCTGCCAGGGCAGGCATCCAGGAGTACACGGACCATGGCGTCGAAAATTGTCGAAGATCCCCGCGTCGATCCACGCATCAAGAAAGTATTCGGACCCATGCCGGTCATCGCCGGGAGCAACCTTGGGAGCCGCGAAGAGATGCTGGCAGTGGAAAATAGCGAAGCCGGCAAGAAAAAGTTGGCGGCACTCGAAGCGATGCTCGGCGCGTTCGACGATGAGACCGTCGCGCCGTCGGCGGGCATACGCGTCACGACTGAACGGGTGGTGTCGGAGCCCGATGGTAACGTCATCAATATCCAGTTCATTCGGCCTGACAACAAGGAACGGGTGCCGTGCGTCTATTACATCCACGGCGGCGGGATGCGGATGATGTCGTGCTACGCGGGTAACTACAAGGCGTGGGGCCGGATAATCGCGGCCAACGGTGTAGCAGTGGCGATGGTGGATTTTCGCAACTCACTTACGCCGTCGTCGGTGCCGGAGGTCGCGCCATTTCCAGCGGGCCTTAATGATTGCGTGTCGGGACTTAAGTGGCTTCACGCTAACAAGGACGCACTGAACATCGATCCCAAGCGGGTTATTATCGCGGGCGAGAGCGGCGGCGGAAATCTCACGCTGGCGACGGGATTAAAGCTTAAGCGTGAGGGTCAGATAGGTCTGATCAAGGGACTCTACGCGCTGTGTCCGTATATAGCAGGGGACTGGCCGCAGGCGCAGTACCCGTCCTCGAGTGAGAACAACGGGATTTTCATCGACGTTGCGGGTAGTGATGGCGCGATGGCTTATGGCATTGAGGCATTCAAAGCGCGCGACCCGCTGGCTTGGCCGGGATTCGCGACGACTGAAGATGTAAGTGGGCTGCCGCCCACGGTGATAAGCGTGAACGAGTGCGATCCGCTGCGCGACGAAGGGATCAGCTTCTATCGGTTACTTATGCGCAGCGGAGTAAGCGCTACGTGTCGGCAAGTGATGGGAACGATTCACGCGACGGAGATCTTTCCTACGTGCTGTCCCGATATCAGCTATGCGACCGCCAGCGACATCGCGAGCTTTTGCAAGCGCTGACGAATATCGAGGGATAGGAGCGCCTTAGTTGAGTGGCGTGACAGCGGCCTGAGAAGTCCTCTTATGAAGGCGATCCGTTTCCACGTCCGCGGCGGCCCGGAGTCATTCGTATACGAAGACGCGCCGATGCCGCATCCTGGTGTGGGAGAGGTGCTAGTGGGTGTTCACGCGGCGGCGGTCACACCTACCGAACTTGAGTGGGTGCCGACGTGGACCACGCCGGTCGGCGCACCGCGACCGTTTCCGATCATTCCCGGGCATGAGTTTTCAGGTGAGGTCCGAGCCGTTGGCGCGGGGGTGACGGACTTCGCAATAGGTGACGCTGTTTTCGGGATGAACGATTGGTACATCGACGGCGCGCAGGCAGAGTACTGCGTGGCGCGAGCAGTGGACCTCGCGCCGAAGCCTCAAGCGATCGACTTCGTGCATGCCGCGGTAACACCGATATCCGCACTTACCGCGTGGCAAGGGTTGATCGAGCGCGCCAGACTCGCACGAGGGGAGCGCGTGCTGATTCACGGTGCAGCAGGCGGCGTCGGCGTCTTTGCCGTGCAGATCGCTCGCTGGTGCGGAGGCAGAGTTATCGGCACCGCTTCCGCGCACAACGTAGAATTCGTGCGGGGCTTGGGCGCCAACGAGGTAATCGATCGCGGGGCGCAACGGTTTGAAGATTTGGTACACGACGCCGATGTGGTCTTCGATACCGTGGGCGGCGAGACTCTGGAGCGGTCGTGGGGAGTGCTGAAAGCAGGGGGTCGGTTAATCACGATCGCAGCGTCCTCTGAACAAACCGAGGAGACGCGGGTGCGGGACGCCTTTTTTATCGTCGAACCGAACCGCGCTCAGCTCACTCGAATTGCGAGCCTCATCGACAGTGGCGATCTTCGTACTATCGTTGGCGGGGTTTTTCCGCTCGAGCAGGCTCGTCGCGCATATGAACATAAGCCGGTCCGCGGCAAGGTAGCTCTCACGGTCGTATGATCTAAGTCGCAAACCAAAGAGATGCGAGTTGGCGGGGAGCGCTTACATTTGCGATAGCAGCCGGTTAGGGCCAGGTGTTGGTTGATCACATGGAGGTAAAACTATGGCGACGCTTACCTTTCCAAAGGGCAAGACTGCGATCCTGATTATGGACTGCCAGAACGATATCGTTCATGAGAGCGGTAAGATGGCCGCGATGAACAATGGCGCCATGGCCAAGTTAATCAAGGACGGTGACGTGCTCGGCAAGATCGCGCGACTGGCCGAGGCGGGGCGGGCGGCGAAAGTTCCGATTATCCACGTGCGGCATGCCTATCGACCCGATTATCTCGATGCGCCGCAAAACACTCC
>DASXFX010000184.1:0-21346 GCA_036489375.1 Binataceae bacterium (SeqCode) | reverse complement strand
AAAGCAAGCGCTTACTGCATGCATGCGTAAACTTCTCGTTATCCTCAACGCCATGGTCCGAAGCCGAACTCCATGGTCTGCTCCAAACTCACTCCTATCAATGAGTGGTACCAGTTGACTTCACAGACAGTCTCCCTCGCTGTTCCGTCTAATGCTTTGTGCTTCTCGCTGGGGCAGGGATCAGACCGGCCTTGCGCTTGTCCTTGAGCCGATAACTTTCTCCATTGATACTGATGATGATGGAGTGGTGAAGGTAGCCGTCCCTCAGGGACAGCGCAGGGTAATTAGCGGTATCTTCCGGTAGGGCGTGAGTCCAAAAAAGGCCTTATTTATCTACTTTCTCTTACCGGGCTTTCCTTCAGTGGGGTTTTCGAATCCCCCCTCTCCGCCAACGAGTCCTTATCTCTAGCTATCCCTCGATAGAATGACCAAAAAGCCCGCCCGATCGGGCTCAAACGCATGAATATGGTCGCGGAGAAAGTGCACTTACTGAGGGTGGTGCGCAATTCGAAGCGATAATCTCTGTTGGCGAATTCGGCGCGACCGTTTGGGACTTCCAACATCGGCGAGGACATGTGGGTATCGAAGGCCCCCTTATCTGGCTCATTCCTACAGAACGGCGTGCCGAACCGAGTTCGTCGGCTACTAGAACAGACGGCGCTACCATGAAAGTCTTCGCAACCTGACCCCGCCGATGTTTATTGCGGTCGGGGTCAAGCCATTCTCACGCGGAGGGAAAACATCAAGCACAAAACCATCGAACTGCGACGACGACGGCATCACCGGGCGATCGCTGAACGTTAACCCGGTGGACTCAACCCTCTCTTGTTTCAGTGCCCATTTGTTCGGAAGGTTCTGACGACATACACCCCAGCGGATTGGTAATCATGGCGCGATCACGCCCATGACCTGTCCTTTGAGATTGTTCCAGAGAACAAACTGATCCGGATAGATGAGGCGGCGTACGTTGAAACACATCGCCCCCGCGGCGGGAGCGATGTGGTTGTCGAGCCGGCGTATCTCGGCATTGAGGCACTGGATGCCGGCGTCGCTACCAAAGTGTTGATACTCATCGAAATCAACCGATCCCGGTTCATTTCGAATCTGAATCTTTTGGAGTCCGAAGCCCATCGAGAAACCCGGCTCGACATCCGGAAGGGAGACGTACGAGTTATTGAGCTCGCGCTGGGCACGAGGGCCGAGCAGTCCGCCCTCGATGAATGCGCGCAGAAAGACCGCATAGCTTCGCGGAGTTGCGACGAGGCCTCCGGCCCCGCCTCCCAAGTTGACGTTCGCGGGTGACCCAAGTCCAATGCTAAGCGTATTCAGGGCCGAATATCCGTTGAAGCTGGCGAGTGGGTAGACTTGGGAGATATTCGGGAAATCTCCATCGGACGGGTCGTCAATGTACATATCGTAACCGTTGGCGATGGCGCCCTTCGGATCCGGTCGCGAATAGATATGCATGTCCTCGATGTGGAGCGGCCCAGTTATAAAATACTTGACTAACTGATCGAGCGTTAATCCGGTGCGCTGCTCAAGGAGCACGCCTAAAAGTTGATACCCTGTGTTTCCAAAGCTCAGCTCGAAATCTCGATGAGCAACGTTCCCGCCGATTATCGCAGCCTCATCGCGCTGCAGACCATACCACTTCAATTGGCCAAGCCCGGTGGTAGAGGTGGGAGGAGCGACGTGAGGGATCCCCAAGAAATCCATCAGCTTGGAAAACAAGCTAACGGCGACCGGGTCGGTGCCGTCCGGCAAATAGGTTTCGTCTATGAAGTCGTACATGCCGTGGTTTGCGGTTAGCAAATTGCGCAGAGTTACCTTCGAAAGGTCGGGACAGTCGAAATGGGTTAGCTCGTAGTCGCCGACCTCGCGGTTGTACAACAATCGCACTCCCGGACATTGCGGATGGCTGGGATCGTCGCCCACCGTGAGCGACTTAATCTGGGCAGGGGTTAAAAACTGACTCGCCGGGGTGTCGAGGCCGCGGGATCCAAACCATCCCAGTTCTTCGAGCCGCAATGTAAGTGCCGCAATGACAAGCTTCGTCATGCTGCCGATACCCATCGGCGTGGCCGGCGTCAAGGGCACATTGTGCTCGATGTTCTGCAGCCCCACCGCATACGTGAAGGTTCCACACTGCGGGCTGTACCACGCAACCGAAACGCCCGGCACCGACGAGCCCACGCCCGAGTAGGCAGGATTGGGCGTCGCGAGGTACTCGTCCACCATCTCTTTCAAAGTGCTGGCCGCCACGCAGCCGCGTCCTCCCCAATTTCCGCTGAAATGGTAGTCCCTTAGTTTGGATAGCAGTATCGGATCGGACGGGAGATTGCCCGGATGGTTCCTTCCTTGTGGATAGTAATCTTTGAACCAACTATTCTCGTATCGATCCTGGGCCGCGACCGGCGACGCAAAAGCAAGAACGACGAGTATGAGAATCAGGAAGAGGGCGTGGTTCCTTGCAACAGAGAAGCTTCCTGTGAACTGGCGACGTGAGGCGGATTTTTCCGTGATCAGCATGGTAGTGTTCTATGCATCATCCAGTAGCTTTTTCGCTACAGCGGCCGAGAGGAGTATCAGTTGGCGTGGAACCGGAGAAAATGGCCGAGGTGAGACGGCGTAATCGCCTCATCGTGCAACCCTCCCTGTCTGCTGGTTTGCAGAGATTGTTCGACGAAAAGATCAGTTATAGAGAAGCGGAACGAACTATAAAGAGAGGTTTGGCAAAAAACAATCGACCGTTAGACGGACACTGCTCTCCCCATTCCGTCTGACTTCTCGGTCCTTCAGGCCAAGCGATCGCAATCAGACATCCACCAAGCTTAGGCCATCATAGACCTGCGTTTCGGGAGAAACAGCCTAATTGGAACCTTAAATTTTACCAGTCGTGTGGGAATCTCCCGTTCACCTGTGCGGTCATAGAAGTACCAAATATTGAATTTCCAGATATCCGGGCGAGTATCGGACCGCATATCTGGCCATCCAAGTTGCTCGGCCAGGTACCGCCTCACTCTAAGCTTGTGGTCCGAACTGGCATCTCGCTGCCAATCAGCCAGAGTAGCTCCCAAAAAGAAATCGACCAGCTGAATGCCTGGGGTATCGTGCGAGTGTCGCGTGAGAATAGACCGAAACCTGGGACATCCAAGGGGACTTCCCCGTTCTCATGCGCAAGTAGCACGAGGTCGTTCGCCTTCAGCAGCATCGGATGGAGAATATCGATCAATAAATCTGCCATGGTGATGGTCCTGGTGGGCGCGCGGGCTACGTGCCCCGCGGATCGTCGGTGCGCTCGCGGGGCCGGTATCTCATGATGTGGGCTGGCTAGTGTGGAGCGGGATGCGTCGGCATTGATGAAAGATTCGCCTGGCGGGGGGAGGTGCCTGGCAGAGGCTTTTCACCAAGGACCCAGCGGCATCCCGCCGCACAGTCACAATCTAGGCGCGATTCGGAAAGATCGCCACTGTTACCTGCATAACAACGTCGGCTTTTGGTTACTTTGGTGACTCCGATCGTCGATATAGGCAAAACCATCGCGACAAAACGAGGTTGGCGAATATGAGCGACGTGACTTCGAACTGTCAAAGAGGCGGCGTTGGGCGGGGGCCTGAATTGGATTATTGGTAATCCGCCGCCCCTCGCAAGGAGGATCAGCTAACTGGTGCTCCGGGGCTTCTTACGTTTTAGTTCTGTAGATAACCTAATAGCGGTTCCCCACATCGCTTTTACTTCACGCGCGGAATATCGTGGATGAGTCGGATTCGATAGAAGGATCGAGGCCGATTTGATCCAGCCCTGCAAGTGGCCCTTGCGCTCGCCTTTGACCACTTCCTGCTAGACCAATCTACAATCCGAGATACCAAGGCCTGCGGAGAACGCCTTGGCCGGCGCCTGATTACACGGGAAGCCGGTCGGGACCGGGCTTTTTATTAACGTACCGAAACTCTGAAAATGGGAGAAGACTTATGAAAACACGTAGTATTGCTTGCGTCGCGACACTGCTGGCGGGCTTTGCGGTTCCGCCAATGGCCTTTGCAGGTACGACTAATGTGACTTCGCTACTCAACATGGCGAACCAAATGAACAACCAGGAAGAAGCGAACGCAAAAGAAGTGCGCAGCAAGGCCGGCGACAACCAGGCCCTGGTAACGATGGCGGACACACTTTCGCAGGATCACAAGGCAAATCAGGTTGCGCTCGAAGCGCTGGCCAAACAAAAGAACATCACTCTGGACGCGTACAAACCGAGCCCGGGCCAGGAGCGAATGGATAACTTAAAAGGGGCGCGCTTCGATCATGCGTTTCTAAAGATGGATGTGCGCGATCATAAGCAAGCACTGTCGGAGTTTAAAGAAGCGCGGGCGAATCTGAGCGGGGACCCCGACGTCAAAGTTTACATCGACCAGACCATTCCGGTGTTGGAAACGCACCTGAAAATGGCAGAGAGTCTCCGGCACGATGACAAGGTTCTTGGCAGTGCTGAAAATCCGGCGAATAACAAAGCTGCAAACTGAAGTCACGATGCGGTAGTTTGTGATCGTGGCCGCATCGAGAGCTGATTCTGTGGAGACGCGAACCGGCGGTGATGGGCCCGTTGGTTCGCGTCTCATTTCTTGGGGAACAATTCGGTCGGAGCAGGACTGGTAGGCATATGCGCAGGTTCTTCGGGGCGAGGGGTTCTGTCAGCCGAGTCACAATCGAGAGCCAGGCCCTCAAGAATAATATGTTGGACGATCCGTCGATGCGCGCCGTGGATGTGTACGTCCCGGCCGGGCATGACGGAGAGGGCTTGCCGCTGCTGGTGGATCTTGTCGGCTTCACCAGCAGTGGCCTGTCCCAAACGAATTGGGTCGGCTTCCGCGAAAACGTCCCGGAGCGGCTGGACCGCCTGATCGGGGAACAACGGATGTCACCGGTGGTCGTCGCCTTCCCCGATTGCTTCACCCGGCTCGGCGGCAACCAATACATCAACTCAGCTTCGATGGGTGCCTGGGAGGATTTCCTGCTACTTGAAATGCTGCCGGCGATTGAGCAGCGCTTCAAATGCGGCGGGAGCGGGCGCCGCGGCGTGTTTGGCAAGAGCTCTGGCGGATATGGTGCGATCACTCACGCGCTGCGGCACTCCGACATCTGGTCGGCCGCGGCGTGTCATTCCGGCGATATGGGCTTCGAGTTATGCTATCTGCCGGAAATGCCAGCAATCCTGCGCGCGCTCGCCGGCGTCGGGAATTCCATCGAGCGGTGGTGGCGACGGCTCGAAGAAGCCCGGAAGCATCCGGATGGCTCGGGCCAGGTGGTCAACGTGCTGGCGATGGCGGCCAGTTACGATCCCGATCCTGCACAGTTCCTGGGCATCCGGCTGCCGGTCACGTTCGACACTTGCGAAGTTATCGAGGAACGCTGGGCGAACTGGCTGCGGCAAGACCCGGTGGTCGCGATCGAAACCCAGGCGAACAATCTCGGCAGGCTGAAGGCACTCTACATCGACTGCGGCGAGAAGGATCAGTTCAACCTGCTTTACGGGGCGCGCAGGTTCGTGCGGCGGCTGAATGAGCTTGGCATTGCGCATCGCTATGAGGAGTTCGCCGACAACCACACCGGTGTCGATTACCGGATGGACGAGAGCTTGCCTTTTCTCACCCAGGCGCTGTCCGGCTGACGGCTTGCCCTCATCGCACGATTTGGGCATGCGCTGGCCGAATGCGTCGGTTGAAAAGCGCACTGGTCAATCGCCGTTCCTGCGGGTAGAAGGCAAGGCTCGCGCCACGCAGTAAACGAACAAAAGCGATCTACGATTGCAAACGATAGGCAAAACGCTCTTGGCGATGTGGCTGAGGGTAGTTTTTATCGAGTAAGTCTCGAACCGCCAATTTCCGCGACAAAGTCGAAGTTTTTTGTTCTTTAGAGAACCGCCAGCTATTGCCACATGCGCCGGTTCCCTAGAGTCTGGGGATGGTGGAATCAGGCTCGGGAAT
Organism: Binataceae bacterium (SeqCode); assembly: GCA_036489375.1. Lineage (GTDB taxonomy): Bacteria > Desulfobacterota > Binatia > Binatales > Binataceae > JADMIL01. The sequence continues at coordinate 15,365 of DASXFX010000184.1, read as the reverse complement.
TCACAGTTCCGTGCCTTTCCCTGCAGCCTCTTTTTCCGAGACAAGCGCCACGTTCGTAACCGATCATTGACGGCCGCTGATCATTCACATGGAAGACGACGGACTTGAGACACATCTCCGGGTGGGCAACCATCCACGCGAGATCAGAATTGACGGCAAGCCGATAGTTCTTTATCGATGCCCGTTATGCGCGCGCGATTTTTCACGCGAGCCGGGTGAGTCAATTTGGCGAGCGATTTCTGTTAGTACCTTTCGGATCGCGTATTTGCCTGATGCGGTGAGCCAGGCGTGGCTTGCGGAACCTTGTCCGGGGCGTCGGCGCCAAACCCCCGCACAACTGCCAGTGCTCGAAGCCGCGAAGCCGATGGCAATAAGTGTGACCGGGAAGCCGACGGCAATCGAAGCTGCGGTGCCGGCTGCAATAAGTTTAACAGCGGAGCCCGAATCTAATTCGCGACGAGTGCCAGGAGTTGTTCGCCGCCGGTCGGCCGTTCGCGCACGAAGTTCGATGTAGCGGACGGGAATCGGGGATTAAGCGCGATCGGGGTAGAGATCACTGATACCCCCAATGGCCAGGTATTGAGCACCGTTCAATCCGCGACTACTTGAGGGCGCGGCGACTTCACCGCGCCCCCGATTGAGTTCGACGAACTACTTAGCTGCTCGTGTGACGTCCGTGCTTTCCGCGTGCTCGTGCTTCTTCGCGGCGCGCTCTGCGGCGTGCTTCTGCATCATCGCCGCAGCCGCATTCATCGCCTGGCCCATGAAGTCCTGCGCATTCGACATGGTCCAATCATACGACGCCTGACGGCTTGCGTTAGCGTTTTTGAAGATCGGCGCGACGTGCTCAGCCCAGAGATCGTAGGACTTGATGGTGTTCTCAAAGCTCGCCCAGTTGTGCGCGAGTTGGAGGAATGCGCCGAACTCGCCCTGCTTGGCTTCGAGGCGTTGCAACTGCGCGATGGCGTCGGCAGGGGTGCCGATCACAGCGGCGCCAGAGTCGATCATGTCATCGATCGGATTCTTGCCGCTGGTTGACTTGGGCGCGAGCGGATTCAGACGCGCGAAATATTCCATCCATTGATGAATACCGTACTCGACATTCTTGCGCGCCTGTTCGCGACTCTCGGCGATATGCACCGGCCCGACGAGTCGGAGGCGGCTGCGATCCATAGTACGGCCGTTCTCAGCCGCGATCTCGTTTGCGGCCTGCCAGTTGGTAGCGAGCGCATCGAAGCCATACGCATTAGTGGCAGCCACGCATAACATCCCGAAGCCGAACTTGCCGGCGGCGCGACCACCGGAGGGGCTGACCGCGCTGGCGACCGCGATCTCAGGATGGGGTTTGGTGTAGGGCAGCAAATGTGCGCGAGCGTTGACGAGGTTGTACCAGTCGCTCTTTTCGGTCACGACCTCGCCATCGAAAAGCCGCATGATGACCTTCAGCCCTTCGAGCATCCGATCGCGCTGGGTCATTGGATCGATACCGAGCATCATCGCGTCGGAGGGGAGCAGGCCGGGGCCCACGCCGAACATCACGCGGCCGCGGGTTTGATGGTCCAGTTGAATGATGCGATTGGCCGTCATGAGAGGGTTGTGATACGGCAGCGACACCACTCCCGTGCCGAGGCGAATCTTCTTGGTTCGCTCGGCGGCGGCGGCGATGAAGACCTCGGGTGAAGCGATGATCTCGAAGCCGGCGGAATGGTGCTCGCCGATCCAGGCTTCCTCGTAACCAAGTCGGTCAAGGTTCTCGAGCAGTTCGAGATCGCGGTGAAGTGCTTCGGTCGGATCCTGATCGAGTGAATGAAACGGGGCAAGGAAAATGCCGTTACGCATTGGAATCGTGCGGGTCATATTCGGACGCCTCCTATGGATACTTTATCTTCGGTCGCGACCACAGCTTTGTCCATCTTGAAAATGCCGGCATAGAGCGGCGAGATCCAGATCAAGCTGCTGCGAAATGCCCGCCGTCAACCGTCATCGTTGGATTAGAGTCGATCTTTTGTGACCCTCAACGATCATCGGTCAAATAATCCCGATAGCATGCGTAAAGACTGGTATCGTCCTTGAGTTGGTCGAGGATCCAATTCCAGAGCGCCACGTGCACATCGCCCGGCGCGGCTTGATGGACGACGCCATTCAAGAACTGGATGTGCTGCCGGATGACATTGTCAAAGCTGAGTATCCCGGTTCGAAAATCGTCGTCACTAACCTCGGGCGCGAAACTGCTCGACATGAGTCCATAATCGGCGGTCTGATCGTAAGGCGTGACGCCGCGCAGGTGGCCCTTGATCGCGTTGAGAAACCAATCGAAGGTTTTGTCGGGCGGCAGGCCTCCAGCGGTCTGCTGCACGTTGAAGAAATCCTTGCCGACGTAGTCGTCACGATTGTTGGAATCAAGGATCTTGTTGAGCATGCACTGAGTGCGCTTTTGCTCATCAGAGCTGCCATCAAGCAGGCTGAGGCCCCGCTGTACACGATCTTCCAATTCTGCCATGACACGATTCCCCTTTATCAGTAGTGTTCCTCACGGTAGCAGCGAAACAGGTGGAGTCAATCCAATTTGAATCTTCGCCAGCGCGGTTATTGACAGGAACCAAAGTAGCCATGCTGGCTCGCGCCTGTAAGATCGGACGTGTCACAAATCTTTCCCTGTAACATGGGGAGATTTGCTTCGCCTATTTCAGGTAGGTTGCCCGTCTGATCTTCGCCGGTTCCACAATAGTACGTGTTACCTTCGGGACCGACGAGCTTCGACGGGGACGCGGAGAAGTCAATATGAACATTGAAGCATTGTACATATCGCGTGACGGAATTCGGCGACTCGAAACCACTTCCGTTAAATACAAAAACATAAGCCGCATTTCGCGGCGGTTTGAGGTCCTCGCAACTCGCTTTGGGAGGTAGCGTCGAACACCCCAGAATACTCGTGAAGCCTGGTAATATCGCCTGGCCGAGAATATTCAAGCCCTGGCTCGTCCAAAAGATCGCACTGGACCAACCACTATTGGCGTTCGCTATCAATTCGGTGCGCAATTCAGAGCCTTGGGCACTCACTGGACATTTTCGGCACGGCTTAGCTGAACCTTCCGCGCCCAAGTACTCATACAAGTATTTCCCAAGCACGGTCCGCACGCGCGGTTCAGCGCCAGTGCAGGAACCTTGAGCGGTGCAGGCCGCAATTGCCACAGGCTGGGCGGTTTCAAGTGGATTATTGGTGCCGGGCATTCCATCGAGGTTGACGTTGTAGGTCGAGTACACATACCCCACCGGGCAGTAGTTGTGCTCGGATCCGAATCCGCCGGCGCCTAACATCTCGATGTAAAGATCGGCATGCCGATCCCCTAATTTCGTGAGATGCGCTCCAAGATCTTCCGCATGACGGAACGCATAGACGACAGGCGTGCAGGCCGGCTGGGCGCACACGCTGGAGGCAAGCAAGAACAAGCTACAAAATGAGACTAACGAAGATGACAGGACCTTTTTCATATTCATGGTGACTCCCCCAGTTAGTGTTCTATGGAACTCAATGGTCGGTCGGATGCCTTAGCGAGCCTCGCCAGCTCAAGCCGAAGCTCGGAGTATGCGCTTACAAGAGCGTCGAGCGTGAAGCTTCGGTTGAGACCGCTCGGATTGGGAAGAATCCAGGCCGTCGTCCCTGCGAATGCCAATGGCTGCCGGCCCCACTCGAGAACTGGCCGACCGATCATTATCGACAAGGCGCGCTTGCCGAGAAAGGCGATCGAACGAGGTGCGTAACGCCGCATCTTAGCTTCAAACCCGACTCGGGCTCGCCTGAATTCTTCCGGCGAAACCTCAGCGGCCTTCCGGGTTGGCCGGCGAACGACAGCGGTGATGCCGCAGCCATAGTCGAGCAAACGACGCTCGTCCTGCGGTTGGATGCGCAGATCGGTGAACCCGGCGAGATGGAGCACCGGCCAGAAGCGGTTGTTTCGATTCGAGAAGTTGTGCCCCGCTACGACCGCGCTCGAAGCCGGATTGAGACCGCAAAAAATCACGTCGAGTCCTTTGGCGAGGATGTCCGAATCATAAGTACTATTCATGAAACCGCTTGGCCGACCACTTACAGATCGCACCATGACGTAAGTGTTGTCATTGCTACCAATGGCACAGGATTGCGCCAGTGCTCACCGGGCCACCATCGGCGATCGAGCAAGCCCAGGTAGCGCATCGCCCCGCGGCGGTATCGCATCCATAGCGAGCAGCGGGGCTACTTCCAGGGATAATAGGGCACTGATCGCTAGTCTTGCATACGGGCGACGGTACGGCGCCGCCAAACAAAGCGCCTTGTGCGATTTCGTCGTTACAATTCTGCCTCATCGCCTTGTAAGCATAGGGTGCCGGGAATGAGCTACAACTCTGGACTGCGGCTGATTTTGTGATGGGGACAGTGGTACCGCCGGGCGAGAAAATTACGCGATAAGCGCGCGCATCGCTGGAATAGGTTTGAGGATCGTTGGGCCAGGTGTAAGCCCCGGGAAACACCGTATGCACGACATCGTCGCCGATACATGAGGGGTCAGGTTGGCCAATGGGAACGCCGGTGACATCGCTGCAATGACCGAAGGGAGGCTGGGAGGACGCATCGGGAGGGTTCGGATGGGTACATACGCTGGCCTTACAGGTTTGCTGCTTGATAAATGCCCGACATGCGCAAACCTTTCCTATTTCCCCGCCAAGGTCCCAGCATCCGCCGCCTTGTCCGCAGTTGCTATCGACAGTGCACTTTCCGCCATATATGCCCTCGGGATCTCCGGGGGCAGCAAAGCAGCAAAAGTCCTTCCAGTATTTGCAGGCAGGGTCTGTATCGGGATCGCAATCGGCGGCTGGTGTGCCCGGATACTCGTACCTGCCGCAATTGGAAAAGCATGCCACTATGGCATTAGGGTCGCCGCCGCCGCCCTGGATAATCTGACCTACTTGTCCGCGTGTAAGCCGGAAGCTTTTCATACATCTAGTTGAATTGCGCAGATCAGTACCATGAACCGAGAGCGGCTGGTTCTGGCTTAGCCAGTTCGGTTCGGCGAGAGTTCCAGGCTTGGTGGCGCAGTGAGCGCCGAGCGCTTGAACATCGACGGTAAGAGTGGCACCGTCCACCAGGCTTATATCGGGATATACGTAACCCTGTCCGCCTTGCGCGTTGAAGGTCCATTCAACAATGCTGGCAGGGGTTCTTCCCGCACTCGCCTGAGGTGGGTCTCTGAGTGCTTGCTTGCCGCAATCGTAGGCGTCTCCGCAACTGGCGGTCTCGCACTGGGCAAGGTTGTGCGCGATGTCATACTTGCAGCCGGTGCGCGGATAGAACCGAGGGCCGTTAGCTTCACAATGGGGATTGCTTTGCGGGCAATCGGTACCTTCCCAGCCCTTCGGGATGTCAATGGTCAAGGTATTCAGCGGAGTGCCGTCGGGCCATTTGAGATTGGTACCCTTAGGTGCCATCACCCAGGAATTCTCACGCGGCTCGACCGCGACTGGTCCAGGCACGGGCCCGCCCGGGGTCGAGGAACCCTGATTGGGTGCGTTGGCAGCGGCCAAAATCCGGGTGGATGATTCGTTGACTAACTGCACGACATAGTCGAACCCGGGACGTGGCGTGGGAACCGGCAGACTTTGTTCGTAAGGTGATTCGCCCTTGACGTTAAAGCTGCAAATGGAGCATTGACCCCCGGGTCCCGGCGCGCAGGGAGGCGGAGGCGTACTAAGCGCCTGGGGGATCGGGCTTTCCAAATCGCTCGAAGAAGGGTCTTGGGCATTGGCGCCGATCGAACCGGAGAAATAAGAAATCAAACAGAAGGCAAAGATAATCAGCAGCGCAATCGTGGAAACGGGAGTACGCCGATGGCGCAGGATTGAGTGCCGGGGTGCTTTTGTCACTGGATAGCTTGTCCTCGCGAACGAATTTCGAGCTTCGCTTTTAGTACAAATCTTCGCTGTCACGCAAATTTATCAGGCGTAGTTGGTCCATAAGAGCTTAACCGGGGACGAAGTTACTTAGACTGCGGTCCATGGACTCGGCGAAAGGTCGTAGCCATCGATCTTTGGAGGGAGTATAGATTCCGGCTTTAGAGGGAATATAGTTTCGTGGTTGTGTGGACATCATGAATCGGCGAAAGTTTCTCAAACTTGCGGGTCTCGGCGGATTGGGCGCAATGCTGCCTGGCGCAGGATACGGTGGGGTCAGGGATCTGATTTCGCGAACCGCGCCGATGCTCGACAAGCCCAACATCTTGATTCTCATGACGGATGAGCAGCGCGCGGCTCGCGATTGGCCGGCAGGATGGGCCGACGCCAATCTGCCTTCACTGGGTCGACTGCGCGCGCATGGGATCAATTTCAACTCAGCCTTTGCCAATGCTTGTCAGTGTTCGCCGAGTCGCAGCACGTTTCTCACCAGCACCTATGCTCCGGTAAATCGCGCGACGCTCACTCCGGCCACGCTGAATCCTGCGCTGCCGAACCTCGCCACGATCTTCGGGGCCGCGGGATACGAGGTCATCTATAAGGGCAAGTGGCATCTGACGGGCTCTTTTGTGACGCCCTTCTCGGCTGATAGTTCGCAGGATATCGGCGACATAATCGCGAACGACGAGGCGCTCGAGACGACTTACAATTTCTCCGGATGGAACTCCCCGGATGCAGGCACTTCGTTGACGCAACCTGCAAGCCTTGGCGGAGGAGTTGGCGGTAACGATGCGCGTTATGTTTCGGGTAACAGTGCGGGGACGGTTAGCAATGTCCTGGAGTTTCTTTCCGCGTATGATTCCGAGGCTCCGTTTTGCTTGATCGTGTCCCTGGTCAACCCTCATGACGTCTTCATCTATCCGCGCGACATTGCAGCGTCCGGATATGATGTCTCGGCCTTCGATTCGCTTCCTATAGGACTCCCGCCGACCTACGGCGAAGATCTTTCGGCCAAGCCGGCTGTTCAGCGCTCGTTTCTTGAATCACTGAACGATGTCTGGCCCTTCACGAATGGCACCGAACCCGTCCTCTATTCGCGTTTCTATGCGTATCTCAACATGCTGGCCGACGCTCAGCTAACGCAGATCCTTAATCTGCTAGACGCTAAGAGGCTGACCGAGAAGACCTTGATTGTAAGAGTCGCCGATCACGGAGAGCTAGGCCTCGCGCACGGCGGGCTGCGGCAGAAAGACTACGCCGCGTATGAAGAGATGATTCATATCCCGATGATCTTTTCGAATCCGGTACTGTTTCCGAAGCCGCTCGAAACCAATGCGCTGGCGGGCCTGATCGACGTGCTGCCCACGCTGATGTCAGTGGCAGGGATTAAGCCGGAGTCCATGCTGAATCTTCAGGGGCGGAGCCTCGCGCCGCTCTTCCAGAATCCATGGGGCACGGTCCAGGACCGCATCCTGTTTACTTATGATGACGGGTTGTTCTTACCGGAGCCGGTACAAGGATCGGCGCATATTCGATGTGTCCGGGAGGCGAACTGGAAGTTTGCCATGTATTTTGATCCCGCAGGTGCTTACCCGACCGAGTACGAAATGTACGACCTGATAAGAGACCCGCTCGAGACTGCTAACCTCGCGCATGGAAGGACTCCAATGCGATATCAAGTCGAGCGTATCCGCCTCGAAAATGAACTGCTCGGAACAATGGCGGCGACGGGTACGCAACCGAGCCAGCTGCGGCCATCGACGTAGCCCGCCACTAACAGGCAGCACGGCATCTTAGGTCCCACAACGACCGAAAGGCCACTGTGCGTGGCGTTCGATTGCGACTTCCTTGCAGAGCGCGGCCGTCGGAGGAAGGGCCCGCTATTCGTACCAGGAACGTGATCAACGGCCGTTGCGCCCGAGTCGCAGTCAGACTTCTGTGATGCCGTTGCTGTCGATGAACGCGGAAACCGACTTGAACAAATCGTCGCATTCGGTCTTAAGCTCGACGGTCCTTTTATTGATCGCTCCTGAATAGCTTCGGTCTTTGCGCAACGCCAACGCCGCGTATTCGACGGCGAAGGCGGGGCAGGATTTAGTCAAGGCCTGAAAGTCTTTGCCTGATCCAGTACCCCAGTTCTTCAAAGAGGCGCTGTCGCAGGAAACTCCTTCTTTGAAAATATCCAGGAAATCCGTCGAGCCCTTATACTGATCAAAGAGCGCCTGAAGAAGGAAATGAGCGCCAATGGAATTGTGACTGACCTGAAACAATCCGGCTTCGGCTGTTTCCGCACTGGTGTTGGTTGAAGTCGAGTCCTGGCCTTCGCAATGCTTCCCTGAGCTTTCGCGCATTCCCAATCCTGTCAGCAGAACAAAGAGGTGCCTGAGAACGTCCACGCCCGGACTCGAATTGTCCATGCCCAGTTGGGTGAACTCGGTAGCGTACCACGTGAGCGCATCTACAGAATCGTCTCCACTATCGGCCGTAGCCATTTCGGAGGCGGCGTCGCGGCCGGCGTTCAGCTTGCAGTACACCCGACCGAACATGACAGCCATGCCTCGAATGTAGCCTCTGGGCGCGACCCCCCGGTCGTTCCAGCTATAAGTGAGAATATCCGAGTTGTCGGCGAGAGCGGCTATTTTAAGTGCGGTATCGGAAGACATAATTAGCCTCCATTCGTGATTCCAGCTTTGCGTCAAAAGTTCGAGCGACAGCTTACCAGCATGCGAGAGTCCGCTGGCGGTAATTTGGTTCGGTCCGAAATTCTGTTCTCATAAGGTCTATTTATGAACGATACCACTGAGACCTGCCACCAGCATCGTCGTGAAGAACCCATGAACCCAAAGGTAGGTGCGCAGTAAGCGTCCGTTGTGGATCCCGCAAATCGCGACCCGCTTGTACCGTGTGTCAGGAACGGGATCTTAGTGAGGCCCATGTTCGACGCCGCCATATGCGGAGAATCGATAGCTTTCGCTTTTGGCGATTAGGTTTCGATTCGTCACGCCCGGAGCGGCTGCGGTCGGGCGCATTGCGGTGATTGAGATGGATCGGGACTTGGCGCGCTGGATAGGATACCCTCGGATCAGGAACGGCGAGATATGATGAAGTGCAAAAAGCCAATACGTGCGAGGAGTGCGGGGATATCATTGGAGCGGACGACGAATTCACGGAGATCGAGATTGATTCGCCCGATCCGAGCGTGCCACGGCAGATGGTGCGCCTTCACACCTATCTCTGTTGGCCGACTTATCGAGTGAAACATGGCCGCTAGGACTGCACATCTGCGGGCTGGTTTGATTCAGCGGATGAAGCGACGGCAGGATTTGGCAACATAGAGCGATACAGGATTTGGCGACCAGACCCTCTCCACAGCGTCACAAGCCAGGTGCCTTGCGAGTTCCGTTAGTTTCGATAGCCAAGTTTCTTGGATTGCCCTTGCTGCTTTGCGCCTTACATTCGGGCTGCGCGGAGGAGCCGGAAGGACCTCCTCCAAGTCTGGAATTTCTTCGCTTCACTTGTGCCCGCCAAGGTGATGAGAGCTCGTGTTCGGAATACAAGGCCCGAACGGGCAAGTCTGCTGAGTCCACGCCGCAAGAGATTCAGGCTGCCGCCGACGCGTCCGCCAAGGCCGCAGCGCAAGAGAAAGCCAGCGCTCCGGCCCGAGCTGAATTTGAAGCCGAAGAGAAAGCCAAGGAGCCTTCCGTGCCGGCCAAAATCGGCTGCGTGGTTGTTGAGGCGACCATGGCCATGTTTACTGGCGGAATGATGTTCGACTGTCGTCTTCGTGAGATACGCTGATATCGACCGCGATCCCGGTTTCTTAAATCGATGTCGAGTCAGGCGATGACGCCGTCTTCGCGCAGGCGAGCGCGATCGCTGGCGGCGATGCCCGCTTCTTCGAGGACAGTGTCGGTATGCTCGCCGAGTGTGGGCGCGAATAACCGCAGGTCCGCGGGGGTGGCCTCGAAGCGCGCGGCCGGGCGTGGCTGACGCATCGGGCCCGCGTGAGGATGCACCGATTCCACGATCAGTTCGTTGGCGGCGACCTGCGGATCGGTGAGCAGATCGGCACGGGTCTGAATCGGCGCGCAGGGGACTTCGGCCGCGTCGAATTCCGTGAGCCATTCGGCAGAGGTGCGGGTACGAATGATGGCGGCAGTGAGATCGAGGCGCACGTTGGCGTTGCGAATACGATCGGCGGGGTGCTTGAAGCGTGGATCCTCGATCCACTCGGGATGTCCGACTGTGCGCGCGAGCCCGGCCCATTCCGAGTCCGAGTTCGCCGCCGCGGTGATGTAACCGTCCGCGGTTTGGAAAACGAGGTCGCGCGTACCGGGCGGCCGCACTGCCGCGGATTCATGGCCGATGAAGGTGTAGGCCGGCATCGACTCGGGCCAGATAAAGGCGACGACCGCATCGAGCATCGCGAGGCGCACGTGCTGGCCGGTGCCGGTGCGCAGGCGCGCGACGATCGCGGCCGTGATCGCTTGCGCCGCAGTGAGCGCGGTCACCTTGTCGGGCACAATCACACGAATCATGCGCGGGCGGCCGGTCTCGTCGGCCTGAATCGACATCAGCCCGGAGATTGCCTGGATGACGGGGTCGTAAGTTCGTTTGTGGACGTATGGTCCTTTTTCGCCGAAGCCGCTGATCGAGACGTAGATCAGATCGGGCCGGATTTCGCGGAGCGCGTCGTAGCCGACGCCGAGGCGCTCCGCGGCGCCGGGACGGAAGTTCTGCACGACTACGTCCGCGTTGGCAACCAATTGCTTGAGCACGGCGAGGCCGCGCGGCTGTTTCAGATCGATCACGACGGAGCGTTTGTTGCGATTGGCGACGGCGAAGGTCGGTGACATGCCGCGTTTGCGCCCGCCCATCGTGCGCGTGAGGTCGCCGATGGCGGGCGGCTCGATCTTGATTACGTCGGCGCCCTGATCGGCGAGGATCATGGTTGCCATCGGACCCGAGATCATTTGGGTGAGGTCGATTACACGAATTCCGTCGAGCGGTCCGGCCATCGCCGAGGTCCTCCTACGCAGATCGGGGAACTCGCGGCCCGCTCACGCGAAGTTAGCGAAAGAGCGGTGCGTGCAAGCCGATGCGCTGGGTTCAAAGTAGCGCGCAACGTTCAAAGTTGGAATTGGGCGAGTCCCCCTTGCGAGTGCGCGAGGAGGTCCGCATCGAGTGCGCGAGCCGACGGTGTGTAACGTTTGAGGGCGGTTGCGCTCAGCCCCAGCGGCGGACACGTCCGGTATCGACGTGGACGAAGCCCGACTGCGGGTAGTAGCCGACACCGCCGTAACGCAGCGCCAAGGCGACGCGCTGAAGCAGCGAAAGCTGGCGTCCCGGGAGATTGATATCCGCGGCCTTGCCCTCGATATGCATACTGTGGCGGGCGACGCCCTCATACTGCAGCGCCAGCATCGCGTTGGTTTGAGGGGAGCGATAGCCCGAAACGAGATTGAAGGGTTTGCCGGAATCGCTGGACTGATGAATCGTGTGGAGCAGGTCCAGCAGGCGTGGATCGATCTGCTTGACCAGGTTGGCGCGGAAGTCGCGAAAGAAGAAATCGACCTCGCGCAAGGCCTCGGGGACATAGCGCCCGTTCTCGCAGTAAACCGTATTGAGGCTCTCGCCGGTGTGAGTGTTATACATCGAGAGCGAGCGGGTCTCGCCGGTATAAGATCGAGTCGGGGTGTAACGGACGGTCTGAAATTGGCCGGGTGCGGTCAGCGGCTGATATTGAGTTTGGACAGGAGCCTTGTTCGGCCTCCATCGCATGATCGATGAGCGGCCGGGCACGGTCGAGGTCATCGGTACACCGTCCACCCGAATCCAGTCATCGGCCAGTGCGAGACGAGGGATGACGATGGTGGCCGCAGCGGCCGCCGCGCTCACCTGGACCATGCGGCGCCGGCTGATACGGTTTTGCCGCGATTTGCCGATTTTCTCGTCCATCAAATCCCCCACCCCCCTTCGCAATATAGAGTCTGACGACCCTTGCAGATTCCGAGATCCAATGCAGTCGCGGATCTTTTTACGAAGTTCGCTGAGCGCCAGCCACAAATACAGCAGCTGGTGCACGCGCGCTACAGCTACACACTGTCATCAACGCCAAGCCCGGTCTAGTGAATCATACCGGGGGCAAGTTTGGAATCTCAGGTACTGCGCGCTATCGCCATCTGATCGCGACGCCAATCACGGAAAATGACGCTCGATATAAGTCAGCGCGCTTTCGAGATCGGGCAGAATCTTGGTGCAGAAACGGACCATCCAGGGCGAGCAATCGGCGTAGCTCAAGGGACTGAAAGCGATCACGAACTTGCCGAGATCGTGACTGGCGTAAAAGACTTCCATCGCGGTGCCGAGTGAAGGCTTGCAGTAGTTGACGAGCAAAAGGTCGGCATCGCGGACGTCTTGCAGATCGAACTCGACGATCTCGTTGGCGGAGTCGATTTCGCGATCGCGGAAGTTGCGACGAAGCGGATCGAGCAGGATAAAGCGGCCGGCGAGACGCTCCTTGGCGCGGGTGCGCCAATCCTTGGCGGCGGCCGGCTCCGCATCCATGATGGGCCCACACAAATAGATGGTCCTGATGGTTCCGGGCATGGACAAAACGTTAGCACAGGAGCGCGGCCGAGTGATGCGCGGCGGAGTCATTCGCGCTGGCGTGCGGGCGAGTTATGATGCTGAACGATGGCATCGACGACAGCAATTGGCTTCGACGTTTACGGGACCTTGGTTGACCCACTCGGAATCGGCGACGAGCTGCGCAAATTCGTCGGCGAGGACGCGGAGCGCGTTGCGCAACTGTGGCGAACGACGCAACTCGAATATACCTGGCGGCGCTCGCTGATGGGCCTCTATGAGCCATTTTCGGTGTGCACGGCGCAGGCGCTCGAGTTTGCCGCAAGCAGCCTCGGACATCAGATTTCGCCGGAAGCGGCGGCGACGCTGCTGCAAGCGTATCGGCAATTACCCGCATTTCCAGACGCCGAGCCGAGCCTGACGCGGATCCGCGAACGGGGTACTCGGATGGTGGCGTTTTCCAACGGGGAGGCCGACTTCGTGAGCGCGGTTTTGAACCATGCGGGCTTGCTAGCGATGTTCGCCGACGTGGTCAGCGTCGATGAGATTAAGACCTACAAACCGGCGCCGGCGGTATATCGCCATCTGGCGTTACGTACGGGCACCGCGTTGAGCGAGACCTGGCTGGTATCGAGTAATCCCTTCGACATCATCGGAGCGAATGCGGCCGGTTTGCGGACCGCATGGGTCAGGCGCAATCCTCGTGCGATGCTCGATCCGTGGGGGATTGAGGCCGACCTCGTGGTGACCAACCTGATCGAACTCAGCGAACGTCTTGCCGGTTAGACGACGCGGCGGGATGATAGCGCGCCGGGATGGTTAAGGAGACGAGATCGGAGGTGTGCGCGATTCAATGAAGATCGGTGATCGAATCGCGTTGCGTCAATGGATGGCGACCGATGCGGACGCGCTGGTGCGGCTCGCGGACAACCGCAAAATCTGGTTCAACGTCAAGAATCGCTTTCCCGATCCTTACACGCGCGTCGATGCCGAGAGCTGGATTGCACATTGCCAAGCCGAAACCGGCAAGTGCACGCAGTTCGCAATCGACCTCGACGGGGTAGCGATCGGCGGTATCGGAATCGACCCGTTGACGGATGTCCAGCAGTTGACCGCGGATATCGGCTATTGGATTGGCGAGCCGTACTGGGGCAATGGAGTCGCGACGGCGGCGCTGACCGAGATGACGCGCTATGCGTTTGCCGAGTTTCCTTTCGAACGGATACAAGCGCTGGTGTTCGAGTGGAATCCGGCATCGCGCCGCGTGCTGGAGAAGGCGGGCTATGCGCTCGAAGCGCAACTCGCCCGCAGTATCGTGAAGGACGGACGCCTCGGCGACGGATTTCTATACGTTCGCCTGCGCCGCTAGACGGTGAGCGGAGTGCGACAGCGCGGGCGTCGCGCCACTCGAAGCGGCTGGGAGTTCCATCGATCGTGGCGGCGCGGGTAGCGCAAATCGCTGAGAAAAGTATTAGATTGTGCTCAAGCCGCGCGCCCTTGAGCGCGCGTCAAGTTCGGACAAGGAGATCGTGAAAATGAAACAACCACCCGTCTATATCCTCGGCGGAGGCCAGAGCGATTTCGCCCGGAACTGGGCGCGCGAAGGAAAGCATTTCGTTGACGTCATGAGCGAGATCGTGAGCGACGCGATCGCGAGTGCGAAGATCGAGCCGCACGAGGTGGAGACGGCTCATGTCGGCAACTTCGCGGCGGAACTCTACTCGAAGCAGGGCCAGTTGGGTGCCTTTTTTCTGGAGACGAATCCGGCTTTCGCGGGTATCCCGACCAGCCGCCATGAGGCCGCATGCGCCTCGGGATCGATCGCGATACTGGCGGCCTCGGCGGAAATCGAGGCGGGCCGCTACGACCTTGCAGCGGTGGTAGGACTCGAGCAGATGAAGACCGTCGATACCGCAACCGGCGGCGATTTTCTCGGCACGGCAGGATGGTACGAGCGCGAATGTAAGGGCAAGGAGTATCCGTTCCCGCGGTTGTTCGGACGCCTCGGCGACGAATACGATAAGCGCTTCGGGCTGAAGGATGAATACCTCGCGCAAATCTCGGCGGTGAACTATGCGAACGCGCGGCACAATCCGCGGGCGCAGACGCGCGGATGGCCGGTGACGGAGGGCAATCCGCAGGCGCAGGCGAAAGCCAACGCAGTGATCGCTGGACGCATCAAAGTTCGCGATTGTTCGCAAGTAACGGACGGCACCGCGATGGTGTTCCTCGCATCGGAGAAATTCGCGAACGCATGGGCCAAGCGCAACGGCCAGAAAGTCGAAGATCTGCCGCGAATTCTCGGCTGGGGCCATCATACGGCAGCAATCGAATTCGATACGAAGGTGGCAGAGAGCAAGGACAATCCGTACGTGCTGCCGCATACGCGCCAAGCGATCCTCGATGCCTTCAAGCGTGCGGGCGTTGCCGGCGCGACGGACCTATCGGGGATCGAGACGCACGATTGCTTCACGACCTCCGAGTACATGGCGATCGACCACTTTGGCATCACCAAGCCGGGCGAATCGTGGAAGGCGATTGAAGAGGGCGTGATCGAGATGGGCGGCAAGTTGCCAATCAATCCGAGCGGCGGGCTGATCGGCGCGGGTCATCCGGTTGGTGCGACCGGCGTGCGGCAGATGCTCGACGCGTGGCGACAGGTGACTGGCAATGCGGGCGACTACCAGGTGCCCGGGGCGAAGAAGTTCGGCATCCTGAATATCGGTGGCAGCGGCACGACTAGCTGCGCATTCGTAGTCGGCAAATAGTCAGGAGTGGGTTTTCGGCCTCGGCGTGAGCCGAGACCGAAGTGGGTTTGCGGCGGCGGCGATCCGGGAAACCGGATCGCCGCC
>DASXFX010000183.1:0-21714 GCA_036489375.1 Binataceae bacterium (SeqCode) | reverse complement strand
GCGCGCGCGGCGCGCTCCGCGTCGTTGTCATGCGCCGCCGGCCAGCCGAAGTAGGCCATCACGCCATCGCCAAGGTTTTTCGCGACGTGCCCGTCGAAGCTCGTTATCGCCGCGGCCGCTGCACTATGAAATCCGGCGAGGGTCTCGCGCCATTCTTCGGGATCCAGTTGCGCAGCAATCGCCGTGGAGCCCACTACGTCGCAGAAGAGCACCGTAAGATGTCGCCGCTCACCGGACGCCTCGCGCGTCAAGACCGGCGAGTCTGTGGATACTGCGGAGCCGACGGACGCACCAAGGAGCGAACCGCACTTCCCACAAAACTTCGCGGTTAATGGATTCTCAGCGCCGCATTTTGCGCACTGCGCGCCGAGCGGACCGCCGCAATTCGCACAGAAATTGTTGACGGCCGGATTGTCCGAGCCACACTTTGAGCAGTGCATCGGCCTTTCGCCCCCCGGGGTGCCATAACATCGCGCGTATCCGCGATCCCACGCAAGGAAGCCTCGGCTGGTGAATCCAGGCTAATACGGTGCGCTGTGCAGAACGCCCTCCCCTTCGAGTTCGCGCACGCGTGCGGCGGGATAGCCGAGCACTTTGGTAAGTATCTCCTCGTTATGCTCGCCGAGCAGCGGCGCCTCTAGTTCGAGCCGCTCGGGAAAATCGGAAAACCGCAGCGCGAATCCCGGCACGTCGAAGTCCCCCAGGATGCGGTCGTGGACCGTCCGCACCGTCCCGCGCTCGCGCAGATGCGGATGTCGCACCGCCTCCTCGACCGACAGTATCGGCGCCATCGGCACGCGCTGCGCCTTCATCGCCTCCACCGCCGCGTCGTCACTCGGCATCGATTGTATCCACTGTTCGATCAGCGCAATTAGTTCCGGCAGGTTCTTCAGCCGCGCGTCGTTGTTGGTGAAGCGCGGGTCACGCGCCAACTCCGGCTGACCCATCGCGGCGCACAGCTTCACCCAATGCTGTTCGAGCGGCGCGATGATCAGGATGTAGCGTTCCTTGCCCTTGAACACGCCACATGGGACCGCGTACCACGAATGCCGCCCGGATCGGGTCGGCTTGAATGCGCCTTTGCTCAGACTGTGCGCCTCGACGCCGGCCTCATGGTAATGGAAGTAGCTGTCGAGCAGGGAAATATCGAGATGTTGCCCGCAGCCGGTGCGTTCGCGGTAGAGCAGCGCCGCGCAAATCGCACCCATCGCGTGGACTCCGGTACTGACGTCGCCAAACGCAATCATCGGAAAATACGGGGCTCCGCCAGCCTCCCCACCCATCGAGGTTACGCCGGCATAGGCCGCGCCGAGATAATCGAACCCGGGTTCCTGCGCGAGCGGTCCACTCTGACCGAAGGCGGACATCGAGCACATGACAATTTTGGGATTGATCGCGCTGACCGTCTCATAACCGAGCCCGAGCCGCTGGATCACGCCGGGCGCGAAGTTCTGCACCAGGACGTCAACCTTTGCGACCAGTTCCTTGAGTATCGTCAACCCTGCAGGATGTTTGGCGTCGATACACAGGTCTTTCTTTCCGCGATTGTGCTGCACGAAGTAGCCGCTGCGCTCACCGATTCTGAAGGGCCCGAGGCGGCTTGGATCGCCGGCCGGCGTCAGTTCAACCTTGATCACCTCCGCTCCCATCTCCGCCATCATCAGGGTAGCGGTCGGCCCCGCGACCACCTGGCTGAAGTCTAAAACCCGATATCCCTCGAGCACGTGCTTTGGATTATTCACTGCCATCGATTACCCCCGAGTTCAGCGCGATCTCTCCAACTTTCCCAGTTCCTTCATAGCACGCGATCAAGCGAATCGCTTCCGCTTTAGCGTATCTGCAATGCCCCACGGGCGATCGCAATCGTGGTAGTCTGAGTGAAGCAGCACCTGTCACAGCTCAGTTCATACAAAAACAACCGTTGGACCGTCCTGAGCTCCGCCCTTGGCGCGGAATTGAGAGACCCGTGTGAATCTTGTGTTCTTTCGCACTGCTAAGGCTTCGTCCTCGGACTTCGCCGCACATACCGAAGATCCGATCCGCGCGGAACTGTTCGGCATCGAACGCCTCGAACAACATGCAGCGAGCCTCGCCACCGCGCAGTCGGTCACGAACCGGCCGAAGACCGGACGACGTTTGGCGAAACGGCTCCAGGAAAACGGCAGGGTCTTGCTCGAGGCCTATCGCGCTACCGCCGCGGCCGTGCGCGAGGAGCGTGCCATCACCCCCGCGGCCGAATGGCTGGTGGACAATTTTCATATAGTCGAAGAGCAGATTCGCGAAATTCGCGCCGACCTTCCGCGCGGCTATTATCGTCAATTACCGAAGCTCGCCACGGGGCCGCTCGAGGGCTATCCGCGCGTTTACGGTATCGCCTGGGCATTCGTTGCACACAGCGACAGCCGTTTCGATCCGCAGATGCTCGCAAAGTTTGTGCAGGCCTATCAGCAGGTACAGCCGCTGACGATCGGCGAGCTTTGGGCGATCGCGATTACCCTGAGAATCGTCTTGGTCGAGAACCTGCGACGGGCAGCCGAGATCATCGTGCGGAGCCGCGCGTCGCGGCACCGCGCCGACCTGATTGCCAACCGGCTCCTTGGAGTTGGCGGCCATGAGGCGGAATCCGCCGACGCCGTGCTGAAGGATTTCGATCAAACGCCGCTGCCCAGAGCATTCGCGGTCGAACTGGTTCAGCGCCTTCGCGATCAGGATCCCAAGGTGATGCCGGCGCTGCTGTGGCTGGATCAACGGTTGCTCGCCCAAGGCACCACGGCCGACGAGATTGTGCGCGCTGAGCATCAGGCGCAGGGCGCGATGAATGTGACCGTGCGCAACGTGATCACGAGCATGCGCTTCATGTCCGCGGCTGACTGGGCCGAGTTCTTCGAAAGCGTCAGCCAGGTGGACGCCGTCCTGCGCGCGAGCAGCAACTTTGCCGCGATGGATTTCCCGACGCGCGATCGCTATCGCCACGCGATTGAAGAACTCGCACGCGGTTCCGGACACAGCGAGATCGAAGTGGCCCAGCTCAGCGTCGCGGCCGCCCAGCGCGCGGCCCCCGTTGGTCCGAACCGCGAAGAGGTGACGGTCCGTCGCGAGCAGGACCCGGGCTATTACCTGATCTCGCGAGGCCGACGCGAGATCGAACGGGAAATAGGATTTCGCCCGCCGCTTGGCGAACGAATCGTCCGCGCCAACGATACTGCCGAAATTCCGGCTTATCTTGCGACGATCTTCCTCGTCACTGCGATCACGGTCGCATTGATCGTGCTCGCGCTCAGGGCGTGCGGCGTCGGCGGCCAAGAGCGATTGCTCCTGGCGATGCTCGCACTGCTCCCCGCCATGGAAATCGCGATAGCGCTGGTGAACCGCACCGTCACGATTTGCGTCGGACCGACCACGTTGCCGGGCCTGGAGCTTCACGACGGCATCCCCGCCGACCTGCGCACTATCGTCGTCGTACCCACGCTGCTGACCAAGACGGCGGAGATCGAGGAGCAAATCGAACGCCTCGAGGTGCACTATCTCGCCAGTCAGGACGGCGACCTTCGTTTTGCGATGCTCTCAGATTGGACCGATTCCGCGACCGAAACCGCGCCTGGTGACGACGAACTTCTCGGCACCGCGATGGCCGCGATCGCACGCCTGAACCAGCGCCACGGTCCGGCCCCGGACGGCGCAAGATTCCTCCTGCTCCATCGCCGGCGAAGCTGGAATGCGGCGCAGGGAAAATGGATGGGCTGGGAACGCAAGCGCGGCAAGCTGCATGAACTTAACCGCTGGCTGCGTGGCGCAACCGACACCACTTTTCTCGCTAATGGAGGACACGCGGAGGCCGTACCGACCGGGGTGCGCTACGTGATCACGCTTGACGCCGACACGCGCCTGCCGCGTGGCACCGCCAAACGGTTGGTCGGCAAGATGGCCCACGCGCTCAACCGGCCGCGGATCGATGCGGCCAGTGGCCGCGTTGTCCAGGGCTACGGGGTGCTCCAGCCGCGCGTCACGCCTTCGCTGCCGACCGGTCATGGCCGATCGATCTTTCAGCTCGTTTTCTCGAGCGCTAGCGGCATCGATCCATACGCGTTTGCGGTCTCCGACGTGTACCAGGATTTGTTCGGCGAAGGTTCGTACAGCGGCAAAGGCATCTACGACGTCGACGTGTTCGAGGCCGTTTTGGGCACCGTGGTTCCCGACAACACGCTTCTGAGCCACGACCTCTTCGAGGGCATCTTCGCGCGCGCGGGACTGGTCACCGACGTCGAGGTGGTCGAGGAGTTTCCCTCACGGTACGACGTTGCCGCCGCCCGACAACATCGCTGGGCGCGTGGCGATTGGCAGTTGCTGCCATGGATATTCGGGCGCGCCCACAATTCCGGCGCTGTCGCGAAACCCGGCGATCCGGTCGCTATTCCATTGATCGGGCGCTGGAAAATGATCGATAACCTGCGCCGTACCTTGTCTCCGCCCGCGGCCTTTCTCGCCTTGGTGGCAGGATGGAGTCTCGCTCCCACGGCCGCTCGAATCTGGACGGGTTTCGTGGTGGCGACACTTGCGCTGCCGGCCCTGTTGCCGATTCTCACCGGGCCCGTTTCGCAGCGCCGCAATATATTCAACCGCAGCCATGCCCGTGCGGTCGGCGCGGATTTCACGCTCGCCGCGATCCAGATCGTGATGATGGTGACGCTGCTCGCACATCAGGTGTGGCTGATGGGCGACGCCATCGCGCGTACCCTCTACCGCCTGTTGGTGAGTCATCGCCGAATGCTCGAATGGGTCACGGCGGCTCAGGCCCAATTGACCACGCGGCTTGATCTTCGAGGCTTCTACCGCAGGATGTCCGGCGGTCTCGCGCTCGGGGTTGCGGCCGGGTTCGCGGTGGCGTTCACGAGGCCTAGCAATGCGCTGATTGCGGCGCCTTTCATCATGCTCTGGTTACTTTCCCCGGTGGTCGCGTGGTGGGTGAGCCGCGTTCCTGAATTAGCCGGCTCCAAGCCATTGCCCGCCGGCGACGCCGAGGCGCTCCGATTGATCGCCCGCCGCACCTGGCGCTTCTTCGAGACCTTTGTGACCGCGGCCGATAACATGCTTCCCCCCGACAACTTCCAGGAAGACCCGAAGCCGGTACTGGCGCATCGAACGTCTCCCACCAACATCGGGCTGTACCTGCTGTCGGCGGTCGCGGCGCACGACTTCGGCTGGATCGGAACGTATGAATTCGTGGACCGGATGGAAGCGACGTTCGCGACCATGGGCCGGCTCGAACTGTTTCGCGGCCATTTCTACAACTGGTATGAGACCAGCGATTTGCGGCCGCTCGATCCGAAGTATGTCTCCTCGGTCGATAGCGGAAATCTGGCGGGACATCTGCTCGCGTTCGGCAATGCTTGCCGCGAGATCATCGACCACCCGATCGTTAATTCGTCGTGGCGCTCAGGGATTGAAGATGCGATCGCCTTGACGCGTGAGTCGCTCTCCGCGCTCGTCCCGGATATGCGCACGCACACTGTCACGCCCAAGCAATTGACCGAGGTGCTCAACGCCCTTGACGTCATCTTGCGGTCGGTCATCCAAAGTCCCACGGGCCTGTTCGCGCAGTTGGCTGAGCTTACCCTCCACGCAGCTTCCGCCATCGACATCGCTCAAATGCTGACCAGCGATCGCGACGACCCGGATGCAGCGGAGTTGATCGCCTGGGCGAACGCCATACGCACCGCTATCGACAGCCGGCGGCGTGAATTCGAACTGCTCGCACCCTGGTCGAGCTGCCTCGACGTTGCAGGAACAGCGAGCCCGCTCGTTGAAGCGATACCGCGCCTGGGCGACTTGCCTGATCGCTGCGCCGAGGCAACCGACAAGCTCGCTCTTCAAGGGATAAACGCATCTGCTGCGCCCTCGCCATCGGAAACTACGAACGCGACCACTGCGGCCACGGACGATTCGCGCGCACAATCCGCCACGACGACGGCCGCGCTCGCGCGCTCGGCCGATGCCGCCCAGGCCCTCGAGCGGCGGCTGACGGCGCTGGCGGCGACTGCGGCCAAGATGTTCGACGCGATGAAATTCGACTTCCTCTTCGATTCCGCACGCCATCTGTTTTCGATCGGCTACCGAATTGCGGACGGCAGTCTCGATCCAAACTGTTACGATTTGCTGGCGTCCGAGGCGCGCCTTGCGAGCTTCGTCGCTATCGCCAAGGGTGACGCGCCCGCCAAGCATTGGTTTCGCCTGGGCCGCGAGATGACGCCGGTGGATCGCGGCGCGGCATTGATCTCGTGGTCGGGATCGATGTTCGAGTACCTGATGCCGTCGCTGGTGATGCGCGCTCCAGCCGGCAGCCTGCTCGAGCAAACCAACCGGCTCGTCGTGCGGCGCCAAATGGAATACGGCCAGCAGCTGGGAGTGCCGTGGGGTATCTCGGAATCCGCCTACAACGCGCGGGATCTCGAGCTCACCTACCAGTATTCGAACTTCGGCGTCCCTGGTCTCGGACTGAAGCGCGGGCTGCGCGAGAACGCGGTCATCGCGCCCTATGCGACGGCGCTGGCATCGATGATAGATGCGGAGTCGGCGGCGAAAAACTTTTCGCGGCTGCGCAGCGCCGGCGGTCTCGGGCGTTTCGGTTACTATGAGGCGCTGGACTATACACCGGCGCGCGTGCCCGAGGGTGAGACTGCCGCGATCGTGCGCGCCTACATGGCGCATCATCAGGGGATGACGCTGGTGGCGATCGCCGACGCGCTCCACGACGGAACGATGCGTACGCGCTTTCACGCCGATCCCATCATTCAAGCCACCGAGCTTTTGCTGCAGGAGAAGATTCCGCGCGAGGCCGAGCTTGCGCGCCCGCGGGCCGAAGAGGTCGAGACCGACGCTAACGTTCGTGAGATCAGCCCGCCGACCATCCGGCGCTTCCATTCACCGCACGATTTGACGCCGCGCACGCATCTCCTGTCGAACGGCAGGTACACGGTGATGATCACTGCCGCGGGTGCGGGCTTCAGCCGCTGGCAGAACCTGGCGGTCACACGATGGCGTGAGGACGCGACTTCCGATTCCTGGGGCGCCTACATTTTCCTGCGCGATGTCCACAGTGCCAGAGTTTGGTCGGCCGGATACCAGCCGAGCAGTGTCGAGGCCGACAGTTACGAAGTGCGGTTTTCGGAGGATCGAGCGGAGATTATAAGACGCGACGGCACCATTATTACGACGCTCGAAGTCGCAGTCTCGGGCGAGGATGACGCCGAAGTCCGCCGCGTCTCGATCTCGAATCTGGGCAATCGCACGCGCGAGATCGAGTTGACATCGTACGCCGAAATCGTGCTGGCGCCCGACGCCGCCGACGCGGCCCATCCGGCGTTCTCGAAGATGTTCGTGCAGACGGAGTTCGAGGACAACGTCGGGGCATTGCTGGCGACGCGCAGGCAGCGTTCGCCGAGCGATACCTGCGTCTGGGCGGCGCATCTGGCGGTGGTGGAAGGCGAGTCCGCGGGCGCGGCGCAGTTCGAAACGGACCGCGCACGTTTCCTTGGGCGGGGACGGGCGGTTCGCACGCCGATCTCGGTGATCGACGGCCGCCCGCTTTCGAACACGGTCGGTACTGTGCTCGATCCGATCTTCAGCCTGCGCCGCCGGGTGCGAATCCCGGCGGGCGCCACGGCGCGCGTCGCCTTCTGGACGATGATCGCACCGACCCGCGACCTCGCGCTCGACCTGGTAGACAAGCATAACGATACCACCGCCTTCGAGCGGGCGGTGACGCTTGCCTGGACCCAGGCGCAGGTCCAGCTCCATCACCTCGACGTTACCCCCGACGAAGCGCATCTCTTCCAGCGGCTCGCCAATCGCGTGCTCTATACCGACCCGACGTTGCGGCCGTCGCCCGACGTACTGCGGCGCGGCGAGGGCGAACCTTCGAAGCTGTGGGCCAATGGAATTTCGGGTGACCTCCCGATCGTGCTGGCGCGGATCGACGAAAGCGAAGATCTGGAAATCGTTCGCGAGCTGGTGCGCGCCCACGAGTATTGGCGCATGAAGCGCTTCGATGTCGATCTCGTAATTCTGAACGAGCGGCCGCCGTCCTACGCTCAGGATTTGCAAATCGCGCTGGACGCGCTGGCACGAGCGCATCAGGGGCCGCCGGATTCAGTTCAGGATCGCTCCCAAGGGAGAATCTTCGTGCTCCGCGCCGACCTGGTTTCGGCTGAAGTGCAAAGGCTTTTGCAGACCGTGGCGCGCGCCGTGCTGATCGGACGGCGTGGAACGCTGGCCCAACAAGTCAAACGCCTGGAAGTAGCGAAGCCCGCTGCCGGACCGCCGCCGCGACGCACCCCATCGCCCGGCCAAACGGCCAGCACCTGGACCCGGCCCGCGCTGGAGTTCTTCAACGGCATTGGAGGCTTTGCTCACGATGGTCGCGAGTACGTGACGATTCTCGGCGAGGGGCAGTGGACGCCCGCGCCATGGATCAATGTGATCGCCAATCCGGCCTTCGGCTTCCAGGTTTCCGCGGAGGGTGCGGGCTACACCTGGGCGATCAACAGCCGCGAAAATCAGATTACGGCGTGGTCGAACGATCCGGTGAGCGACCGGCCCGGCGAGGTAATCTACGTCCGTGATGAAGAGACCAACGAACTTTGGGGCCCGACGGCCTTGCCGATTCGCGAGGAGGCTGCCCCTTATTCCGTTCGTCACGGCCAGGGCTACAGCGTTTTCGAGCATACCTCTCACGGGATTTCGCTCGAACTCGAACAGTTCGTGCCCATCTCGGATTCGATCAAGATCTCGCGGCTGAAAATAAGAAACATGTCGGGACGCTCGCGGCGCCTCTCGGTCACGCAGTATGTCGAATGGGTGCTCGGCACCGCGCGCGGAGTTTCCGCGCCCTTCATCGTGACCGAAGTCGATCCCGTTAGCCACGCGATCCTGGCGCGAAACTCGTTCAGAGCCGATTACGGTGACCGCGTGGCGTTCCTCGATATGAGTGGTCGCCAGACCTCGTGGACTGGCGATCGCACTGAGTTTCTTGGGCGCAACGGCAGTCTCGATAACCCGGCCGCGCTCGCCACTTCCGCGTCGCTGTCGAATCGGGCCGACGCCGGATTCGACCCGTGCGGCGCCTTGCAGACCCGCGTCGAACTCAAGCCCGATGGCGCGGCCGAAATCGTATTCTTCCTGGGCGAAGGGGCGATCAAGGCCGACGCGCTCGCACTGGTCGAGAAGTATCGCGCTGCCGATCTCGACGGGGTGCTCGCCGCGGTCAAGCGTCAATGGGAAGACATTCTCGGCACGGTCCAGGTGAAAACGCCCGATCGGGCGATGGACATAATGCTTAACCGCTGGCTGCTCTACCAAACCCTCGCCTGCCGGCTGTGGGCGCGGTCCGCATTCTACCAGGCCAGCGGCGCGTATGGCTTTCGCGATCAGCTTCAAGACGTAATGGCGTTGGCGGTAGCAAAGCCGGACCTCGCGCGAGAGCATCTGCTGCGTGCCGCCGCGCGTCAATTCAGCGCCGGCGACGTGCAGCATTGGTGGCTGCCGCCGCTGGGTCAAGGCGTGCGTACGCGAGTCTCCGATGACCCCGTATGGTTGCCGTTTACCGCCGCGCAATACGTCGAGGCCACCAACGATCGCGGGGTGCTTGACCAGACGATTCCATTTCTCGAGGGCGCCGTTCTGCAACCCGGCGAAGCTGACTCGTACTTTCTGCCGACCGAGTCGGCCGAGCACGGTTCGCTCTACGAGCACTGTGCCCGCGCGCTCGATCACAGCTTGAAGGTCGGCATTCATGGCCTGCCGCTTATTGGCGCGGGCGATTGGAACGACGGGTTCAACCGGGTCGGCGAAGCTGGGCGTGGCGAAAGCATCTGGCTGGGCTGGTTCCTCTATGCCGCGCTTGCGGCCTTTGCGCGGTTAGCGGACGATCGCGGCGATACGGCCCACGCGGCAAGCTGGCGCCAGCATGCGGCCGGCTTGCAGGAGTCGCTCGAGCGGGAAGGATGGGATGGCGACTGGTATCGGCGCGGCTATTTCGATGACGGAACCGCGTTGGGAGCGGCCTCCAGCGAAGAATGCCGCATCGATTCCATCGCACAATCCTGGGGTGTGATTTCGGGTGCCGCGAATCCGGATCGCGCCGCGCTCGCGATGGCGGCGGTGAACCAATACCTCTACCGCTCCAACGAGCAAATGGTCCTGCTGTTCACCCCGCCGTTCGATCATACGCCGCTCGATCCCGGCTACATCAAGGGCTACCCACCGGGAATTCGCGAGAACGGCGGCCAATACACCCATGCCGCCGTATGGTCGGTAATCGCCTTCGCGATAATCGGCGACGGCGACAAAGCCGCGGAGCTGTTTTCGGCCCTGAACCCCATCAATCACTCGCGGACGCTGGTGGGTATGCATCGATATAAGGTGGAGCCATACGTCGCGTGCGCCGACCTCTACTCGACGCCCCCGCACATCGGGCGCGGCGGATGGACCTGGTACACCGGGTCGGCGGGATGGACCTATCGAGCGGGACTCGAGTGGATACTCGGATTTCGGTTGCGGGGCGAGAGGCTGAACATCGAGCCGTGCATACCGGCAAGCTGGCCCGGCTACGAAATCACATTCAGGTACCATTCTGCGCGCTATGAGATTGCGATCGAGAATCCTCGTAGAGTCAGTCGCGGGGTTACCAGTCTGGAAGTGGACGGCGCGGCGGTGCCGGCGGAGGCGCGGCAGATCGACCTTATCGATGACGGCGTTACCCATCGCGTGCGGGTAGTGCTTGGATGAAGACGCAGAGCGCGGTTCCATCGCGTGGACAGCCAGTTCCGTTCGCGACCGTTTGGTCGCCTGCGAGAGCTGACTATCCACGAGATAACCGCACTTCACCTGACTACCCGTTGAACGGTTCGATCAGTTCGAGGAACGTACCGTCGGGGTCCTTGAAGCAGAAGAACTTTGCGCCGGCCTTGTTGCGAAACTTGATCACGACCGGTTCCGATACCATCGCGACGCCGGCCGCCTTCAGGCGCTGATACTCTTCGTCAATATTCTTGGTAAACAGCGCGATGCGCGCGATACCCGTGTGATACAGATGCGCGGGCGCTGCGCCCTCGGTGGGAGGCTTCTTCCATTCGATGAGGTCGATGCGGGTTGCGCGCGGGTCATCGCTCAGAGACAACAACGCGGCGCGCGCGATGCTATTGGGAATACCGAGTCCGACGTCGTTGCCCTCGTTGGGACCCTCGCCGATATCGAGCACGACCTTGAATCCGACCAGCTTGTAGAACGCGAGCGAGCGATCGAAATCCGTCACGTTAACGTTGACGTGAAAGACAGACTTAATCATGGCGGCATCTCCTTCATCGATAGGTTCGCGAAGGTGAGAGATATCACAACTTCGCGGAAATCGGCTCTCCCGCGGGAGGCGATCGGCGTCGGAGGAGTCAGCGCGCGAGCCATTTTGGCCGCCGCATGGTCCGCTTGGATTTCTCAAAAGGGTTCGTTTGTACAAATTTCTCTGAAGCCCATGGGCTCGGGACGTCGAGGGTTACTACCAGAAGGAGAGTAGCATAACGCGCGAGTAGATTCCGGGCGGTCGCGAAAAAAGCTGTGGAAAACTCAACGAACCGACGCGCTAGCGGGCGGTTGTCGTTCAGCGTGATCGGGCGATCGCCAGGCGATCCATACGATCAGCAGCAGCGCGGGCACCGTCGCGATCGTACTGATCAGAAAGAAGTCCACCCAGCCGTAGCGTTGAGCGAGAAGGCCCCCGGTCGAGGCGACGAGGGTGCGGCCGACGGCGGCGAGCGACGAGAGCAAAGCGTATTGAGTGGCAGTGAAAGCGGGCGAGCAGAGACCGGAGAGATAAGCGACGAGTGCGGCGCCGGCCATCGCGCCGGTGAGGTTTTCGGCGGCGACACAGAGCGCGAGGTAGTCGAGGCGATGGCCGCCTGCGGCCTGGAGTACATAGAAGAGGTTGCCGGCCGACTGGAGCACGCCGCAAACGATCAGAGCGCGCATCACGCCAAGGCGCACAGTCATCGCGCCGCCAAGCAGAGCGCCGATGATGGTCGCGACGAAGCCGAACACTTTCGAGATCGCGGCGATCTCGCCAAGGGAGTAACCGAGTGAGACGTACAACGGCATCGCCATCACGCCCGCCATCGCTTCGCCGAGCTTGTAGGCAACGATAAAGATCAGAATGGCGAGCCACAGCGGTTTCCGCGCGAAATCGGCGAAGGGCGCGACCACGGCGGTGGCGAGCCAATGGCGCAGCCCCGAGTTTTCATCGTCGCGAATCCCTTCGATAACTGTGGGCGCGATACGCGGTTCCGGACCGAGCAGGAAGACCAGTATTCCGAACGAAAGTAGCGCAGCGACCGCAGCGTAGGCGGCAAACCATCCGGCACGATCGGCAATTACCAAGGCGCCCGCGCCGGACGCGAGCATCGCGATCCGGTAGCCGGTCTGGATCATCGCGGCGCCGGGCCCTTGTTGGTCCGGATCGAGCAACTCGACCCGGTAGGCATCGATCACGATATCCTGACTGGCGGAGAGGAACGCGACGAACAGCGCCAGCACACTCATCAAGGCGAGATCTCGCTTGGGGTCGCAGGCTCCCATCGCGAGGGTCGCGACAATCAACGCGAGCTGAATTGCGATACCCCAGCCGCGGCGGCGGCCCAGGCGCAGCGGAGGAGGCAACCGATCGATCACGGGCGCCCAAAGGAACTTGAGCGCATAGGGGATACCGACGAGGGCGAAGGCGCCGATCGCGACGCGGCTTACACCGGCGGTGGCGAGCCGTGCCGACAGGGTCGAGGCGGTGAGCAGTAATGGCAGGCCGCTGGCGAAGCCAAGCGGCAGAATAAGGAGCACGCGGCGGTCGCTATAGACCCCGATCGAGCGCCGCCAATCATTCATTTCATTTTTTCCATGAGCATTTTAAGCAGAGAATCTTATGACAAGATTCAGTTTACGACGAGAGGCAGTGGTTTACGGCGGCCTCGGAACGCCAATATAAAACAACGTACTGAATAATAGCGATCTGGTCACGCAACAAGCTTGTTTCGATGCTATGACGGGGCGTATAGAGAGCGACAGATGTATCAAATGCAAAGCATTCTCGCGGGTTGGGGAGGCATGCGAGACGCAACCGGAGAAAGCCCCGCACAGCACGCCAAACCATCGACATTCATTCAGAAACGGATGATCGACATCTACGAATTCACTTGACATAGCTTGGGTTCCAGCTATATTGCGTGTACG
Organism: Binataceae bacterium (SeqCode); assembly: GCA_036489375.1. Lineage (GTDB taxonomy): Bacteria > Desulfobacterota > Binatia > Binatales > Binataceae > JADMIL01. Next base: position 8,451 of record DASXFX010000183.1, on the reverse strand, counting down.
GCACAGCTCTATCTAATCCGTTGTAATGCATTGTTAGGAGGAGAAATGCATAAGCGCACGAATACATCATTCTTGGCTAAAGTTATTCCACTGGGGCTTGGACTGTTTTGGGCGACGTCGGCCGCTGCAATGCAGTGCTCCCAGACTCAGGGTCCAACCAATGCAACAATTGGGGACCTGAGTTATTTCGCGCTCTTACTAGACGGTCCGATACCGAACAACGTCAAGAACACAAACACTCTCCAGATTGGGGCGAGCGCCTCCCTTACCGGTCCGATGGCGACGATCGGGGCGGCTTACGGAAACGTCATCGTCGGAGCCCTTTCTTCAGTGGCCGGCGACATAGCGGCGAGCATGTTTAATGGTGCTCCGCCTGCTTCGACCATTTTTCTGGGCGGGAACACCACGGTGAAGGGAATTGGCGCGACTGACGATGGTGGATCCGCGACTCCGGTGAAATCATTCAAGGGCGGTACGTCAACCAACGGCACCAGCCCCTACGTCACAGACTCTGTCGATGGCATAGGCATATTAGGCCATGCGGTTAACACCGAAGAATGCTTTGACGGGAACGTAATCTGCCAACCAAATCCTACTCCGGTAGTGGTAAACGTACCGATGGCGGGAAAACAAACCTTGACCCTCGCTTACGGGCTTAACGTGCTTAGTGCTCCCAATATTACGGTAGGCTCGTTGGGGACGCTGACAATCAAAGGCGGAGCGCACTCATCAGTTGTATTGGAAACGCCGGGCCAAATAAATCTGGGTCCCTCGTCCAAGATCCTCCTGACGGGAGGCATCACAGCCGCGAGTGTTTGGATCACCGCGACGACGCCCCCGTACAACGATCCGGGCGCGACAGTGTCTTCGACCTCTCATGTGGTTACTGGTGCGGGCGTTACGATCAATGGCACCATTCACGGAGAGTACGGCTGCACCTTTGGGCCGAACAATACGATCAACGGCGCAGCAGTATGCGATTGGACTCTACAGGCTGGAAGCGGCCTCCATGTTAACCATATCGCATCGACTGTTTCACTCCCGAGTTGGGCGGGCGACGACTATTTCACCTGTACCGACCCCCGAGCTGCCGTCGGTGAAGAATTCGGCATGTAAGTAATTCGAAGAAACCGGACGGTTATCTGGAAGTCCGGCACGATCTGACATAACCCAGTTTCAAAAGAACCGGCCGCCAGCAATGGTGGCCGGTTTCTCTTTTATCCTTCCGCTTGACTATGCTTCCGCTAACACTTCCTGAGGGAGTATCCGCTCCATGGGTTCCCCGGGGTGATGGTTAGCGCGCCAGGCTGAGATGAGGGTCCTTGAGTGTTTATACCCGCCGCTTTGATCGGCCGCGCTACTTCCTTGTCACCGTCCTCCCCGTCCGCGGCAACCATCGTCGCACTCACACCATGAATGGCTAAGGGTCAGCCTCGGTAGCTGGTTGGTAATGCTGGCGAGATAGCTCGAACTAATTGAATGGTCGCTGGTGCTGATGACTGGACTCCAGACTTGCGGCAACCATTGGCTGGACAGGCGTGCTACGGCGAGATCCTGCGCTTGCCGATAATAGGCCTCGCCGGGCTCGAAGCCGAGCAGGCGATCAGCGCGCGTTAGTCCGACGCGACGCTTCGGTCAGCGGTTCCGTCACGTCGCGCAAGGCAACGGACGATGGTCAACCGCTAATGTACGCGTTGTCTGGCTTTACCTACGAATGCGCAGCCCTGAGTACCGTTGTTGGAATTACTCGGCACGAGCAATCCACCTAAGGCATTTCCCATTCCCAGAGGCATGAAAACCACGGTCACGACACACTTCGCCTTCGGCGCCAAGGTCGTACCGCAGGTCGGAGTAACCTTCAACCTTGGGTTAGCTGGCGGGACAGGAGGAACGATCTGAAAATCATCAGCGTTAGTACCTGAAATCCTGATGTATCCCAGCGCTACCGTCTCGGTCTTGCTCGTGTTGGTGACGGTCACGACGCGTGGTTTGCTCGGTGTCCGAAGAATCTGCGTTGGGAAATAGATCACCTTGGTGACCTGGAGCTTCACGCCGCTGGTATAGCCGACCTTGGTAACGAAGGCGTTCACCTCACCGTTGCCGCCGCCGATGCTGGCCTGTTCCGGACTGACCACCGGATAATCCGATGAATAGGTCAAGCCACCTACGTAAGCATTATCCGCCGAGTCAACGACAACTCCTTGCGCACGGTCGTGATTGGCGCCGCCAAGGGTAGCCGATTGCGTAAGGACCACGCCGGTAGGGTCCATTTTGCCGAGAAACGCGTCGGCCTCGAGATAGTTTCCGGCGAAGATTTCTCCGGCGTTCACAGCCAGCGGAAAAATACAGCATGGCTGATTGAAGTTGGCCGGATCGAGCTGGGTATAGGTATGCCCGGCGTTTCTGCTGCGCCACACAGCGCCAATCGCTCGACTATCGCCCGTACCGACGTAAACCGTCGCGGGATTCGTGCTGTTATCGTCGATCGCGACATAGTTCAAATTGGAGTCAGGCGCGGCTTCGGCGAAGGTGAGATTCTGGTTGAAGCCGTCCTTACTAGCTACTACGCCATTGCCGTAGGTACCCGCATAGATGGTAGATGGCGTGGTGGAAGTATCGATAGCCAGCGAGAGTACGGCGACATTGTTCAAATTGGTTGGAGTGAAGGAGGTGCCGTTATCAGTACTGACGAAAACACCTTTGTCGGTGCCGACATAGTAGTTGGTGGTGGCAGTATCGCGGACGCCGGTAAAGACCTGCGTCTGCTGTTTGCCGGTGGTTAATCCGGTAGATGCCGTAAACTGAGCGCCATCGTTGGTGCTGACGAAGAGACCGTGATCGGTGCCGACGAAAACGTAGAAATTCGTGGCGGTGCCGGAAGTAGTCGGCTCTTCGCTACCGATAAAATAATAATTTCTGGGGCCCGAGATCGGAACTGATCCGATTTTGACGAAGGAGTGGCCGCCGTCCACACTGAGGAAGATCCCAGCCGCGATGGCCAGGAAAGCTGTTTTGGGCCCATTGCCAATTCCGGTTTGCACGCCGACTGCCGGAACCTGAACCCCTGCGAGAGCAATCTGGTTAAAGGTCAGGCCGCCGTCGGTGCTTTGCCATAGCCCATTCTGATTTGTTCCGACATAAATAATTGCCGGAGTCACCGATTTGTCGATGGCAATGCCACCGAAAGAAATCGAACCAGCGTTCGAATTGGGCCAGCTACTGGGAGCGAAACTCTGACCTCCATTTGAACTAGTAAACAATGCCCCCAGAACCTTCGGCTGCGCTTGCAATATTTGGAGAGGATCTCCGACGAGATCCGCCGACCTAAACGATACGCCCGCAAGCAATTCGTTACCCGTGGAGTCCACGGCAGCTCCCGACGCTTCATCGAAGCCGGTACCGCCAACGTAGTTGATGTGATTCATGCCGCCGTGAGAATCGATCTCGGCGATGAATGCGTCCTCCAGACCACCCAACGCCTCGTGGGCCCCAAGGTTGCCTAAGTCGGCGGAAAAGGTGTCGCCAGAGATGAAGGCCGAGCAGCTAGATGTACACCCCAGTTCGGTCGCGATTCCTGTGCCGAGATCAAATCCGCTTCCGCCAATAAACTCCGAGAACAGCAACGATGACGATCCGTTGCCGGTAGTATCGAAATCCGCGACGAGAGCATCGAAGGTGCCGCCAAAGGCCCGTCCAGTAGTGACGGGGACTGCACCTCCGGCACCGCCGACGACATAGACATTGCCGCTCGGACCACCGATTGCGGCGGCAGTCAGCAGCGCATTACCACCAGGCGTCGGTCCACCAAGATACGTAGCGTAATAGAGTTCAGAAGCATCACCGGAACTAGCTGGAGGATCGACCCGGGCCAAAAATCCCGCACCGATTGCGCCTCCGCTCGGATTGTTTTGCTGATAGGCCGTGGCAGTAGTAGGAAAATCGGTTGAAAGTGTCTGACCGGTCACATAGGCGAGGCCTTTCGCGTCAACCGCGATTCCGGAGGCGACGTCGTCCTGCGATCCTCCGAGGTAGCGCGAATAGATCAGCCCGCTGCCTCCGGGATTGAGCTCGGCTACGAAAGCGTCGAATCCACCCTTCAGGGAAGTATCATTCAGCGGCGCGGTCGGAAAATTGCTTGAGTTGGTGAAGCCTGTGACGTAAGCATCACCACTGGAGTCAACACCGATACCGGTGGAGACGTCGATATTACTGCCGCCCAGGTAAGTGGAGTAAATCAGGCTCTTACCATCGGCGCTGAACTTCGCGACGAAGGCATTGTTGATTCCGGTAAGGCTGCCCTGGTACGCGCCCCGGGTCGGGAAGTCATTGACGCAGCAGGTCCATCCGGAGAGAAACGCTTCGCCCGCGCCGTCCACCGCGATCGCCTGACCCTGAGCGAAGGTTCCACCCAGATAGGTCGAATACATGATCGCGGGATCGATTATGAGTGGCTTGTTGCGGTCATAGTCGCCGAGCGCAATCGCGACTTCGGAGTGGCCGTTCAGGACGTAGTTTGCCGCGACGGTGCGCCGCGTGCCATTCGACTCCTGATACGCGACGGGCTGGCCGAGTGCGATTTCATTTTTCCCCGCGTGTAGTACCAGATTCCCCGCGCGATTGAGTTTGATCCCTTGCGGGTCGTCGAACTGCATCTGGATTATGCGCGGGTCAACGCCCGGAGCGACGTCGATGTCATACTCGAGCCGACCGTGATTTCCGTAAAACACGACATTCACGCCCGGGTAGATCGATTGGTACTGAACGCGCGAGTAGTTCGGAATCGAGCTATGCCATTGGGCAGGATCGTTACCGACAAGGTAGTTGCTGATGGTCTGGAGCTTTTCCGATCCGGTAACCTTTGCCGCGGGATTCGCGCCTTTGAATTTGAAACTTACGCTATCCGAATGCGCACGATCGTGGCTGGCTATGTAGCGCAGCGCCGCACGCGCATTAAGGCTACTCGCGATGCTTCCAGACGTGGATGTAGGACCGTGAATCGACAGCGTGGCTCCATCGCTCGTCAGAAAAACCGTGACATTTGAATGCCGCGCAAGGAACTTAACGCGGTTGTCGGTTTGCCCCTGGTTCGGTTCGAAAGTGAGCGGTAACTGACCATAGGCACTGAGCAGATGGCGGCTTTGATCGGCCTGCGCCAATTTCTGCTGAAGGGCCGGAGAAGGAGAAGGCCATAAGTAGCGGCCACCGGCGATCGTAGCGACGGCCACGATCGCTACCAGTGCGATCAGCTTGGCAATTCCCGGACCTGACGGGCAAGCAGACACAGTCCTACCCATGATAGCGCCCCGCTCGCCAAGTCCGCTTGTGGTGGATCCTGGCTTAAAATGAAAAATAATAGGGTACCCAGAGACTAATCTGAAAGTTCGGCGCATAGGTGGTCGCACCTATGCCCGCCTGCAGGAACGGGAACAGGTGATGACTCGCCGCGTAAGTCGCGCCGAAGATAAACTGAGCCGCGTTGGTGCTGCTATCCGGAATCGCGTGCCAACCACCCGACCCCGGCGCATGAGAATTCAGCTCGGTGGAGTTCGTGATGATGTCCTGGAGTTCGATCAGAGTGCTGAAGCGCTCATTGAGCGCCGTGGTAGCGCCAAGCGTGTAACTGATCGCATTACCCGGAGCTACGGAACCAGCCTGCACGACTCCAGGAACGGTGCTGATGTCCTTAACGTCTTGCGTGAACTCGTAGTAAAAATTGCCGCTCCCGAACAACACCACCGGATCGAGCTCGCGAATTACGGAGAAGCCCGATGAAATGCCCCAGACGCCCTTTCCAGTAGGAAGATTGTTGGGATACTTCAGATTCGTATTGCTAGGATCGGTAACTATCTTGATGCCATACGGGCCAGTGCCAGTGGGTGCCGAGACCTGCGCGTTCCAGATTATATTTGGCCACCAATCCTTCTGCTTCTTTACCTGCCAATAAAAGCCGCCGCTGATGTCGCCAAGGCCCCACTTATTGACCGTGGCCGAAGACTCCTGCGCGGTGGAGAAGCTGGCTCCGATTTCTTTGAAGGTCGATCGCTCGAAGTAATAGGGAAAGTTGATGTTCAACTCGAAACTGCGGTTGAACGCGTAATAGACCTGCGGATTCCATTGGAAGATATCGGTCTCGACGCGTGAGACATTGATATTGCCTAGCAGGATCGCGTCGAAGGCAAAGAATCCGTTGAGAACGAGGTTGCGTGAATTGCTGTACGAATATTGAAACTGCGGAAAGAACGTGAGACCGGGATTGAACAGCGCGTTCTGCTGCTGATAAGCCGCCTGCACCGCAGCGCTTTGTCCCGGAGCTTTGCGCGAACCGGTTGACGCCTGCACCGACTGCGCAGGCTCATTGCCATTTGCCGGCTGTCCCTGCGCGGACTGCACCGAGCCAGGCTGTCCCCCCGTGCCCGTCATCGACGTGGGATGCCCGCCCATCGCTTTGATCTGGATCTGCAGTTCCTGATACTCGGACTGCAATTTCAACAACCGCTGCTCTTCGTCGGTCAGCGCATGCTCCAGCATCTCGCTCTTCTGCTCTAACTGAGCCGTGTTCGGCGGCACGGTCTGCGCCGACGACAAGCCGCACGTACCCGCCACCACAAGCGCAGTCGCAATTCCCAGCACCGGGAGCTTTTTGCTGATCGACGTTATGAGCATTGAGCCGCTCTCCAAGTCCCCTTTACAAGCGCGCTGGACGGAACCCCCCGTGGCCGTGCCCTTAGCCTTCGATCAACGGAACGGATCCTCTCCCCGGCTTCATGGATGTCATCGCGGTATGGTTTGCAGAATCGTCGATGCGCCGAGCAGGTTCATCGAGTTGGACTGTGACATCTGTATAACCAAGTTCATCGAGTTGCTTGCCATGGCCATGTCACCATTTAGCTTGATGCCTTGCAAGATCAGCGACGGTCCAATTATCTGGGCTGCGCTTCCGGCCCCGGGCGCATTGACCGACACTTGCAGTGCGTTGTTCTGGATCGAAGACTGGCACGAGCTTCCGCAGGGAGTTCCGGTGGGTGCTCCGTTGGGGAAGAAGGAAGTCGGGGTGGATTGCGTGATATCGATGCTGGCCTGATTGCTCGCCTGGTTGGCGGAACCTGCGACCTGGATCACTTGACCCACACCGCCAGTCAAACCTCCAAGCGAGGTCTGGGTGCCGGTGGGTGTCTGCGTACCCGTATCCGACGCAGTGGGTCCGCTTTGAGTCGCCCAGGTCAAGTTGGTGACTACGTTAGGGGTTCCCGATTTGAGGTTCACGCCGAAGGCCAGACCGGCCGTGAGCGAAGTGCCGTTAGGCTGCGTGACATTGCTCTGCATCACGATCCCGAAAAAGACCGGCTGCCCACCACCGAATGCAGGGACAAAGCGTCCGCGCATCTCTCCCATCTCGGCGTCAGCGATCGGCCGCGCAGAGGACGCATCAAGACCTAGGTAAGCCAGATTGCTTTCAGCGTCAGTTGCCGCCATTGCCGTATTTAATCCGGGCCCGGCCAACAGCATCGACGCCGCCAATATCGCCATTATTTTTGACATCGCACGGCGTTGGACGAAACCAGTCGTACGATTATTCATTTTCATTCAGTGCTACTACCCAGACCTATTTGTTGCCGATGTTTAGTCCCGGAATGATGGTGATCGTCTGTAAGGTCGCCTGGTTCAATGGGTTGAAAGCCGGCATCAGGTTGCGCACTTGCTGGTTAACATTCAGCTCTCTCTGCCATAGGACCAGCACATTTTCCGGATCGTACTTAGGTCCGATCACCGCAAAGATCACACTGTATTGCCAATCCTTAAAGAAAAGATCGTTAGGCATCTCCCGATTGCCTAGCGCGGGATCCGCCACATAAACGCCGTCCGGTGTCGCCTTGCGCATCACCACGAAATGCTCATAGCCGTTCATGTTGAGCAGGACTATCACCGGGACCTTAACCAGGTACAACGACTCGGGAGTAACCTTGAAACCTACTCCCTGCATACCAATGCTTTTGAGATAGGCCTTCATATCCAGCAGCGAGAACCCGCGCTGGCGTACTTGCGCCTGGTCGCTCACCGCATACATCCCGAAGAAGACCTGTCGCTCGTCGATATCCATGTTGTAGGCGTACCTGAGAATCGTCGCCAGTGCCGCTGCGCCGCAACTGAAGTCAGTATGCTGTCGCACCACGTGCGCAAAGGTTTCGTCTTTGACAGTGGTCATCCGGGGATAGATTGCCCCTGCGCTGGGTAATACCCCGCCCATCGGCAATCCACCTTCAGAGCCAGCGTTGCTGCAAGCAAACATGCCCACCGTCAACAGGACGAGAATCAGGCTTCTCAGGTGACGGCTTAGGGACGGCATTCGATTCAGACTCGACCAGGAACAGTACGCGAATGGTGATTGACCTATATACCCGGTCGATCGAGGAAGGTCAAAAGCGAACCGGGGATCCGCTTGTTCTGCGCGAG
>DASXFX010000149.1:0-2504 GCA_036489375.1 Binataceae bacterium (SeqCode) | reverse complement strand
AGTCGCCGTAGCTGACCGCCGCGATCCTTTCGGCTTCTCCCGGCTTGCCCTCGCGCATCCCGAAAACCTTGCCGATTTCGAAGGCGTGAAAGGCGGTCGCCTCGCGGTTGAGATTGAAGCGCAACGCGGCGAGCAATCCAGGCAGGAGGCTGCGGCGCATTTCAGACAGTTCGGCTGAAAGCGGATTCGTCACGATCAACGGATCGTTGTTGTCGAGTCCGGGAAAGCGCGCGTTTTCAGCAGGTGCCACGAAGCCGATGGTCTTGGCCTCGACCAAGCCGCAGCCGATCATGACATCACGTGTCAGCCGGACCATCGCGCGTCCCGGATTCGGCGGGTTGGCCACGGCGGCGCGCGTCGGGACAGTCGCAGGAATCTCGGCGAGGCCCGCCAGGCGCGCGACTTCCTCGGCGAGGTCTGCGGTCTCGTTGACGTCGGGGCGAAACGGCGGCGGCACCACCTTGAAGCGGTTGCGACCGCTCGGCGTAACCTTTGCGCCGATCGCCTTCAGTCGGCGCCTAACTTCGGCCGCGGGGACTTCGACCCCTAGAATCGAGGTCATCGCACGCAGATCGAGATCGATTTCGCGATATGGCGGGGGACGGCCCTCGACATCGATCAATGGTCCGCTTTCGCGCCCGCCGGCATAGCGGCGAATCAGTTCCGCCGCGCGCGTCAGCGCTACCACTTGCCCGCTGCGATCGATTCCGCGCTCGAAGCGATAGCTCGCCTCGCTGCGCAGTCCGAGCCGCCGCGCGGTACGCGCGATGGTCATCGGTTCGAAATATGCGCTCTCAAGTGCGATGTGCGTAGTCGCGTCGCTGACTTCGGAATTCAAGCCGCCCATCACTCCGGCGAGCGCGAGCGGCTTGGCGCCATCGGCGATTACCAGGTCGTCAGGTTCGAGCGTGCGCCTGACGTTGTCCAGCGTCTCGAACTCGCGATCCGTGCCGGCGCGGCGCACGACAATCCTGGACTCCGCTATCCGATCGAGATCGAACGCATGCAGCGGCTGTCCGAGTTCGATCATCACGTAGTTGGTGACATCGACCACGTTGTTGAGCGCGCGCATCCCACACAATTCAAGTCGCCGCCTGATCAAGATGGGAGACGGTCCGATCTTGACCTTCGCCATCGTCAGCGCCGCATAGCGCGGACATAACTCCGGGGCACTGATATCTACAGCGAGTGTAACAGTGTCGCTCTTCGCCGCCGGAGCCTTGATCGCGCGCAGCCGCGGTGCCTGCAGAGGCACGCCGAACAGCGCCGCGATTTCACGCGCAAGGCCAAGAATCGAAAGGCAGTCACCGCGATTCGGGGTGATCGCGATGTCGAGCACCGTGTCCGTCATCTGCAGGTAAGAGGCGAGATCAATACCGGCAGGCGCATCGGAGGGCAGTTCGAGAATCCCCTGGTGGTCCTTGGAAAGACCGAGCTCCATTTCAGAACAGAGCATCCCTTCGGACTGTACTCCGCGGATCGTCGCGGCCTGCAGCGGCACCGCATCTTCCAGCTTCCCAGTCCCCTGGCCGTGCGCGCCGGCGGCGAGCCGCGCACCGACTTTCGCCAGCGCCGCAGTAATTCCGGGGCGTGCGTTGGGTGCGCCGCATACAACTTTGAAATGGCCAGCGGCGCCGGCGTCCACTTCACATAGATTCAAACGGTCGGCGTTGGGATGGCGTTCGACCTGCACCACCTTTGCGACAAACACGTCCGCGAAGGTCGGCGCGATATGCTCGACGTTCTCGACTTCGAGCCCCGCCATCGTCAAGCGGCGGCCTAATTCATCGAGGTTCGCTTCGATCGTGACGAATTCCTTCAGCCAGCTCAGCGGCAGTTTCATGAAGCGGCCTCGCTGGCGGACCGGAACTGGCCGAGAAAGCGCAAGTCGTTCTCGAAGAACAGGCGCAGGTCATCCACCCCGAGTTTGAGCAGAGACGTGCGCTCGACGCCCATGCCGAAAGCGAAACCCGAGAATTCCGCCGGGTCGTAGCCGACCGCGCGCAGCACATTCGGATGGATCATCCCGGAGCCGAGAATTTCGGTCCATCCGCTTTGCTTGCACACGCGGCATCCGGCGCCATGACAGAGCAGACAACTGATATCGACTTCGGCGCTCGGTTCGGTAAACGGGAAGAAGCTCGAGCGAAATCGCACGCCGGTGTCGGGTCCGAAGAATGCGCGCAGGAATTCGGTCAAGACGCCTTTCAGGTGGCCCATCGTGATGACGCCCGCGCGATCGACCATGAAGCCCTCGATTTGCGAAAACATCGGCGAGGCTCGCACGCTGAGCTCGTCGCGACGGTAACAATTGCCCGGGCATACGATCGCGAGCGGCGGCCGCCGCCGTTCCATCACGCGGATCTGGCCGTTGGAAGTGTGCGTTCGCAGGAGCATCCCGCCCGGAAGAAAAAACGTATCCTGCATCTCGCGCGCCGGATGATCGGCGGGGAAGTTTAGCGCGCCAAAATTGTGGAAGTCGTCCTCGACGTCCTGCGTTTCGA
>DASXFX010000129.1:0-16326 GCA_036489375.1 Binataceae bacterium (SeqCode) | reverse complement strand
TGGGGCGCAGGACCGCAACGAAGGCCATCGCGAGCAGCAGCGCGGGCAGCGTGAGCATCACGTCTGTGAATCGCATCAGGGCGAAATCGATGGCACCGCCAAAGAAGCCGGAAACGAGGCCGATGGTGACGCCGATGGTCAACGCCGACGGTGAGCGAAATGCGCGCGCCATAGATGATGCGCGAGAGGACGTCGCGGCCGAGCTGGTCGGTGCCGAGCGGGAACATACGGGAGGGCGCCGCCGGGTCGCCGAAGGTGTCGGCGACCGCGCGAGTGGGATCGTAGGGGGCGAGCCACGGCGCGAGGATGGCGACGACGACGAGGCTGAGAACCATCAGGGCACCGGCGGCTTCCATCGGATTGAGGCGGGACTTCATCGGGGGCGCGGGCTCATGCGAACGGTTTCGTCGATCGGCTGCGGGGTGCGACGGAAAGCGGAGTTTGAAGATCGGGATTCTTCGCTGTGCTCAGAATGACGTGGGTTCGGCGATGACGCGGGCGGCCTCATACGATTGTTCGGGTGCATGTCACTTCTATGAGGGCGCATTCTCATGGGGTTCAGGCTTGCTGGCCGAGGCGGATGCGCGGATCGAGCCAGGCGTAGAGCAGGTCAACGATGAGGTTGGCGGCGACGACGAGGGCGGCGGAGAAGAGGACGGTACCCATCACCAGGGGGATGTCGAGATTGAAGACGGCTTCGAAGGCGAGGCGGCCGAGGCCGGGCCAGTTGAAGACGGTTTCGGTGAGGACGACGCCGGAGAGGAGACCGGCGAAATCGAGGCCGGCGAGGGTGACGAGCGGGAGCATCGCATTGGCCATCGCATGCTTGTACATCGCGGCGCGGAGCGAGAGGCCCTTGCCGCGGGCGGTGCGGACGTACTCCTGATCCATCGCGTCGGCGAGATTGGTCTGCAGGATGCGCGAATAGTAGCCGGCGCTGCCGAGGGCGAGCGTAATCGCGGGCAGGGTCAGGCTTTTCCAGTCGCCGAAACCGCCGAGCGGAAACCATCGGAGGTAAAGGCCGCCAACGATCAGCAGGATAGTGCCGAGCCAGAAGACCGGGATTGAGACCAGGCCGAGCGAGAGGAAGAGCAGGAGATTATCGGGGGCGCGTTCGCGATAGGCGGCCGCCAGCATCCCCATTGGAATGCCGAGGGCGAGCGAGAGGAGCATCGCGGTCAGCGCGAGAATGGCGGTCGCGGGGAAGCGGCTGAGGATAAGGCCGGCGACATCTTCGCGGCGGATGTAGGAACGGCCGAGGTCGCCGTGGATGGCTCGATCGACGTAGCGCGCGTACTGGAAATAGAGCGGCTGATCGAGGCCGAGTTCGGCGCGAATCAGCGCGAGGGTCGCAGGATCGGCCTTGGCGCCGGCGACTGCGACGGCGGGATCGGCGGGAATCACGAAGGCGATGACGAAAGTGATCATCGAGGTGCCGAGGAGAACGGCGAGGCCGAAGATGATGCGGCGGATGACGTAGGTGAGCATCGTGGGGCCGCGAGTGCTCTAGCCGGCGAGGAGACCGCGCGCGGCGAGGAGCCGACGCAGGTGAAGATCGGCGCGTGCGCGATGGCGGAGAGTGGCGCCGGTGGCAGGCGCATCGGTGGTGAGCGCGTCATCGGTGAGTGCCGAGCGTTCGGCAGGGCTCAGCTCCGCGACTAGCAGTTCCATCTCGGCGAGGATCGCGGCATCGGTCGGATTCAAAGGACTCGCGGGGTTCGCGGCAGTCGCGGCGGCGCGAGTTCGTTCGGCACGCAGCAGGCGGTAATGGGCGACGAAAGCCTCAAGCGATGAATAGGCCGGCAAGCTCATCCGACGGGAACCGCACCGATGGGAGCAATAAGGACGCCGGCGACGTAGCCGATGATCGCGGCGCTCAGCGCGATGGCGAGGAAGCGCAGCCCGGCGAGCGCGGGACGGCGCTCGTTGCTGAAGCGGCCCTCGAAGATATAGCCGACGAGAAAGAGCGTCACGGCGGTAGTCGCGATACCGGCGACGAGGCCGGCGTGAACCGACGAGATCAGCATGAAGGGGACGAGCGGGACCAGCGCGCCAATCAGGAAGGCGACGCCCATGAGGAAGCCATCCACCATCGCATTGCCGAAGGTCGCGCCGGAAAGGCCGTAGAGCTTCTCTTCGGCGGTATTGAAGAGGACGTCCTTGGAGGAGCTGAGGAGCTTGACGACGCGATAGGCGGCCTCGCGGGTGAGGCCCTCCTTGCCGAGCGACTCGATGAGGCTGTCCTGGACGACGTAGGGCTGTTCTTCGGATTCACGGCGGACGCGATCGAGCTCGCTGCGGAGGACGGCGGTTTCGGCGTGGGTGCCGAGATAGGCCCCGGCACCCATCGATAGCGCGCCGGCGATGGTCGAGGCGAGTGCGGCGAGAATCACTTGCGAGCGGACGGAGACGGCACCGCTCAGACCGGCGAGGACGCCGGCGGTGGTCAAGACGCCGTCCTGGATGCCGAAGACGATTTCACGGATATTGCCGAGCCGTTCGAAATTGCGCCGATACTCTTTCGGTTTGAGGGCGGCCAAGGCGGTTAGTACTTCGCGTCGGTCGGCTCGACGTTGGTGCCGGGCTCCCAATCGGCCGGGCAGAGCTTGCCGGAGCGCAGGGCGCGGACCACGCGGAGGGTTTCGCCGACGCTGCGGCCGACGTTAACGGGGCTCGCGACCGCATAGAGAATGATGCGCTTGGGGTCGAGGATGAAGGTGGCGCGCAGTGCGACTTTTTCGGCCTCGTCGAGGACGCCGAAGGCGCGCGCAACTTTGCCACCTTCGTCGGCGAGCAAAGGATAAGCGAGGCCGCCCAGCTCGCGCGCCCAGCGGCGATGGGTCTCGGCGTCATCGACGCTGACGCCGACGATGGTGGTCGATTCCGCGGCGAAGGCAGCGCGCGCCTTGTGAAAGCCGATAACCTCGGTCGGGCAGATGAACGAGAAATCGCGCGGATAGAAGAACAGTACGACCAGGTCCGAGGTGATACTGGCGAGACTCATGCGGCCTAACTTGTCTTCGAGCGCGCAGGGCAAATCGAAAGGCGGCGCGGCATCACCAGGCTTCAGCATTGTCGTATCGGGTCGGCAACTGTCAGTGGTTATCAGGCTCAGCGCGACGACGCTACTCAATCTGGTAGGTGAGCGAGACGGTGGCGGGCACGGTGACCTCACCGGGTGAGACCGGAGTGGAGGCGTTCGCGGACATCGCGACCGCGCGGAACATCACGGGCCGCGGGCCCTCGTTGGAGGCGGTGGTAGCGTTGATGATCGGTCCGAGCTTGAGATTGAGGGCGGTGGCGAGCGCTTGAGCTTGAGCCTGTGCGTCCTTGGCGGCCTTGGCGATGGCGTCGCCGCGGGCGGCGGTATCGTCGCGCAGGTTGAAGTCAAGCGAATTGACGCGATTGGCGCCGGCGGCAATCGCAGCGTCGATCAGGGGGCCGACGATATCGAGCGCGCCGGTCTGGACCGTGATGGTATTTGCGGCGCGATAGCCGGTGATGGACGGTTTGGCGTTGGGGCGCGATTGGTCGGCGTACTCGGGATCGAGCGAATAGCCGCCGGTCGAGATTTTGCCTTTGTCGCCGAGCTTGGCCTTGAGCGCGTCGGTTACCTTCTGCGCGAGAGCGCCGTTGCGCCCGGCCGCGGCGGCTGCGGTGGGAGCCTGGGTTTCGATCGCGAGGCTGAGGACAGCGAGATCCGGGAGCGCGTCCGCTTCACCGTTGCCGGAGACCTGGATCGTGCGCTGATTGGGATTCACAGGGCCGTCGGCGGCAGCGGCAAGCGGCATCGCAAACGCAAGGGCAAGCAGCGCGAAAGCTGCGATGGTCGTCTTCATGGATAATCTCCCGGCGCACGCCAAATTCGTAATCATCGTAATCATGGGAGCTTCGATTCGGGTGCTTATGACCGATTGAATCGAGCAGGTCGGGTCGCGTCAAGGAGCCGCGCGCGGATGCGAATGGGCGCTCCGCGGTATATGATTCGAAATTCGACCGCAAATCTCACTTGGATAAATCGCGCGCATGGCCGAAAAGCAGGACGAGAAAAAAGTAACTCCACGGAGCCAGGACTTCGCCGCCTGGTACAACGATCTGATCCTTCGCGCCGAACTGGCGGACTACTCGCCGGTGCGCGGATGTATCGTCTTTCGGCCGGACGGCTTTGCGATCTGGGAGGCGCTGCGCGACGAGCTCGACCGGCGGATCAAGAAGACCGGAGCGCGCAACGCGTACTTTCCACTGTTTATCCCGCAGAGCTTCCTGCAGAAGGAGGCGCAGCACGTCGAGGGGTTCGCGCCCGAGGTGGCCGTAGTAACGCATGCGGGCGGCAAGGAACTCGAAGAGCCGCTGATCGTGCGGCCGACTTCGGAGACGATCATCAACCATATGTTCGCGCAGTGGATCCGATCGCATCGCGATCTGCCGATGATGATCAACCAGTGGTGCAACGTGGTGCGCTGGGAAATGCGCACGCGAATTTTCCTGCGCACCAGCGAATTCCTGTGGCAGGAAGGGCATACGGCGCACGCGACGCGGGCGGAGGCCGAGGCCGAGACGCTGACGATGCTGGAGGTCTATCGCAAGTTCGCAGAGGAGATCCTCGCGATCCCGATCACGGCGGGGCGCAAGAGCGCGGCCGAACGCTTTCCGGGCGCGGAAGAAACTTACACGATCGAGGGAATGATGGGCGACGGACGGGCGTTGCAATGCGGTACGTCGCATTTCCTCGGACAGAACTTCGCGCGCGCGTTTGAAATCCGTTTTCTCGACGAGAAGAACGAGATGGTGCATCCGTGGCAGACGAGCTGGGGCGTTTCGACGCGGCTGCTCGGGGCGCTGATCATGACGCATGGCGACGACCAGGGCTTGCGCATACCGCCGGCGGTCGCCTCGACGCAGGTGGTGGTCGTGCCGATCTGGCGCAAGGCCGACGAGGGCGAGCAGGTGCTCAACACTGCGCGGTCGATTCTGCTGGCGCTCGAAAACGCGGGCATCCGGGCGAAACTCGACGAGCGCGAAGGCGTGACCCCCGGCTTCAAGTTCAACGATTGGGAAATGCGCGGGGTGCCGGTACGGGTGGAGATTGGTCCGCGCGACGTCGCCTCGGGCGAGGTCGTCCTCGCACGCCGCGACATTCCGGGACCGTCGGGAAAAACGAAAGCTCCGATCGGCGAAGTGGCAGCGCGCGCGACCATTCTACTCGATGAGATCCAGAAGAACATGCTGGAGCAGGCGCGTGCGGCGACGGCCGCCAATACGCATCTGGTGGACAGCTACGACAAGTTAGTCGAACAGATGAAGGGCGAAGGCGGTGGCGGTTTCGCCGACATCTACTGGTGCGGGAATCCGGTGTGCGAGACCAAGATTCGCGAGGAAACGCGAGCGACGTGCCGTGCGATTCCGCTCAACCAATCGCATCCGCCGGGCAACTGCGTCGTGTGCGGGGAGGTGGCGGCGGAGCGAGCGTTGTTCGCGAAGGCGTACTGAAGAGGGGGAGATTGGGAGAGTTGATGAGGAGCTAAGAACTGGGGTTTTTTCTGAAACCTCACGGAGGTTTCAGACTTCCCATTTGGGGGAGCGGTGCGATGGCAATTGGGCATACCCTAATGGGTAAGACCTTCTAGTATTCAGGTTCACTTGCTACAGAGCTAGTAGTTAGCTTCAAGACTAGCCAGCTAAAAATCGGTCCCAAGATTATCGCAGTAATTCGTCAAGAAATTGAAAAGCGAAGTCCTGTAAAGATGGGCGCCAACAGAAAACCCCTTGTCGCGAACTCAGTTGGTGAAACCCTGTACAAAGACCACCACGTGTCGCCCCAAGTGATGAGTTATGTATTGCCATTACTGGTTGCGGAAGGCTTTTGTCGGGTTAGTTCCGGAAGGCCATTCGTGATTTATCGAGATCGAACGAATGGGACCTGATGGGGCGGTCAAAAAATCGGCGCGCGCGTTTGTTGCCATACATGACGGCAGGCTCCAGCGGGCGTCGCGCCATCGCGCGCTTCAGGTCTAATAAGTCTAGCCGAAATTGTAGGAGATTTTCATGGCGTGACGGACTTCGGCCATCGTGGCTTGTGCGAGGGCGCGGCCTTTGGCGGTGCCGTCCATGATGATTTCGTAAACGCGCCTGGGATTTGCCGCCAGTTCCCGACGGCGCGTGCGGATCGGCGTGAGGAAGGTTTCGAGGGCCTCGAACAGTCTTTGCTTGACCTCGACATCGCCGACGATACCGAGACGGTAGCGCTGCTTGAGATCCTCGACCTCCTCTTTGTTCGGATTGAAGACGTCGTGGTAGGTGAAGACCGGATTGCCCTCGACGGTGCCCGGATCGGTCGGATGAATGCGCTTGGGATCGGTGAACATCGACATGACGCGCTTGCGCACGACTTCGGTCGGATCGCCGAGGTAGATGCAGTTGCCGACGGACTTCGACATCTTGGCGCCGCCGTCGGTGCCGGGCAGGCGCGCGACCGCCCCGAGCATCGCACGCGGCTCGATCAGGACCTTGCCGTAAAGGCGGTTGAAGCGGCGGACGATCTCGCGCGTCTGCTCGATCATCGGCAACTGATCCTCACCGACCGGAACGAGGTCGGCCTTGAAAATCGCAATGTCGGCGGCCTGCGAAATCGGATACGACCAGAAGCCGACCGGCACGCCCTTGACGAAATTACGCTGCTTGATCTCTTCCTTGACGGTGGGATTGCGTTCGAGCGTCGCGACCGTCACCAGGTTCATGAAGTAGATGGTGAGTTCGGTCAGCTCCGGCACCATCGATTGCACGACGATCTTGACCTTCTCGGGATCGAGGCCGACGGCGAGGTAGTCGAGCGCGACCTCGAAGATGTTCGATTCGAGCTTTTCTGGATGCTCGAAGTTATCAGTCAACGCCTGCACGTCCGCGATGAGGACGTAGGTGTCGTACTCCTCCTGAAGACGGACGCGATTCTGGAGCGAACCGACGTAATGGCCGAGATGGAGCTGTCCGGTGGGGCGGTCGCCGGTCAAAATTCGCTTGATCATCAGTTGGCGGATTTCAAAAGCTGGTGGAGTTGGCGCAAGTCGGCGCTAATGTCTTTCATCTCGGGACCGGGTTCGGTTTCGAGACACATCGGGATGCCGGCGAAGCGCGGATCGTTGACGAGGCGGCGGAACGGATCGAGGCCGAGGTGGCCCTTGCCGATATGCTCATGGCGATCGACGCGCGAATGGAACGGCTTGAGCGAATCGTTGATGTGGAAGGCGACGAGGCGGTCGAGTCCGACCTGCTCGTCGAGTTCGGTGAAGGTGCGGTCGTAGCCCTCTTCCGAGCGCAAATCGTAGCCCGCAGCGAAGGCGTGCTCGGTATCGAAGCACAGGCGCAGGCGCTCGTTCTGGTTGGTCGCGTCGAAGATCTGGCCCATTTGTTCGAACTTGTAACCGAGATTGCTGCCCTGCCCTGCCGTGATTTCGAGGGCGACCTCGACCTTGAAGCCGGCGCAAGCCTTATGCGCCTCGCTGAGCGATCTCGCGATGGTCTTGATGCCGGTATCTTCGCCGGCGCCGACGTGAGAACCGGGATGCGCGATCAGGAAGGGCACGCCCAGCAGCTCGCATCGCTCCAGCTCGTCGATAAAACCGGCCAGCGATTTCTTGCGCATATTCTCGTCGGGCGCACCCAGGTTGATCAGGTAGGAGTCGTGCGCGATGACGGTCTTGATGCCGGTTTCGCCGAGCACGCGCTTGAAGTTCGCGACCTCTTCCTTTGCGTAGGGCTTGGACACCCATTGGCGCGACGACTTGGTGAAGATTTGAACACATTCGCAGCCGGTATCGCGCGCGCGAATCAGCGCCTCACTAACGCCGCCCGCGATCGACATGTGAGCGCCGAGCAGCGGCCGCTTCATGCCAGCCTCACGCCGGGCGCCTTTAGCTTCGCCTTTCGATGCCATCGAATGATTCCCGTAGAAACATTTTCGCGGAATGCAATCTTATAGGAAAGGGCGCGCAATGCGAGCGGCGGTGGCGATCGCGCTTGCGGGGACCGCGACCCGCCGGTATTCGTTGCGTGTGGAACCCGTCCGACCCTGGGTCTTGATCGGTTGCGCCGCGATGGCCGCGGCTTGTGGGTCGTCCGCGCCTTCGATCGAGGTTCCGATTGCGGCGCAGGTGATGGTTTCGCGGGTCATTTCGGAAAACGTCCCGCCACGGCCGCCGGATTGCGCGATCGCCGCACTCGCAAGCATGCCAACGCAGCCGTATCGCGAACTCGGAGAGATTCAGGTTGCGAACGCCGACCCGAATCAACATGACCCGCGCCTCATTATCGACCAGCACGCCTGTGCGATGGGCGCCGACGCAATCGTGTTGGCGCCGACCTCCGACGGGGGCCTGATTCGGGCTACTGCGATCGCATACACGAGCAGCCTGGCGAGCCGCGCAGCGCAAGCTCAATCCATAGAAGCGAACGACGAAGGCGGAGCGACGACACCGGGCGCGGAACCGCCGAAATTACCGATGGCGGCGTCGGATGAGTCAGCGTCAAATCCTGATTCGGAGCAGACGGCACAGACCGGAGTGACAATTGCGGGACAATCGGAGTCGGCGCTGCCGCCGGTTCCGGCGCCCGCGGGTGTGGCGCCGAGCGCAAACGCTGGAGCACCGGCCTTGATCGCATCGCCAACGCCGACCGCTTCGCCTGCGCCGACGCTGGTGGCCTCGCCCGTGGCAAGTGCTTCGCCGACTCCGGGCGCCGCTGCGACGTCGAATGCGATCGCGACGCCTGCTGCATCGCCGGCGCCCGCGCCATGATGCGCAAGATGCCGCCCCGCCGAATCTATCCGCGATGGCTGCCGCCGACACCCGCGCAGCGGATCGCGCTGCTGCAAATCCGCCGTATGCAAAGGAACGTGATGATTTGGCTGGTCGCGTTTATTCCGGCAGGCTGGGTGGTGATCGCACTGACGCGATCGGATGTGATGCTGGTGCCGTTCAGCGTTCTGTGGATCGCAGCCGGCATCGCATTGGCGCGCCGCGTGACGGAATGCCGCTGTCCGCGATGCGCGGAGAGTTTTTGCGAAAAGTCAAAGGTGCCCTATTGGTACGGCCTGCTCAATCATCGTTGCGAGAGTTGCGGCTTGACGCTGTCGCCCGACGATGATTCGCCGCAATGAATTCCGAAAGTCATCGATGCGCGTTGGTGGTGATGGCAAAGGCGCCGTTGAGTGGCGCGGCGAAAAGCCGGCTGGTGCCACCACTCACACCGGAGGAGGCGGCGGAGTTGAGCCGATGCTTTATTCGCGATGTCTGCGCGGCGATCGAGGACGCCATCGCGATGATTCCGGCGGCGGCGAAGGTGCAGGTTAAGGGCATCATTGCGTACACGCCGGCGCGGACCGACTCGGCGTTCGACGGCCTGGTTCCGGCTTCTTTCGAGTTTATCGAGCAGCGTGGCGAGGGTCTGGGCGAGCGGCTTATCAATGTAGCCGGCGACCTACTGAGCGCGGGATTGGAATCGGTCGCGATGATGAATTCGGATAGCCCGACGATTCCGCCGGCGATCCTCGGCGAGGCGATCGCGCATCTCGCACGTGCGGGTGATCGCCTCACGATTGTTGGCGCCGACGATGGCGGCTATTGCCTGATCGGCCTCAAACGGCCGCATTGGCGCATATTTGAGGAGATTGCTTGGAGCACCAGCGCAGTGTTCGCACAGACGATGGAACGCGCAGCGGAGTTGGGCCTCGAAGTCGCGCGAATGCCGTCGTGGTACGATATCGACGATGCCGCATCGCTGCGCCGGCTGGTGGGCGAACTCTTTGACGATCGGCCTCGGAGTCAATCTCGAAGTGAAGCCGTAAGCCGCGCGGCTCCGGCAACTGGCGCATGGCTGACGGCGGCGCTGGCTAATGGTTTGGCGAATCGACTGAAAACTGGCTGAGAACCAAGGTCATCGAGGGGCACAGCCAGTTCGATCAAGGAGCAGACGGGAGGGTGCGTTGCCCCCCTCCAAAGTGCATGATAATCGGAGAGCGCGGTGGTGGTGAAGGAACCAATCAAGACAATCGGGATGGTGGTCAGGCGGGACCGACCGGCCAAGGCGATGGCGTTGGCGGCCCAGCTTGGCGCGTGGATCCGCAGAGAGGGCCTCGAGCTGATCGCGAGCGATGAGATCGCTGCTGAGATTGGCGCCATGACGGTTACCAACGAGAACCTGGCGCATCGCGCCGATCTGCTGGTGGTGCTCGGCGGCGACGGCACGCTGCTGGGAGTGGCGCGCGAAATCGGCGCGCTCGAAAAGCCCATCATGGGCATCAACCTCGGCGGGTTGGGCTTTCTCACCGAAGTCAGCACTGACGAAGCGATGGGGATGCTGGCGCGGATCGTCGCGGGCGACTACTCGGTCGATGGACGTATCATGCTGCAGGCCGCGGTTTATCGCGACGGCACGGACGGCGTGGTGGAAGAATTCTCGGCGCTCAACGACGTAGTGATCGTCAAACGGGCGGTCGGCCGCATGCTCGAACTCGCGGTCGTCGCCAACCACATACCGTTTTGCACCTACCGCGCCGACGGCCTGATCATCGCAACTCCAACGGGCTCAACTGCGTACGCACTCAGCGCCGGTGGCCCGATCGTGTATCCGAGCTTGCGGGTGATCGTGCTGGCGCCGATCTGTCCGCATACGCTGAGCAACCGGCCGGTGCTGCTGCCGGATTCCTTCGAGCTGGAGATTCGCGTGAAGGCCGACGACCAGGGGGCGATGCTGACCTGCGACGGACAAGAGTCCGCCCCACTCGGACCGACCGATACGATCGTGATCACTCGCGGTAAATTTACGGTGCAACTGATTCGCTCAACTCATCCATCCTTCGAAATCTGGCGCGACAAACTGCACTGGGGTTGACGAGCGACCAGGATGCTCACCGAACTGCGCATCCGTAACTTCGCCGTGATCGAGGAAGCTGCGCTCTCCTTCGGCCCCGGCCTCAACGTGCTCACGGGCGAAACTGGTGCCGGCAAGACTATCGTGATGACGGCGCTGGGGCTGCTGCTCGGCGGGCGGGCATCGCCCGAGGTGATCAGGACGGGCGCCAAGGAAGCGGTGGTCGAGGGGGTCTTCGAACTCGAAGGCGAGGCGCCGCTACCGGAGGCGGCGGAGTGGCTGAACGACGACAACCCGCGCGAACTGTTGATTCGGCGGGTGATCGCGGAAGGCGGACGATCGCGCGTCACCATCAATGATTCGCTGGCGACGGTGAACGCGCTGGCCCGCATCGGGACGGCGCTGGTGCAGATCTACGGGCAGCACGAGCAGCAATCGCTGGCGCTGCGCGAGAACCATCAGCAGATTCTCGATCGGCACGCCGGCCTTGAATCGGATCTGGACGCGTACGCGACCGCCTATGAACATGCGCGCGGGCTTCGCGACCGCATGAGTGAGCTCGAACGGCGCGAGCGCGAACGCACAGAACTCCTCGAAATCGCGCGTTTTCGCGCCGCCGAACTGGAACGCGCCGAACTGGTTGCGGGCGAGGATGACGAGCTCGCCACCAATCGCGCGATCCTGGCGAACGCGACGCGCCTGGCGGAGGCCGCGAACGAAGCCGAGCAATCGCTCTATGGCGGCGAGAGCGCGGCGATCGATGCGGTCGGGCGCGCGATCGCACGCCTGGCGGAGGCAGCCGCAATCGACGCCAAGCTGGGCAATGCGCTCGAAATGATCACCAGCGCGCATGCCAACCTGGAAGAAGCGGCGCGGACCTTGGCGGCCTACGCGGCGCGCATCGAAGCCGACCCGAAGCGCCTCGAAGAGATCGAGAATCGCCTGCAGGAGCTGACCCGGCTCAAGCGCAAATATGGCGGCACGATCGAGTCGGCGATCGAGGCCCTCGAACGATCACGCCGCGAGATCACTGACCTCGAGGCGGTCGGCGAGAATCGCGCGGCGACCGAGGCGGAACTGTCTCGCACACTCGGCGACTTGAGCGAACGCGCTCGCCAACTTCATCAGAAGCGTAGCCACGATGCCGCCGGGCTCAAACGCCGGATGGAAGCCGAGCTCAAGACACTCGGAATGCGCAGCGCTATCTTCGAGCCGCGACTGATGCCGCTTGCGGCCGAAGGCGCCGCATTCGTGCACGACGGTATCGCGCTGGGCCCCACGGGCATCGATGCGGTCGAGTTCTATCTATCGCCGAACCTCGGGCAGCCGCCGCTGCCGCTGGTGAAGGTCGCCTCGGGCGGTGAACTCTCGCGCGTCATGCTCGCGCTCAAGCGCCTCGAAGCGCAGCGGCGCGGTGTCGCGACGATCATCTTCGACGAAGTGGATGCGGGTATCGGCGGTGCGGTCGGCGAAATCGTAGGGCGCAAGCTCAAGCAACTCGCGCGCTTTCATCAGATACTTTGCGTCACCCACCTGGCGCAGATCGCGGCCTTCGCCGACCGTCATTTCGCCGTTGAAAAAGAGGAACGGCGCGGCGCGACGCGGAGCCGTGCGACCGCACTCGAAGAGACCGATCGGCCGGCCGAAATCGCGCGGATGCTCGGCGGTGCGGAGACCAGCGACAAGTTCGTGCGCGCCGCGCGCGAGCTGTTGGAGCGTGCGCACGAGTAACTCACCGACGCGCTCGGCCCCGCAATCCTTCCCGCAGTGACAATTCCTTCACTCCTGCACAATCCTTGACGCTTTGGACGATCCTTGACGCTTCGATCAACGCGGGCTAAGCCTGTGCGCGTGATCGCCGCGCGGGTTATAACCTGGGCGGAATCCGCATTAAGGAAACCCTGCGAGCGGCCGCGCCTTAATGCTCGCGGCGGCGGCTCGAGCCCGGAGGAACCGATGGGAGCGCTCACGGACAAGTACTGTATCGTTGGGGTTGGCGAGACGCCGCACATGCGGCCGTCCAACCGCACCACGCTATCGATGGCCTGCGAGGCCATCACCAAGGCGCTGGCGGATGCAGGTCTGAAGCCGGGCGACGTCGATGGCATGACCAGCTACCAGGCCGGCGATTCTACGACCTCGCCGCACGTCGCGACCGCCCTCGGGATGCGGCTCAACTATGCGGTCGATATTCTCGGTGGCGGCTCGAGTGGCGAGGCGCTGGTGGCGAACGCGATCGGCCTGATCGAAGCAGGCTACTGCGAGACGATGGTGATCTTCCGCTCGATGAACGGGCGCTCCGGCCGGCGCATGGGCGGGCAGACTCCGGGCGGTCCGATTCCGGTCGCGAACGCGGAAGGCGACGCGCAATTCAACCTGGGCTGGGGCTGGACCACACCAGCGCAGCGTTTCGGCATGAGCGCGATGCGCTATCTGCGCGACACCGGCTGCACCACCAAGGCCTTCGCTGAGATCGCCGTTGCGCATCGCTACCACGCCACGCTCAATCCCAAGGCGATCCATCGCAGTCCGATCACGATCGAGGATCATCAGCGCTCGCGCTGGATCGTCAAACCGTTCCGGCTGCTCGACTGTTGCCAGGAGACCGATGTCTCAGTCGCCATAATAGTCACTTCGCGCGAGCGCGCTTACGACTTGCGGCATCCCCCGGTATTCATCATGGGTGGTTACGCGCGCACGCTGACCGACAGTCCGCAATGGAATTACTCGCGCGAAAGTTTACATTACGTCGCCGGCAACTACGGCTGGAAACGCTCTTTCGGCATGGCGGGCATTAGTCACAAGGACGTCGATTTCGTCTCGTGCTACGACGCTTTTACTTTCACCACTTTGATTCAGCTCGAGGCCAACGGCTTCTGCGGCCGCGGCGAAGCTGGTGAATTCGTCAAGGGCGGACGCCTGCAAATCGATCACGAACTGCCGAGCAACCTGTCGGGCGGCCATCTCTCCGAAGGCTATACCCACGGCGTGCAGATGGTGATCGAGAACGTTCGCCAACTGCGACATCGCGCCGACGACGCCTGTCCCGGATGGGCCGAAGGAAAGCATACTTACGATCGCAAAGCCGGATGCCGCCAGCTGCGCAAAGCGGATATCTGCTACGGCATGGGCTGGGGCTGGGAAAATATGGCGAGTTGCCTGGTCCTGCGCGGCATGGCGGCCTAGCGCGGAATTCGCGCTTATCACACGGCGTCGCGACTGACTATTCGAGGAATACTCACATGCCCGGACCGATTGACTATACCAAACTGCGCATCCTGCCCGACTTCGATACCGTCGAATGGTGGGCGGGCACGCGCGAGCGCAAATACCTGGTGCGCCAATGCAAGGCGTGCGGCCACAAATGGTTCCCGCCCATCTTTCCGGCCTGCGCCAAGTGCACGTCGATGGACGCTGGTTGGTTCGAGACCGCCGGCAAAGGCACCATCTACAGTTACGTCGTAGTGGTGCAGCCGATCGTCGGCGCCTTCATCGGCGCGGTCCCGTATGTCGTCGCGATTATCGAACTCGACGATTGCAAGGAGGCCGACGGCCGCGTCACGCGCGTCGCCGGTGTGATGCTCAACGAGGAATCCGAGGTCGCCATCGGACTTCCGTGCGAGGTCGTTTACGAGGAAACCAACGATCCGAAAATCGTGATGCCGCGCTGGAAAATCAACGGCGCGGCGGCGGACGTCTGGAGGTTCACCGAGTAGCCGGGCCATGATTCACGCGGCCTTGCACCTGCTGTGGTGGCTGATCGTCGGGCATGCGCTGGCCGACTTCGTGCTCCAATCGAGCATGATGGCCGCGGGCAAAAGCCGCCACCATCCGCGCGGTCCGCGCGAACCCCCATGGTATTACTGGCTCGCCTCACATGCGCTGATTCACGGCGGCGTCGTGGGCCTCGTCACCGGGTCTGCCGGCCTCGGCGTGGCTGAATTCGTCGCGCATGGGATGATCGATTTTGGCAAGTGCGAGGATTTTTACGGCTTCAACACGGACCAGCTTTTCCACTTGATTTGCAAGTTGATCTGGATCTCGATCATCATCGGCATTTGAAAGGTTTGGAGCGAACCGCATACACCGACATCCCGAGGATTGCGTTCGCATCAAGCGTTTTCGCCTGACATTCGCCTACCTCGTCACTTCTGTCCAAGCCCTGTCGCAAGGCATATTGCCAAACATAATTGATCGACGCCGCCTGCGACGGGGACAATCATGTCTGGATTGTTTGAGAGGTCAACGACCGCATTGAGCGGCGGCGCAGCCGCGCGGCTTTGCGCAGGAGTGAGTCCGGCATGAGAGTGCTTTCGATCGTTCCGACCGGTCTGCCCGATCTCGAACGCGGCAAGCGGATGCTCGCGCGGGTGTGGCGCAAACGCGATATCCCGGAGCCGGTCGCCGCCTGGCGCGCGGTCCCCGAGGCTGCTCTGCTCGCCCTCACGCCCGCCGAGCGCGTCGGCTATATCGAGGCCTTGCTGCCGCTGATGCGCAGCGGGCGGACGATCGATCGGCGTCGGCTGCGCCGGCTCTACCAGTTGTTCGCCTTCCTCGAAACGCCCACTGAATCGCGACTCGAGGCGATCGCTGCGCTGCACACGAAACTTCGCCTGGAGCCTGCGACGCTGCCGACTTTCGCCGCGACCGAGGTGCGCCGTTCCTTGATGACCGAGGCGGTCGCGATGGCGGGGAAGGCGCCTACAGCAGAAGCCGCCGATTATCTCGCTCGGCTGCGCAGTCAGACCGGGGTGAAGGCAAGCGACGAAAATCGCTGGACGCAATTCTTCGAATCGCTCACCGACCTGGAGAATCGCGTGGCGTCGGCGCTCGGCAAGCGCGGCCATATCGTGCGCGTCGATGAGCGCAAGCTGGAAATTTTCAAGAAGGCGGTAGCCTCGATCGGAATTCCGGCGGCAGTGCTTTTTCCGCTCGGGACGATCGGCCTCTCGGTCGAGGGTGTCAGCACTGGGCTGGTCGCGCTCGGTGGCGGCTTCCTGCTGCCCACCGGCATCGCGATGGTGACGGGGCTGGGCGTCGCGGTCGCCCTCGGCGTCACCAGCAAGAAGATTCTCGACCTGGTCTGGCCGACCAACGACGCCGACCGCACCTCGATCGATATCGAAAAGCTCAACGCCGATGCGGCGCGGATTCGCGACGTGCTCGACGATGCGGTTGCTGCCGATGCCGACCGCACCAAGGTCGAAGCGGCGCGCACCGAGATCGCCCGCATCATCGAACAGATGGTGCCGCTCGACGCCGCCAGCCGCGCAAAATTGGAGGCCGCCTTCGCCCACGCGCGCACGCTCGGCAAACGCTATCTGGAATACCTGGGACACGATCACGCGGCACTGGAACGCGACAACCATCTCGGTGCCGACGAACTCTCGGGCCTCCTGGAATTAGACGCGCCGGTCATCCAATAGACTGCCTTGCCCCCAAACTAAAGGTCCTCGTCAAGCG
>DASXFX010000116.1:0-91257 GCA_036489375.1 Binataceae bacterium (SeqCode) | reverse complement strand
TCGTCGAAGACGACCTCCACCGGCATTCCGAGTTTGAGCTGGTCGGGCTTGACGTCGGTGAGCCAGGTGACCATGCGGACGCCCTCCTCCAGCTCGACGATGACGGGGCTGTAGGGCACCTTGTCGGCGAACTGCGGCATCATCGGTTGAGTCGCGGTGGTCCAGGAAAAGACCGTGCCCTTGCCCGAGGAGCGGGCCCATTCCCAGGCAAACGAGCCGCATTTCGCGCACATGTCGCGCGGAATATGCCGCCAGGTGCGACAATCGGTGCAGCGCTGGAAACGGAGCTCGTGTTCCGTACAGAACTTATAGAATTCGGCGGAATGTCCACCGACGCGGGGCAGCGGGAGCTTGTACATTTTGTCGGCCATAACCGTTATCTCCTGAGAATTGCGAGTCCGCCGTCGCCAAAATCGCCCCAGCCGGTGACGAGGCCGACTTCGGCGTCGGCGACCTGGCGCGGGCCACATTCGTGGCGTAGCTGGCGGGCGGCTTCGACGATGTGATTGGTGCCCCAGACGTGAGCCTCGGAGAGGAGACCGCCGTGGGTATTGAGCGGGAGCTCGCCGCCGAGCTCAATGCGGCCGCCGGTGACGAAGTCCTTGACCTCGCCGCGTTTGCAGAAGCCCATCGCCTCGATCTGCAACATCACGACGTAAGTGAAGCAGTCGTAAACTTCGAGAAAGTCGATGTCCTTGTGCGTGACGCCCGCCATCGCGAAGGCCTTGGGCGCGGCGAAAGTGAGACCGATGACGAAAGGGTCGGGACGCGCCGGGATGTCGTCGGCGGGATACGGATGCCCCTCGGCGACGCCGGAAATATAGACCGGCGCGTGCTTCAAATCTTTGGCGCGCTCGGCCGAGGTGACGACGATGGCGCAGGCGGCGTCGGTCTCGAGACAACAATCGAAGAGGCGGAACGGGTAGGAGACCCAGCGCGCGGCGAGGTAGTCCTCGAGCGTGAGTGGACGGCCGCGCATCATCGCCTTCTCGTTGAGTTGGGCGTGCTTGCGCTCGGCGACGGCGATCGCGCCCATCGCCTCGAAGGGGGTGCCGTAGAGCTGCTTATGACGGGTGGCGAGCCACGCGTACCATTGGACGGGAACGGTCGCGCCGTAGGGCAGGTAGAAGGCGCCGATGGTGTTTTGCAGCGGGTTGGGCGCGGGCATCGGTTTTTCGCCGGTGTCGGCACGCGCGCCGCCGCCGCGCACCGGATTCGACGAATAGCCATTCCAGCCGACGGGAATCAGCACGTTGGTAGCGACGCCGGAAGCAATCGCCATCGCGGCACTTTGCAGGGAAACGACTGGACTGGCGCCGCCCATGTGAACGGTGGTGGCGTAGCGCATGTCCTCGATGCCGAGATTGGCGGCGATATGCTCGGAAGCGGCGCCGAGCGGCGGGCCGATGATGCCGTCGATATCGTGCGGCTTGAGACCGGCGTCGGCGATGGCCCTGGTGGAAGCTTCGAGCATGAGACCGAGCTCGGTCTTACCGGAGCCGCGGGTGAAAGCGCTTTCGCCGACCCCGACGATACAGGCTTTATCTTTGAGTGAAGACATCAGTTACCTCGAATTTCGATCGAAAGAGGAGACAAAATCAACCTGGATCGAATAGCTACTTGACTACTCAGTAGATGACCTTTTCCTGGATTAGCAAGTTGATTTCAGCGTCGCTGAGACCGAGCAAGCCGCCGAAGACGTCGCGATTATGCTCACCCAGATCGGGCGGATATGAGTAATTCAATTCGGGCACATTACTCAGTTTGACCGGCATCGCAGGGAGTATCCGTTCGCCGACTTCATGGTGGTCCATCTTCCACCAGTAGCCCCATTCCCAGAGATGGGGGTCGTTGTGCAACTCGGCGCTATCGAGGACCGGACCGGCGGCAACGCCAACCGCCTGCAGGCGCTGCGCTAACTGGAGATGGTCCTGACTGCGCGTCCATGCGGCGATATGGGAATCGAGATCGTCGCGGTTTTGCCAGCGGCCAAGCTGATTCGCGTACTTCGCGTCGCGCGCCCACGCCGGATCGCCCATCGCGGTGCGGAGCGCATTCCATTCGGTGTCGTTGGCGACGGCAAGCGCAATCCAGTGATCCTCGCCAGCACAGCGATAGGTATTATGCGGCGCCATCACGTCATCGCGATTACCCCATTGGCGGCGATCGCGACCATTCATAAAATAGTCAGTGAACCATTCGTGCATCTGACCAATGACGGTCTCGCCCATGCTCGCGTCGATCCATTGACCCTCGCCAGTGCGATTGCGATGACGGAGCGCGGCGAGTGCGTGAAAGACGACAGAGGAAGCGATCGCATAGTCGGGCCAGGTGCCACCGGTCTGACGCGGCGGACCACCGGGGTAACCCTGGGCATCGAACATGCCGATGAAGCAGCAGGCCATCGGACCCCATCCGACCCAGCGTGACGGTTCGAGTCCGGTTTTGCCGAGCAGCGAGACCGAAATCATGATGATGTCGGACTTGACCTTTTTCATTTCGTCGTAGGTGAGGCCGAGTTTTTCGGCGGAGGGACCGGGAAAACATTCGAGGACGAAGTCGCTGCGGCGGACGATGTCGTGGGCGAGATCGCGGCCCTTGGGATGCTTGAGGTTGAGGCTAATCGCCTTCTTGCCGTAGTTCAGGGCGTGGTAGAAGCCGCTGCGATTGACGCCGGCGACGCGGTCGGCCATACCGGCGGGATTGGTGCGACCGATATCGATGTAAACCTGCGATTCAATCTTGATGACCTCGGCGCCCATGGTCGCGAGCCATTGCGCGATTTGGGGCCCGTTGATGATCCAACTGAAGTCGGCGACCCTGATTCCTTCGAGCGGAAGACGTCCCATTTTATTGTCCTTGCGCGGAACTCGCGGCTAGATGACGCCGGCGGAATGAAGGCGTCGCAGGTCTTCGCCGGTGTAACCGAGGCGGCTCAGAATCGAGACATTATGTTCGCCGAGCAATGGTGCGCGCATCGACTCGGGTGGCGTCGCGGTCATCTGCACGAGCGAGCGGGGAAACTTGAAACTGCCGGCGGCGGGATGATCGATCTCGACGAAAGCGCCGCGGGCCTCGAGATGCGGATGATGCGCGGCCTGGGCGACG
The DNA here is from genome assembly GCA_036489375.1 of Binataceae bacterium (SeqCode). GTDB lineage: Bacteria > Desulfobacterota > Binatia > Binatales > Binataceae > JADMIL01. The sequence goes on along the minus strand of DASXFX010000116.1, from coordinate 88,149 downwards.
GTATGGACAGGACCAATCGTAAGGCCGAGCCGCTGGCCCTCGGTCACGAGATGATCCATATCGTGCTGCGCGAGGTGCTGGCGGATGAGGGTGCGCAGGATGTCGTCGTTTTCGTGACGGCCGGCGTGCGTATCGAAGATCTCGTTGACGAGCTCGGGCGGATCGCCGAGGAGCGTGCGCAAGGCCTTCCAATGGGAGTCGGCAGCCCACAGCGTGTAGATGTAGCCATCGCGGCAAGGCAGCGGTTCGAGGCCGACCTGAACATTGGCGCGCAAGCGACTGAACGGAATCCCGACGTAAGAGTAGGCGGCCATTTCGAGCTTGGAAGTATTCACGGTCGCTTGCCAGCAGGGCGCATCGACCCATTGGCCGGCGCCAGTGGCGTCGCGATGAAACAGCGCCATCATGGTGGCAGCGGCGGCATTGGTCGCACCCATCATTTCGGCGGCGTGTCCGGGAGCGCGCAGCGGATTTTCCTTGTCGACGTCATCGACGAGGGTCGGGGTATTGTAGCCGGTCAGAGACATCGCCCATTCGACGAGGTCGGTGCCCTTCCAATCGCGATAAGGGCCAGTTTGCCCGAACGGCGTAATGGAAGTGAGGATCAGCCGCGGATTTAGCGCGCGCAGGGTTTCATAGCCGAGGCCGATGCTCTCGAGATAGCCGGGCCGATGGTTCTCGATGAGGACGTCGGCATCCGCGATGAGGCGCTTGAAGACCTCGACGCCGGCCGGCGATGCCGGATCGAGAGTCAGGCTTTTCTTGGTGGTATTGAGGTAGAGAAAGAAGCCGCTCTTTTCGGGATGGGGGACATCGCCCGGATACGGCGGATGACTGCGGGCCTCATCGCCGCGGCCCGGCGGCTCGATCTTGATGACCTCGGCGCCCATGTCGGCGAACATTTTGCCGCACATCGGGCCCGAGACCATCTCGGCGAACTCGATCACCCGCAAATCGTTCAACGCAGGGTTGGGCAACTTGGTAGCTCCTTAAAGGGTTCGCATGCGAACGAGGATCGCTTCATCAGCAAGCACTGGCGCGGACTATAGCGCACAAAGTCGATTATTGAGAATCGGCGCGGCGAAGCCTTTTGGCGTTGATGGCTGAGCGGATGGCGTTGCAAGGGCGCGGGGACTTCGCTAGCTGTCAGGGAATCATCATCCGACCGCTGGAGTTCCCACGATGCCCGCGCTGCTCTTTGAAGTTCGCAAGCATATCGCGTACATGACGCTGAATCGTCCGCAAGTTCATAACTCGATCAATCCGGAATTGATGGTCCAACTGGCGGAGGCGTGGGAGCGCGTGAACGCCGACGACGACATTCGGATTGCGATCGTCACAGGGGCCGGCGAGAAGGCATTTTGCGCAGGTGCGGATCTGGGGCGGCTGATCCCGTTGACGACCGGTGCGCGCCCGGCAGAAGACGAATGGGACGAGAAGATCCTCGCCAAAAAGCATTACGCGGGTGCGGCATTGCTGCGCGGCTACGATGTGTACAAGCCAGTAATCGCCGCGGTAAACGGGTTTTGCATCGCGGGCGGAATGGAACTGATGCTGGCGACCGACATGCGCGTCGCGGCGGAACATTCGAGCTTCGGTTTGCAGGAAGTAAAGTGGGCGTTGATACCGGCGGGCGGATCGTTGCCGCGACTGCCGCGGCAGATGCCGTTTTGCGAGGCGATGGAAATCCTGCTGACGGGGAATCGGATCGACGCGGAGAAGGCGTGGCGCCTGGGCTTGATCAACTATGTGGTGCCGGCGGCGCAGGTGATGGCCAAGGCGGAGGAACTCGCGACCACGATCGTGGCAAACGGGCCGCTCGCGGTGCGCAAGATTAAGGAAGCAGTGCTGCGCTGTTCCGGACGGCCGCTGGATGAGGGCTTCAAAATCGAGAACGAAATTGCGCGCGAGGTTTTTTCATCGGAGGACGCGCGCGAAGGCCCGCGAGCATTTATGGAGAAGCGGAAACCCACTTACACGGGACGCTAAAAGAGGCACGAGGTCGCGGACGACAGTGATCGTCTAACGCTTTCACAACGGGCAGAGGATAAACGGCCATGGCGCTGAAACTAAAGAAGGGCATCAAAGAACTGGTCGCGGAGGCCTACGCGGAGATCGAAACGGTCAAGGTACCGGAGGCGCTCAAGCTCAAAGACGATTCGAACGTGTTGCTGGTTGACCTGCGCGATATCCGCGAGCTGCAGCGCGACGGCCGCATCCCGGGGGCACTCCACGCGCCGCGCGGGATGCTGGAATTCTGGGTCGATCCGGAGAGCCCGTATTACAAGGAAATCTTCGGCAGCGGGAAAAAGTTCGTGTTCTTTTGCGCGGGCGGCCTGCGATCGGCCCTGGCGGCACAGACGGTACAGAACATGGGGCTCGAACCGGTGTGCCACATTGAGGGAGGCTTTCGCGCGTGGAAGGAAGCCGGCGGCCCGATCGAGATGGAAAAGCCCAAGGCATAAACGCCGCGACGCGGATCAGGCGTGCGGTGCTGCAGCCGCCGCGCTGGACTAGATTTCGAGTTGTTTGCGCAGGGTATCGAGGAAGCGCCGCGCGACGATCTCGGGGGAATCGCCGCTGGTGCGATACCAAACGTGGGACCAGTTCAGCGCGCCGAACAGCAGCAATCGGAGATAGCGCCGGTCGATCTCGGGCGGCAGGTTGAGATCCTCGATGAGGCGGCGAAAGCGCTGCTCATAGTCGCGGCGCAGTTCACGAATGCGGCCTTCGGCGGCGCCCGCCTCATGCGGCAAGGTCTGGATCATCACCTGAGTAAAATCGCGATTGCGGATGAGCGCGCCCAAGTGTGCGGCACAAGCCGCTTCGAGCCGGCGCCAGGGGTCGGTCTCAGCGGCAACGGCAGCGTCCACGGCCTCGGCGACGCGCCGCTTGCCCTCATCATAGACGGCGACCAGCATCTCTTCCTTGGACTGGAAGTGATAGTAAATCGAGCCCGAGAGCATGCCGACCGCCTTGGCGATATCGCGCATCGAGGTCGCATGGAACCCACGCTCGCGGAAAAGACGCGCCGCCGCGTCCATCAATTGGACGCGGCGGTTATCCTGCCGCGGAGTGCGGCTGATAGCTTGAGCTGACGAAGCGGGCATCTGCTAACGAATCGAGACTCCTCGGATCAAACGGGCACCGACCAGCAACGTGAATGCGTCAGGCCGCGGGTTGCTCCAGAGTCGCGTTGCGCCCGTCGATATTCGGATCGATGCCGAGCTTGAGCAAGTTGGCCTTCGTGCGGTCACTCATCAGTCCGACCTTCTTCATGTTGGAAACGACCTGCGTGTACATTTCGCGACGGAAGATTTGGCGAAAATAGACGTAGTCGTTGCTCTTCGCATTCTCGACGCGATAGCGCTGGATCTCGTCGATCTCAGTCTGGTTGAAGCCAACCTTCTCGAACGCGGGGCGCGGGAATTGTCCGCGCAACACCAGGCGGCAGGCCTCGGCAGTGAAATCTTCGAGTTCGGCAAAGTCGGCCGGGCTGAGGCTCGCGATCATGTCGGGCAAGCCGATTACCGAGAAGCCCATGTGGCGCGATTCGTCGAGCAGGATTTTCTTGCTGATGGTCTTGAGCAGCGGATCCTGCGAAGTTTCTGCGAGCATCCGGAAGAGCCCGACCGCGAAGGTCTCGGCGACCAACTGCAGGCCGGCAGTCTTGATGAACCATTTACCCTGTCCGAGCAGGTAGTCGAAAAGTTGCTTGATGTTCGCACTCATCGGATAGATGCGGCCGTCGCACTTTTCCATGAGGTAGCGGCTCAGGACTTCGGTGTGGCGCGCTTCGTCAACGACCTGCGTGCTCTGGAAGAACTTCGCGTCGTTGCTGGGGACCATGTCAACCAACTGGCTGCAGGCAAGCATCGCACCCTCCTCGCCGTGGAGGAGTTGCGAGAGGCGCCAGCAGGAAAACTCGATGTTGAGCTCGCGCTTGGTTTTGTCGTCGAGCTTCTCGTAGAGCGGGCTGCCGAAGCCGTCGATCATGCCATCGGCGAAGATGCCTTTCTCGAGATCGACCGGTTGCGCCCAATCGATGTCCTTCGAGACGTTCCACTGGTCGCGCTTGGCGTTCTCATAGAGCCGGCGCATGTCGGGCGCGAGGACGGCATATTCGCGCTGGTAGAGGGTCTCGAATTCGCTTTGAACCAGATGTTCGGTCTCGGCCATTTTAATCTCCTGAGATGTTAGTACCGCTGCCACCGCTCGCGTTCAAGGGTTGGGCTTCGGTCTAAAGCAAACGATTGCTTGTTTTATATGAAACTCGCGCGATGCTGTCAAGGGATTCGAATGGAGTAGTTCAAGTTCGCGTTTTCGCAACGCCTGAGTACCACTGGTATTAAACACTTTGGCGCGGCGCGCGTTCGCGCTCAATAGGCGGTCGATCCGGCGTGAGGCAACGCGAAGAAGTAAGCTCTCTGACGCCGCATTTCCGCGAGCGTGCTTTCCTATGGCATCGCGCGGCAAATCGGCTATTGTCGCGGCACGAGGAACCGGCAATGGCACGAGACGACGACGGCTACACGGCCACGCTGACGACGCTTCAGCATGAGATAGTGAATTTCCTGCGCACCTTCGAGACGATCCAGGAAGATTTGCGGCTCGGGGCGGTCGCGGAGATGCAGGCGCAACTGGTCGCGGCCGTTGGCGATACGTTCCGGCGCTTCGACGCGACGTTCGCGCCATTGACGCCGCCGGAGTCGATGGCTGATCTGCATGGGCCGCTGTGCGCGGCGATTACCGAATTGGGCAAAGCGTGCAACGTCTTCATGACCAAGCCGAGCCGGGATTGGACGCTCGCCTTTCTGTACAGCCGCCGTGATTTTTGCCGCGGACTTTACCAGCTCTACGAGCTGCGCGACCGGCTTCCGATAATCGCCGAACATTTCGTGATGCCCGGTGCGACCGCGCCGGCAACGGCCGTGCCCGGCGGCGCGCCGACCGGATTCATCCAGCACAAGCGCAACGACGAGCGTTCGGATTATACGCTCTACATCCCGGAGGATTATTCGCCCGACAAACCACTGACGTTGATCGTCGCGCTCCATGGCGGCTACGGGCAAGGCTCCGAATACGTGTGGACGTGGCTGCGGCCGGCGCGGAGCCGCGGCTATGCGATCCTGGCGCCGAAGTCGCTCGGAAATACCTGGGACATGACGGTGCCGAGCCGCGATACGCAATCGGTCGGGCGGATGTTCGACGAAGTGACGCGTGAATACTCGATCGATCGCGAACGCGTGTTTCTGACCGGCCTGTCCGATGGCGGCATCTTCACCTACATACTCGGGCTCGAGCGGAGCGAACTGTTTCGCGGACTTGCGCCGATCGCGGGCGCGCTCCATCTGGTGGTCGATCAAATGCTGCGCGAAGGCCGCGGGAAGGACACTCCGATTTTTGTCATTCACGGGGTCCACGACTTTATCTTTCCGGTGGCGTTCACGCGGCAGACTAACCAATTGCTGAAACAGATCGGTTACAACGTGAAATACGAGGAACTACCGGACTGGGGCCATGCGATACCGTACTCGATTAACGAGCGGCTGGTGTTGCCGTGGTTCGAGTCGCTGCCGGCGAAACAGCCGTCGTAATCTGAGTCGGGGGGCGGAGGAGTTGGCGGCTTGCCGCCGACTCCTCCGCTCGCGATTGCCGCCCAAAAGCGAATAGCGCCGGTAGGGAACCCCATAGCGAGGAGCTAAACGGCGAAGGCCGGCGTCAGCCGGCCTTCGCTACTACTCGGGCCGCGGTCCTCGGATGCTGAATAGCATCCGAGGACTGCGGCATCGCGCGGAAAAATGGAGCGGGCCGGCAAATTGCCGGCCCGCTCCTGTCGATGATCCGTCAGCGACGGATCATATCCGTTGAGTAATGCAGGCTGCGCGGTTCAAGACTGCGCAGCCTGCGCAATGAAACTCAGCCACCGTGGCGCAGGAGGCGGCCCGGGACTGCGCCGGTCTCCTTATCGTCCTCGATGATCGCCTCGCCGTTGACCATCACGGCCTTGTAGCCTTCGGCACGCTGCACGCGGCGCCATTCACCACCGGGGAAATCGTGAACGATTTCCATCGGCAGAATTTTCAGGTTGTCGAAGTCGTACACGACGACATCGGCAGCCGCGCCTTCGACCAGGGTGCCGCGATTCTTGAAGCCGGCACACATCGCAGGCTGGGCGCTCAGGCGGAAATGCGCCTCTTCGAGCGACATCACCTGGTTCTCACGCACGAACTTGATCAACGCCTCGGTCGGATAACGGCCACCGGTGAAGAACTTGGTATGCGCGCCGCCGTCGGAAACGCCGAAAATCGGCTGCGAATTCGAGTGAATCATCTCCGACATGTTCTTGACGTTCATGTTGACCGGCGGAGTGTAGAAGTCCGTGTTGAGGCCGTCCGCGCATGCGATATCGAGCATCGCATCGACGACGTGTTTGCCCTCGGCCTTCGCGATCTCGCCGACGGTCATGTTCTCGTACTTCTTCAGATCTTCGCGCTTGCATTCGAGCACGATGATCTCGTCGATCTTGTTGGTGATGAGTCCGGTCTGCTCGACTTTGCGCAGTTCGGGACGGCGCTCCGGATCCGAGAGCTTCATCAGGCGGTCTTCGATCGGTCCGACTGTGCACTCACGCCACGCTGGCATATCGTCCCACAGGTTCCAGTCCTTGAAGGTGAACGCGAAATTGAGTTCGAGCGTCGCGCTCTGCCCCAGTACGCGGATGCCGCGCTCGGTGCAGCTTTCCAGCCATGCGAGCTGGCGCTTGTAGCGCTCCGGATACATATCGTTGACTGCGATTGCATTGTAGAGAATCGGCCGGCCCGAGGTTAGGGCCAGTTCCTCGTAATGCTTCTCGGAATGCGTCTGCATGTCGCCTTCGTACTTGCTCGCATCCGGGATGTAGGACATCTGGATGAAGCCCTCGTTGCGCTCGCCGAGGACTTTCGCGAGTTCGATTGCGGTCTCGTCGTGCATCAGATCGGTCACCATCGGAGTGCCGTCGTAATCCGCCTGAACGCTGTTCTGGCCGAAGCGCTGTGCCGACCATCCACAGGCGCCATGATCCATCGCCTCGTGGACAATGCGCTTCATCTCAGCGGTTTCAGCCTCGGTGGGCATACGACCCGACTTCGCGTCCTCCAGTCCCATCACCCACACCATGACGGGCGCCATCGGCACGAAAGGCAACAGGTTGACGCCCTTCGGGCGGCGATCGATGCTGTCGAGGAACTCCGGATAAGTGACCCAGTCCCACGGCAGACCCGCCTTCATCGATACATAGGGAATCGCCTCGGTCCGCGTCATCGTGAGCATTGCGCGGTCACGGAAATCGGGCTTGACCGGCGCGAAGCCGAAGCCGCAATTCCCGATCACCAGCGAAGTCACGCCGTGCCAGCTCGAAATTGAGCAGTAAGGATCCCAGAAAAGCTGCGCATCATAATGCGTATGCAGATCGACGAAGCCCGGAGCCACGATCTTGCCGGTCGCGTCGATCCGCTTGTCCGCCGAATGGCTTTTCAGGTTGCCAAGTTTGGCAATCTTGCCGTCCTTGATGCCGACGTCGGCCTGGTAGCGCGGCAACCGCGTACCATCGACCACCATTCCACCACTGATAATAACGTCAAATTCTGCCATTTGGATCTCCTTTGGCGCGACCGCGGTAGTCAAAAGCCAGCGTGTCGCCCAGTTCCCCGGTTATCCCGGTACGTGAATTTGTTGAACCCCAGCGCTAAGCTCCCAAGCCTGAAATGCTAATACACCCCAACAGCATTACTTATACCTATGCTCCGGAAACGAACACTAACGCAAGCGCGTCACGGCGGCCGCCGGATTGAGTCCACCGGCTGACCCAGCAACCCATCGATCCTAAGCGCGAAAACTTTGTTTGGCCTCAGTCATTGGCGTCCCCTGCGCAATAACTGCCGGCTCGCGTTTCCCCAAAACTTCCCGACCCGTAAGCTAGTAAATGATCATTTACTTGTCAAACGGAATCGCAAAATAATTCGGCCGACGATAAAAGAACCAACGGCGTGCCAATTCAAAGCCAACTTATGCCAGCGCAGGCTAGTGCGGGCCTAACGACTTGAATCAAGGAGGGGTTTCGGAAAGGCTGACAAGCAGTGAAAAAAGCGTTGCCAAAGGCCAAGGGAGCGAAGCCCGGGCGTGACCTTTCCGGGGAAGAGAAAGGTCCGGGTGCAGTTTTCCCGCAGACCTCGACCAGCGATCGCATCGTCAGGTCAGCCACGCATTTATTTGCCACGCTTGGCTTCGAGAACACGTCGATGCCGGCGATCGCGAAACGCAGCGGCATCACGCCCGGGGCGATTTATCGACACTTCGAGAGCAAGGCGGAACTTCTGATCGCGGTGGTCCGCTACGCGTTAGAGACTTTACCGACAAGTGTGCGAGTACTCGAACCGGCGAAAATCGACGCTAGCGAACTACCGGGATTTGCAGCCAGCTACACCAGTCCCGGGCACAAGTTGATTCGTCAGCTTGGATTGGAGATTCACTCGGCCGGCAGCCGTGAGCAGAACGTGATGAAACTGCTGGCTAAGGTCAATGAGGAAGCCGCGCAAGCAACCTCCCGGAGCATCGCCGCCGCTCAGAAGAGCGGGCTATTCGACGCGTCCCTCAACGCTGATTTTGCCGCCCGCCTGTTCCTCGTAATGATCATGGGCCTCTGCCATATGGAGACGCTCGAACCGCAATTGATCGGCGATTCGGCGTGGCATGATTTCGTCCGGGAGAGGATCTCCGCGCTACTGGGATTTCGGCCGACCGCAGCCGCAAAATCGCGTTCCAATCACAATCACGCGTCAGCCTCCCGCAGTGACTCCGATTAGATCCGGCTACGCAGGGTCGAACATCATCGCGGTCCACGAGCTATTCCTTCAATTTCCGCTCGGTGTAGGTCAGGTTCAGCGCCCCTTAAAGGCCGCTTGTCGTTTGGCAAGAAATGCGCCCATGCCCTCGACGCGGTCCTCGGTGCCAAACAAAAACGCCATCGCCTGACGCTCGGCCTCGATACCGGTCTTGAGGTCCGCGTTCATCCCGGTGTGCACGAGGAGCTTTGCGCAGCGGACGCCCAGTGGCGGCATCTTCAACAAGCGACGTGCGAGATCCATCGCGGTATCGAGCACCTGTGCAGCGGGCACGACCTGGTTCACAAGACCGAAGTGCAGCGCTTGCGCCGCTTTGAGCGGTTCGCCCAGGTAAATCATTTGTTTCGCGATTGCGGGCGGCAACATTTTCGACAGCCGCTGAGTACCGCCGGCCCCGGGCAAGACGCCAATCAAGATTTCCGGAACACCGATCAATGCCTCCTCGGCCATGATACGAAAGTCGCAGACCAATGAGAGCTCGCAGCCGCCACCGAAGGCGATACCGTTGATCGCCGCGATCGTCGGTCGATCGAGATCGTCGAGCGCGTTGAAGGTCTTCTGGATGGTCTCGATGTGGACCATGAAGTCGCCGCCGTTCTCGATACTGTTGAGGCTCGCGATATCGGCGCCGGCGCAGAAGGCGCGACCGTTGCCGGTGAATACGACGACCCGCACGTTCTTGTCCGCCTTGACGTTGGCGGCGAGCTCACCGAACTCGCGGACCATAACGTTGTCGATCGCGTTGAGCTTGTTGGGGCGATTGAGCCGCACCAAAGCGATGCCGTCGGTGAGTGAATATTCGAATGATTGATACATGGTAGCCTCCGCAGCATTGAGTGATGATTGGTGCGCCGACGTACTAGCGACACGCTTTATTTTCGAGGAGCCTGCCATCGCGGAACGAACTTGTCTATCTATTGTATGCGCGCGACCTTCCCGGGTGTTGCATCCACGGCCGAGTGGGACTTGGGGATGGGCGCGGCGCTTGCGGAAAGCCGGGCGGCTTGCGGATACTGAGGCGCATGGATGACGGTGCTCGCGGCGACGAAATCAAGCTGAGCTGGCGCGCGTTCGTATTGGGCCCGCTCGCGACGGCGTTGTTTTTTCTCGCGCTGTGGCTCAACGACGGCGGCACCGCACTGCTCGGTATCATCTTGCTGGACTCGTCCTTCTGCGTTGCGATGTTGTGGGTGGTGTTGGCAGCTCGCGCTTCTGAAAATCCGAATTCGCCGCTGCCTGCCTTCATTCCGAAGTTAACCGCGTTTCTGGTGCTCGGAGCGGCATTTCTTGCGGCCACGCGCTGGCGCACCGATCCGAGAATCAGCGCGATGGAATTGGGCTTCGCGGCCTTCTATATAATCGCCGGATACGTGGCGACTCGAATTTTCGGCGCCAAGGGCAAGGGTCCGCTGCTGACCGCGGTGAGCGGCGGAAAACGGACGCGCCGCAATCCTTAACCCGCACCTGTCAATCAAGAAGACGCTCGTGCAGAGAGTTAGCAACTAAGGGGGTACGGGAATGAACATCGTTGACGGCGATAGTCATTTCATGGAGCCGCTGGATTTGTACGAGCGCTATATCGACCCGGCTCTGCGTGATCGCGCGGTCAAGGTCGCTCACGACCCGGTGAGCGGAAGGCGCGCACTCCTTTGCGACAATCGTGCGTTGAAGCTGCGCGACATCGACGAGGTCCTGGGCCTGCTCTCCGGATACGGACAGAAGGAAGAAGGCGCCAATATGGCGAGCTTCGATCGCTACACGGCCTACAGCGCACAATGGCAGGACATGGACGCGCGCGTACGCTTCCTGGATGCCGAGGAAATCGAGTTCCAGGTCATCTATCCCAGCCTCGGCATCATCTGGGAGGGGGAGCTGGAGGATCCAATGCTGGCCGACGCGTTGTGCCGAGCGTACAACCGCTGGGCATTCGAACTCGTCGCGGGTAATCGTGGACGGCTCTTTCCGGCCGCGCATATCTCGTTGCGGAATTCGGAACTGGCGATCGCCGAGCTCAATCGCGTCGCGAAATTAGGATGCCGCACGGCCTTCGTATCGGCGGCACCGATCAACGGACGCAGCTTCGGTCATCCGGATTACGATCCTGTGTGGGCGGCGGCGCAAGGTCTCGATATTTCGATCGGCCTGCACCTTGTGTCGCACCGCAATTACACGGGAAGCGCGTGGTACAAGAACCCGAAGCCGGGAATGATGTACTTCAGCATGAATCTAATTCAGGACCCGCGCCAGGCGCTGACTACAATGGTTATCGACGGGGTGTTCGAGCGTTTTCCGAGGCTGCGTGTGGCGACGGTCGAGGCGATGGTCGGATGGGTCGGCGAATGGCTGGAACGCATCGACTATCGCTACAGCTACATGGGTCATACGTCGCAAATGAAGCGGACGGCGGCGGAATACTTCGCGCGCAATATCTGGGTCAGCGCCGATCCCGAAGAAAAAATGTTCAAATACATCGTGCAGTTCGCGGGTGACGATAAATTCTTCATCGGCTCGGATTATCCGCACGCCGAAGGCTTCGTCCATCCGGTGGCTAAGGCGCGCGAGCAACTGGCGATGTTACCCGCATCATCGATCGAGAAGATTCTCTGTAAGAACGGGCGGGACTTCTACCGAATCTGAGCTGGGCCGCCAGTCGGACTTCTTCGGGCGGGAAATCGACAGGACCTTCGCCGCAGATCAATGGAGAGCGGCGTTCACGATTTCCTCGGCAATCATCTTCTTCGCTTCATGCTCATCCTCCCCCGGATGAAACACGGCGACGACGGTCATCTCGTCGGGCGATCCGCTGATTGACACTCGTGCGACGATAACGTTGTCGAACTGATTTGCCTGCATGCGCTTTGCGCGACGCGCCGCACCTTCGTAGCCTTGCGACATATAGTCCTGGGTGTCGCCGGTATAGCCGGGGGTACCGGGTGCGGGCGCAGGAGCGATCCCGGGTCCAGTGCAGGGCGCTCCGGGAAGGCATCCGGAGGGATCCGCGGCAGGTGGACCGAGCTCACTGTGAGTCTGGATCTGGTTCATTATGTTCTGCATCGGAGTGGCGCCCGGCGGCAACATGTGATTCTCGGCGCGGGCTCGAGCGAGTGCGACTTCATCGACGTCCGTACCCGTATCACCAACTGGAGGTGGAGTCGCCCCGGCCGACTTCAGCAGCGCCTCGACGTCCGGGTCTCCGGGGGCGAGATCCTGTAGCGAAACGCCCGGCCTCAAGGGCTCCTCGGTCACGGCGACCGACAGTGTAACCGGTGACGACGCATTCGCGTCCGCTCCGCGATGCTCGGCGTCGAAATCCTGGCGGAGCACATCGGCCACGACCGCATCGGTCGAGAATGGAACCACCTGCGCATTCGCGGGAACACTGATTTTGCCGGCCTTGCGAACCTCCAGCGCCGAGGCTCGCGACGGCATCAGGACGAGTGCGCACGCGGCGATCAATGTGAATGTGATCAACGGACGCAGCATAATTATCGATTAGATTCCGCCAGGAACATGAACGCAACTCGGGTTTCGTCAGGGCAGCTTCTGGTCGAGCAACTCCTGCACACGAGCGGCCCGCCACTTTCTCAATCGCTCACTCAGTTCGGCATCGCCGAGTGCGATAATCGCTGACGCGAACAAGCCCGCATTGGCCGCGCCCGGCTTTCCAATTGCCATCGTCGCGACCGGCACCCCTTTCGGCATCTGAACGATCGATAAGAGCGAATCCATGCCATTGAGACTCGTCGTCGGCATCGGCACGCCGATCACCGGCAAGAGCGTCTTTGCGGCGACTACGCCGGCGAGATGAGCGGCCCCGCCGGCACCTGCGATGATCGCACGCAAGCCCCGCGCAGCCGCATTCGCCGCATACTCGAGCGTCAGATCCGGCGTACGATGCGCCGACAGCACACGCAATTCATGCGCTACTTTGAGTTCGCTCATGACCTCGGCTGCCGCGGACATATACTCCCAGTCGCTCTTGCTCCCCATGATCACGCCTACCAGCGGTGATTCCGCTGAAGCCATCGCACGCCACCTCCATTACGGTTGCTATAATCGAAGGAGGCTGCTGTGCCGCAGCGGCATTGTCAAGCGGTATGATCCGAGCTGTATAGTCGGCGAGATCAGAGAACCCTGGAGAATTCTTGAATGGCGACGCCCATCCCCGTCAATCGATGCCACTTCAGCGCGGCAGACGTCATCCGTGCGACCGGCGCAACCTTTACCGGAGCGCAAAGGATGATCTTCGATGGCGTCGGCCTCGACTCGCGATCGATTGAACCGGGCAACTTGTTCATCGCGCTCCAGGGTGTTCGCGATGGGCACGAATTCCTGAACGCCGCGGCAACTCGTGGCGCTGCGGGGGCGTTGGTCGAACGTGGCCGGGGCAATCCGCTACTCGCTTGCTTTGAGGTTGACGACACCCTGAAAGCGCTCGGGTCACTGGCGCGGTTTCATTTGAATCGCGTACGCGCGCATCATTCTCTTCCGACGATCGCGATCGGTGGCGCAGCCGGCAAAACCACCACCAAGGAGTTGACCGCCGCAATGGCGCGAGCGCTATTCGGCGAAATCCTGGCCACGCCCGGCAATCTCAACAACCTGATCGGATTGCCGATGACGCTCCTGACACTCACGGATTCGCACCATGCGGCGGTACTCGAGTGCGGCACCAATCAACGCGGCGAAATTGCACAGCTGGCCGCGATCGTGGCGCCGGACGTCGCGCTCGTGCTCAACGTGGACGTGGAACACACCGAAGGCCTGGGATCTCTCGAAGGCGTCGCCGATGAGGAGGCGGAACTCTTCAAAACCGCGCGCATCGCGATCGCCGGCACGACGGAGTCGATGCTTCTCGCGCGGATTCCGGAGTCGATGCGCACGATAAAATTCGGCGCGGGGGCCGAAGCGGATCTGCGCCTTGCGAGCCGTGTCATCGTATCGCCGGGCCGTCAACGGATCGCGATTGCGTTGGCGCGATGGATTACCGCTGAAGGAGTCGATGCCGCAGTCGAAGCCAATCTCGGATTGATCGGGGCTGCTTCGGCAATGAATGCGGTGGCCGGATTGGCAGCAGTGAGCGCTGCCCTTGGGCGTCCGCTACTACGCAATGATCTGGCCGCGGTATCCCGCGCGCTGGCGACAGTCCAGCCGGTTCCGGGCCGCCTGGCTACCCGCGAAGTCTCTGACGTGATCGTTATCGACGATAGCTATAATGCCAATCCCCGCTCGGTAAGGGTCGCGATCGCGGCGGCGCGGGAAACTGCGGACGGGCTCCGCACGCGGCTGATCGTGGCCTTAGGGGACATGCTCGAACTGGGATCACTCTCTCATGCCATGCATGTCGAGGCGGTTCGCGACCTATATCGCGCGAGGCCCGACGCGTGCGTCGCGGTGGGTCCCGAAATCGCCGCGGCGGTTCACGAGGTCGGCGCAGACGACGTCGCCCGGCCATCTGTGGTTGAGCTAGCCGGCGACAGTATCGCTGCAGCCAGCATCGTGCGCGACCTCATACGACCGGGCGACGTACTGCTGGTAAAAGGTTCGCGCGGTATAGCAATGGAACGGATTATCGACGGCCTGGCCTCCGTCTGACGACGGCACTCCTAACGACGGTTGGCTGCAGAACACTCTGCACGCGCTCTCTCATCCACCGCGCCGGACGATTTCATGGGCTTCGCGCTCGAGCGTCTCGCGAAAAGCCGGATGACTAATCGCGATCATTCGCCGAGCCCGTTCGGCAAGCGTTTGTCCGCGCAATTCTGCGGCTCCATATTCCGTCACGATGATATCGGCGTCACTGCGAGCAGTTGTGACGACGCCGCCTTCCAGCCGCGCCACGATTCGCGTGATTGAATCGTCTCGCGCGGTTGCCGGCAACGCGATAACCGAGCGGCCGGCAGGCGACAACTGGACACCGCGCACAAAATCGACTTGTCCGCCTACAGCGCCCATATAAGCGCCCGCCGCGACTTCCGCGTTGACCTGTCCTGTGAGATCGACTTCAATCGCCGAGTTTAGCGCGATGATTTTGCCCAACCGGCTAAGTACCATCGGACTATGCGTATGCGCCGGCGTGAACAGTCGAATGGCTGAGTTTCGGTGCGCGAAATTATGCAGACGCCGCGTTCCGACCAGACATCCCGCAGTGGAGAAACCCGTGTCGATCGGCTTGCGTGCGTTGGTCATCGCGCCCTGCTCCATCAGGTCGGCAGTGCGGTCGCTGATCAAGCCCGAATGAAATCCGAGATCGCGTCGATCGCCGACACTCGCGAGTACCGCGTCAGGAATCGCGCCGACTCCGATCTGAATAGTCGTGCCGTCATCGATATAACGTCCGACGTGGCGGGCGATCGATTCTTCAACCGGCCCGATCGGTTGAGCACGGATTTCCAAGGGCGGTCGAGAAGTCCTGACTATATAGTCGATACGCGACCGATCGACTCCTCCGTCGCACCAGGTCCAGGGCACCCGATCGTTGACTTCCGCGATAACGACGCGCGCCTGCGTCATTGCAGCCCGCTGAAAATCGTTACCGAGCGCAAAACTGTATTCGCCGTGGTCGTCGGGTTCGCTCAATTGCACGAAAACTACATCAGCGCGAAAGATACCCTGTTCGAAATATCCGGGAATCTGCGAAAGGTGGCACGGGACGATTTGCAGCAGTCCTTCGCGAGCAAAAGTGCGCAGGCTGCCGATTCCGCCGAGGCTGCTGAAGGTGAGCACATCGGTATGTTCGCGCTGGAGCGTGCTGCGTGAGCGAACGCCGCCGAGGAACACGCTGGCATGGCCGATTCGATGGCGCTGTTCGAGTAGCTTCTCAACCAGCGACGCCGGTTCACCAGCACCCTGCCCCCAAACGATATGATCGCCAGCGCGAACAAAGTCCGCGATATCGAAGGCGTCGAGACTGATCTCCTGAGGCATAACCCGTCTATCGTGCGAGAGATACGCGCCCGCGAAGAATCGCACAAACGACAAGTACAATGCCACGACTGCCGCAATAAGATCGATCATTCGATTCGCGCTGTGGAACACGCCGCGGTTGGGCATCGTGATCGGTCGAAAACCTCCGTCATGGACGTGCAAAGGACGACCGTCTGCGATATATGCCAACGACAATCGGCAGCCACTGCGGGTCTCGCGAAAATCGAAGGCGCCGGAACGTTGATGCAATGAAAGGAATTATTAGTGATACAGCGAACGAAGCGTGTTCATCGGTTTGTCTTCATCGTCGCGCTGGCAATTTCTCCGAGCTTGGCGAATGCGCAACAGCCCGCCGTCACTCCCGCGACATCGGCAAGCACAATTAGCGGCAGCAGCGCCGGGACAGCCCCTGCCGGTTCGGCCGACACCGCAAAACCGTCGAACGATGGTGTAACTGCGGGCACCGGCGGAATTCCCGTCGGCACCGTAATCACGATGCAGAACTGGCAGCAGTACCGGCAGTATTTTTCAGACGGCGTCGCCGATCTCTTTTCGGGCAAGTACTATTGGAAGATGCCAGCGGATGTATCGATCGAAGTTGGACCGACTGTTCTTAATCCGGCGCCGAAAAATTTCCAGGACGCGACCGAAAAGTATTCGAGTCAGGTGAAGGTCGTCGAACTTCCGGATGGCGGCCTGACGCTGGCCAACTATCAAGGCGGCTTGCCGTTCCCGAACCCGCAGGAGCCGCACAAGGCTTGGAAAATTCTAGCGAATGTATGGTACCGCTACATCCCACATCTCTCGTACATCAGCCACGCCAGTGGATGCACGCTCAATAGTACCGGTAACGTAAACTGTGCAACTGGCAACGTGGTCTATCGGCAACTGAGCTACAACACCGATCCTGGAACTACCAATACGGTCGACCCGGAAGGCAGGTTTTATACGCAGTGGTTTATGATTCTGGAACCAGAGCAGGATCGCTATACCGCCTCACTGACGATTGCGTATAACGATCTCACGCGTCAGCAGGACATCTACGCGTTCATTCCTTCACTACGGCGCTATCAACGAGTATCCGCCACGGCGCGCTGCGGACAGAATTCCGGCTTGGACATCAACCAGGACGATTACCGTTCCGGCTTCAATTCGAACATTACTCAGTTCAATGTCGAGTATTCCGGCGAGAGAAAAGTATTGGCTCTGATACTTTCCAAGATGCCGGATAACAAGTTTCCGAACGGCTATGATATGCCGCTCGGATGGCCGATGCCGTCCTGGGGAAAATGGCAGGTGCGGGATACGGACGTCATTGGAGCAACTAAACTCGCATCTC
Organism: Binataceae bacterium (SeqCode); assembly: GCA_036489375.1. Lineage (GTDB taxonomy): Bacteria > Desulfobacterota > Binatia > Binatales > Binataceae > JADMIL01. The sequence continues at coordinate 70,998 of DASXFX010000116.1, read as the reverse complement.
AAAACAAAGGATACTGCTACGGCAAACGCGTGATGTACGTCGATAGGACTGATAATGCGCCGCTATGGGAAGAATTGTACGATCCCGATGGCAAGCTGTGGAAGATCGCTGGACTTTTCCCACGTACGGTCGATGTTCCCAACGTCGGACCGATCGACAACTCAGGTTCCCTGATTTACGCATTTTGGGATATTCAAAATAACCACGCATCGTTCGTCGCGGATCCGACCGACAATAGTCATCCATTTTATGTCAACGAACAGGTGCCTAAGGATTATTTGGATCTCACGAGGTATTCGACACCAAGCGGATTGAACATGATCATGCGATAGCTGATTTTCAATGCGCTCTCTTGTCAGATTAGTGCAACGGGAATTCCAATCATCGATCGGATTTTGAGCCTGCGATTGCAGGAAGAGGAACTGAAAATGGACAAGACCTTTACCAAACGGACAGTGAGTGCCGAATTGGCAGCGAAGATGATCGAGGCTGCAGTCGCCAAGGCGAAATCAATCGGAGTGCCGCAGGTGGTGGCGATCCTCGATGAAAGCGGCCTCCTAAAGGGCTTTTGCCGCATGGACGGCGCGCCCTTAATCAGCATTGAGGTCTCGCAGAACAAGGCTTACACGGCGTTGCTCGGCGCGCCATCGCAGGATTTCTTCAATCGCATAAAAGACAACCCGGCCTTGCTCGCGGGGGTGCCGCACATTCCTCGTATCGCAGTTTTCGGCGGCGGCTTGCCGATCAAAATTGATAACGTCGTCGTTGGTGGTATCGGCGTGAGTGGCGGTTCGGTGGATCAGGATATCGAGTGCGCGCAAGCTGGCCTCGACTCCATCGCCAGCGCCTAAACAAAAACCCGGACGAGCGCCGGGCTGATGTACGTACTATTCCCTTAGGGAATGCGCCCGGGGCTCGCCGCTCGCCGGTCACCGTTGATCGGGTAGTCGAGTGTAGGCGCTAAAGTTTCCATAGAGCTGCTCGTCAGGCATTTCGGGTCGGGTAACAGCTTCGACCAGCAGGCGGCCGCCCACGAAACATCCCTTCCAGGATTGTCCGAGGCCGCCAAAGGTCTCGTCACGGTCGCCGCGCGAGCGCACCGCGTTGATTCCTACTTTGTACGATCGCAGTTGCGCGGCGATTTTTGTCACCAGGCCGGTGTCGTCGCAAGCAATGGATGAAACCAGCGAACCGTTGGAGACATTCATTTCATGAATCAGTTCGTCCAGGCGATCGACTACCAAAAAAGAATCGACCGGGCCGAAGGGCTCTAGATGATAGAGCGTGCAATGCCGCGGTATATCCAGGAGGGCCACCGGAGCGAAATAGGCTGAGCGCTCCTGTCCGGGCACGAAGCAATTGTCGTCGAACTGGCCCTCGAACAGACAGGTCGCTCCTCGTTGAACTGCTTCATTAATGTCCGCACGAAGCTCGGCGGCCTTACCGGCGCTGATCAATGGTCCGAAATCGAACGATGGTGGATCATCGGTGCCAGTGGGAGCCGCAGCCGGATGACCGAATCGGAGTGACTTGACGACCTTCAAATACGTATCGAGAAAGCGTGGAAAGAGCTTGCGTTGCACGACGAAACGGACATACGCGGTGCACCGCTGTTTGCCGTATTCGAAGCCCTTTTTAATTTGCTTTTCGAGTTCGGGCCAATTGGAAAATTCCCACACTCCGTAGGCGTTGATCCCTTCCATCTCCAGCATGTAAGGAACGCCGCGCATTTCCATCCGCTCCGCGATTGCGTTGCCGGTCTCCTTGCCGCCGATAAAGGATAGACATGAGACCGCGGGATCTGACACCAATGCGCGGCTTAAATCTCCGCCCGGACCGCTGACTAGCGATATGGGCAGCCCCGCCCGTCGCGCAAACGCCGCCGAGATCGTCAAGGCGTAAAGTCCGCCATCGGTTGGGATTTTGATGATGGCACTGTTACCCGCAAGCACCTGAACCAAAACCGCGTGAAATAACGCCGAAAGTGGATAGTTCCACGAGGCGATATTCGACACCATTCCGAGCGGTTGACGCCGGCCCAGCATCTGTTCGATCTTGTCGACGTACCATTCTACCCCAGAGATGCAGCGATCGACGTCAGCCTCCGCAATTTTGAAGGGTTTGCCGATCTCCCACATCAGGAGGGAAGTCAAAAGTATGCGGTTGTGCTTCATGGCGTTCAGGCACTCCTGGACCCGCCGTTTGCGCTCGTCCAGATCAACTTGCGCCCACGCCGACTGCTCTTTGGCAGCAAATTCGACCGCATTACGCGCGACTTCGTATGAGATAAACGGCAGAGCGCCGAGCATCGTGCTGTCGTTCGGGGTTTTGTAAGGGCGCTCGTAACCGGGTTCCTGCCAATCTCCACCGATCAGATTGAGAATCCGGCGATCGGAGCCAAACGCCTCCGGCACGAGTGCGCGCGTTTGCGCCAGCAACTTTTCCCATCCAAGCGCCGAGAGGATGCGAACTTCCGCATCGGCCTGCTGATGAGCGGCGGCGATTTCCGATTTGGCTTCCGATTTCATTCACGCACCTCTGTTCATGAAAATGACTCTTCCACAGGATTCGCATCCCGGCTCAACCACAAGCATATCGAGATCGCCGGGGCTCTTCACGCACCATCAATCCGACGCGAGTTTACTACCTCTTTGCGGGAGAAGTGAATTACGTCTCAACGGGGCTAACGACGTCAACCGTCAAACTCATAAAAAGGTGTACGCTTGCGGCTTGCTCCAGCGATGATCACAAGGCCTAATTACACCAACGATGGAGCTCTTTGACGTCATTATTTTGGGCGCCGGCGCCGCGGGTCTGATGTGCGCGATAACCGCCGGGCAGCGCGGACGGCGAGTGTTGTTGCTCGATCACGCGGATAGCGCCGGCGCAAAGATACTCATCTCGGGAGGCGGACGCTGCAACTTTACCAACCTTCAAATTTCGCCGGAACGTTTTCTGTCCCGAAACCCTCACTTCTGCAAGTCTGCGTTGAGTCGTTACACGCAATGGGACTTGATCAACCTGATTGAACGGCATCGCATCACTTATCACGAAAAATCCCTGGGGCAATTGTTTTGCGACGGTTCGGCTCGTCAAGTTCTGACAATGCTGCTGGCCGAATGTGATGTGGCAAAGGTCGATCTGCGGCTCAGGCACAAGATCACCTCAGTCACCCACGGTGATCGATTTCGCGTCGAGAGTGACCGGGGCACCTATAGTGCTCCAACACTCGTTCTGGCAACCGGTGGCCTTTCGATTCCGAAGCTCGGGGCAACCGGATTCGCTTATGACGTTGCCCGCCGATTCGGCTTAGCCATACATGAACCGCGCCCCGGACTTGTCCCGCTCACGTTGGAGGGCGAAGCGCTGGCCTTATGTCAGATGCTGTCCGGGGTATCAGCAGATGCGCGCGTTTCGACTGCGCAACGGGCCTTTCGCGAGAACATCTTGTTCACGCATAGGGGTCTCTCCGGTCCCGCAATGCTGCAGATTTCATCATACTGGCACGAAGGCGAAAGCATCTCGATTGATCTCACGCCAGAGATTAACGCCGAGGATTTTCTCAGAGAGCGAAAACGGGGGCGCCCGAAGGCCGAACTGAAGACTGTACTCGCAGAAATATTACCTACTCGCCTTGCACACGCGCTGGCGGAAACTGCAGAGGAAGCAGGTGAGATGGCAAACTTACCGGACCGCGTCCTCACTACGATGGCGTCGCGGCTACAGCACTGGCGGCTATACCCTGCTGGATCTGAGGGATGGGCCAAGGCCGAAGTGACCGTTGGCGGTGTCGATACAGCAGGGCTCTCATCGAAGACGATGGAAGCGCGTCGAGTGCCGGGACTTTACGTTATCGGAGAAGCGGTTGATGTCACCGGATGGCTGGGCGGCTACAACTTCCAATGGGCTTGGTCCAGCGGATGGTGTGCCGGACAGGCGATCTAGTGAACATTCGATCACCTGCCCGATTTAATCGTCATCCGAACTCGCGTAGGCCTTGTCCAGTAACGCTTTTTGATCTGCGGAAATTCGCCAGCCGGAAGCCCCACAATTCTCAGTAACCCGCGCCGCCTTGTCGGATTTTGGTATCGTGATAATCCCAGGATCGAAGACACACCAATTCAAAGCAACCTGCGCTAAAGTCTTTTGTGTCTGCGAAGCGACCAGTTCCAATGCTTTCGTTGCGCCGGGATTCGACGAAGCTGTCGAAGGCTTCGCCAGGCGTCCACTATCAAGTGGGGTGTACGCGATGATAGTTACCTGGTGCTCGCGACAATAGGGCAGCAGGTCGCCTTCTATCTGCCGGCGATTCAGATTGTACAACACCTGATTGGAGACGATAGGGTACTTGCTAGCCGCAGCCTGCGCTGAGCGCAGTTCTGCGGTGGAAAAATTACTCACACCGATATACTTCACCAGTCCCTGATCGACCAGCGCTTCCATCGCACGAATGGTCTCTTCTATGGGAACCAGCGAATTTGGCCAATGAATCTGGTACAAATCGATGCAGGTTATGCCGAGACGCCGCAGACTGGCCTCGGCCGCTTTCAACACTTCGTCGTGACGCAGATGGTTGCCAGAAACTTTAGTCGCAACAAATACTTCGTCGCGCAATCCTTTGATGGCCTCTCCAACAATCGCTTCAGTTCCATAGGCTTCCGCGGTATCGATCAGCGTCGCACCCAAGGTAATCGCGTGACGTAATGGGTCCGTCCCACCACCATACCGCCATACGCCCACGCCAATTTCTGGAATCAACGCACCGGTATTTCCGAGCGCCTTTAGTTCCATCTTAGACTCCTGACTTCGGTAGAAGTACGCGCCGGTAAAATATGGATAATCAGCTATACCCGCAGATTGTGCTGACTCGAACCCGCTGGCGCCGCCGCGTAGGTAGTGATGTCTGGTACTCCGGAACGATCAAATGCCACCTGACGCTCTCTGCATTTGTTACACTCTCCACAATGATTTCCGGCTTCGGGAGCCATGCATGTCAGTGTCAACTCTAATGGCAGATCCTTGAACCGTTTGATGATTTCCCACTTGTGCAATTCTCGAAACGCCGCTTTGACTTCGACACGATGGCCCAAACCGTCGCTTAGCGCGGAAGTAAATTTGGTAAAGAAATCAGGCGAGGCATCCGAGAATGGATTTCCACCAAGCGATCCAATCCCAATACAAGAGACGTTATGTGTGCTGCACCACACCGCGGCGAGCCCGATCAGAAGAATATTTCGACCCGGCAAGAAGACGGAGGTATCCGGCTCATCCGCTCCCGGGACGCCGTTCACTCCAGTGCTCCAATGGTCGCCGTACATCGGGGCAACCGGCGCCGAGAGGGTCGTCACCGGCTTCACGTTCGGACTGTTCAGCGCCTTCAAAAATCTATCCAGCGCCTTCTTTTCCTCTTCTTCCCACGCGAGGCCGCAGCGAACATAAATCGGATAGACCTGTGCTGTTTTGGCCTCATCAGCCAACAATGCGGAGCTATCCAGTCCGCCGCTCGTTAAAACCGCGATACTATTCACAACATCTCTCCCAACCGTCCCGATGATCCATTATTCTCTTCAAGCGGCAAGGGTAGAAGCAAGCGAAGAGCGGATCAAACCACTTTCAACTCCCGGCCGCTCTACTCACGTCCTAATTCTGATCAAAAAAGCGTACACCTTGGAATGCGCTCCCGCCACTACAACTCGACCTTCGTGGATGAATATGGCATTCTCTCGCGGCATATGATCAGATGGCTGCGTAATCTTCCTGCGACATCAGTTCAAAGACCATAATGGCATCCCACGATAACGCTTGGTATGTAGATTTTTTTGGCGACGATTACCTGAATATTTATGGCCATGTTTTCACGACAGAACGTGCCGCGCAGGAGGTATCCTTCGCTGAACGCTTGTTGGAACTTTCGCCTGGTGCGCGCGTGCTTGATCTCTGCGCTGGTCAGGGGCGGCACAGCGTGCCTCTCGCCGAGCATGGCTATCGCGTCACGGCGCTCGATCTGAACCCGGCCTATCTTCGCCTCGCGCAGCGGTCCGCCGGCGTCCACGACATCACTCTTGAGACAGTTTCGGCTGACATGCGCAGAATTCCATTCGTGCGCCGCTTCGACGCAATTCTTAATATGTATTCCTCTTTCGGTTACCTCGAGACCGAAGACGACGACGCGATGGTATTGGAATCAATGGCGTCTGCGCTTAAACCCGCAGGGCGCCTTTTCCTCGATATGCTTAATCGCGAGTGGGCCGTGGCCAACTATATCCAAAATGATTGGCATGCCGGTCCGGACGGCACACTTTATGTCGAGCGCCGCGACCTAGATCTGGCGACGAGCCGCATGCACGTTCACTTCACAATCGTCACTCCAGGCGGAGAACGCCGCGAGTCGATTGGTCACAAAATCAGGTTGTACAGCCTTACCGAAATCAGCCGCATGTTAAGCCATGTCGGCTTCGACGACCTCAGATCGTTCGGCGGGTTTAATGGCGAACCATACTCCATCGGCACCCGCCGTATGATCGTCTCCGCCAGAAAAGCCATGTAAGTTCTCTTCTGGTCGATGGCCGGTCTAAAGAGGAACTCAACTCAGATGCAATCGATCATTCGCCCCGCCACTTGTCAGTCTGTAGCGTGGCTGAGACTCACTTTCCTTCCATTACTAATAATGCTGGCCGCGTGCACTCCTCGTCACGATATTCCCAGTGAAGCTTCTCGCTTCCGTGTCGCATTGCTAACTCCCGGGCCTGTGAGCGATGCCGGCTGGAATGCTGCCGCTTTCGATGGCTTACAATTGATCAAAGCTAAGCTGGGAGCGGAGACTGCCATGGTCCAAACGCGTTCGCCCGCCGATTTTGAAGACAGCTTCCGCGACTTTGCGGCTCGCGGCTTTGATCTCATTTTTGCGCATGGTTACGAATATACTGATTCCGCGATCGACGTCGCGCGTTACTTTCCCCATACCTATTTTGTGGTCAGTTCTGGCAGCGCATCATCGACGAATGTCGCTTCGTTGACATTCAAAATAGACGACGCCGCCTATGTGGAAGGCGTGATCGCCGGAGGCGTATCCAAGAGCGGTGTGGCAGGGGCCATCGGTGGAATCGAACTGCCGTCAATCAAGATCACTTTCGATGGATTCAAGCGCGGCTTCCTTTCCGTACAGCCCTACGGTCGACTCCTTGTCAGCTATACGGGCAAGTTCGACGATGTCGGAGCCGCCAAAGAGGCCGCTCTCGCACAAATCAGTCAGGGCGCCGATGTACTCATTCACGATGCCGATGCCGCTGGTTTAGGCGTTTTTCAGGCAGCTTCACAAGCTCACGTCTATGCATTCGGAACCATCCGCAATCAAAACGACATCGCGCCTGATGTTATCCTGGCGAGTGCCGTCACTTCGACCGCAAAAGCATTTCTTAGAATCGCGACCGAGGTGAAAGAACATAACTTTCACCCAGGTATGCTCGAATTCGGCATGGGCGATGGGATGGTGAAGGTGGTGCTCAACCCGAAACTTCAGTCGCGCATTCCAGCCTCAATCCTGGAACGCGCACACAATGCGGAACTGGCATTTCACTAGATGACTTGGTCGCGTTGCCCGGCGCGGATCCGCGCTGCCATGTGCTCACCAATCATTACGGCAGTCAGATGCGTATTCGCCCGCACCATCTCAGGGATGATCGACGCATCGATCACGCGTAAGCCTTCGACGCCGATTACGCGGCATTCGGGATCGATTACCGAACGCGGATCGGCTGTCGCGCCCATTCTGCAGGTGCCGGCAGCGTGCTGGACGTCGAAGCAATGTTCCAATATCCAGCGATCACTTGGCGCTGCGAAATGGTCGCTGCGCATGTCTCCGTTCGAGAAATCGGGGGCGCGTCCTAGATGTACCGAGTCTGCGATGGCGCTAAACGCTGGATGCCGGGCAAGTTCAACCAGCCTGCGTATCGCGTCGCGCATGCGAACGAGGTCTCGAGAATCCGAAAGCATCCGAAATCGAATTTCAGGATGAGCCTCGGGATGCCGCGAGGTGATCCTCAATTGCCCGCGAGAGAAGCTCTGATATACCGATGCCCAGATATAACCGTAGCGAAGATGTTCTGGAGAGGCGCCAAGCAGATTAAAGGCGATGAAGATCATATCGTTGGCGGAGGAGCTCTCCAGCCCTGAAGAGTACCGCACACAACAATTCGTGTGACGCTGGTCGAGGCTCCCGGCGCGCGCTGAGGTCTTGAGTTCGAGTTGCACCGAGAGTTGCGGATGATCGCACAAGTTTTCTCCGACCGGCGCGTCAACACAGACCGGAATATCGAGCGCGCCAAGCAGGCTTGCGGGCCCGATGCCTGATCGCATAAGAATCCCGGGCGAATGAATCGCGCCCGCGCTCAGGATGAATTCGCCGGCCTCGATTCTGCATACGTCGCTACCAATCCGGACGTGCAAAGCAACCGCGCGCGAGCCGCGAAATTCGACCCGATCAACCATTGCATTGCCAACAATTGTGAGATTTCGCCGCTCACGAGCGCCTTCAAGATAAGCATCATTGGTCGAGACGCGAATGCCATTACGACAATTAATCGCATAGGGAGACGCGCCTGTGCCGCTGGGTGCATTGTGGTCGGCGCAGTGTCCGTAGCCCAATTCGCTGGATGCCTCGTCTAGTGCAAGATCGACCGCTCCCCACTCTTCCCGAGGAGCCCGATAGATCGGAATCGGACCACCGCGGCCATGATATGGCTGATCGCCAAAAGCGCTATCGTCTTCGAGTTTGATGAACGCAGGAAGGACTTCCTTTGCCGACCACCCGTGACATCCCGCGCGAGCCCATATGTCAAAATCTTCCAGCGGAGGGCGGATCGCGATCTGACCATTGATCGCGGAACTCCCACCCATCCCGCGACCGCGCCAATAAATGATTGGACGCTGATAATCAGTTCGATAGGCGTTGAGCCCCGGCCACTGGAACTGCTGCATCCCGAGGATCGCCGGTCCCGGATTTAGAATTTGTATTTGCCGCGGCGTCTCAGCAGCACGATAGTCCGGTCCGGCTTCGACCAGCAGTATCGATCGTGATTGGTCTTCAGAGAGCCGCGCCGCGAGCACAGCGCCGGTCGATCCCGCTCCTACTATGACCGTGTCGTAACTAGGCAATAGTTGCCGGGACGACATAACTGATGGTATTCGCTGCGGCCTGACTTTTCCTCAAGTAATGCTGAGAGACAGATGACTAGGACGCAGCCTGGTGCGCGGCGATCTCGCTTCGCTCATAACGACTGATGAACCGCGGCCGTCTCCATCCTATCAGCGCTGGCAGCAGCAGCACACCGGCGATCAAATTAGTAGTCATTAGTAGGACCAACAACAGGCTCATCTCGCTATGAAACAATAACGGTGAAAACACCCAGGCCAGGATACCGCCGACCATTACTGCAAAAGTGCAGAACACCCAAACTCCGGTGCTGCGCAGGCCCTTCGTGACTGCCTGGTCGAGCGTCAAACCGTTAACCACCTCATCCCGGATGCGCGCGACTGTATAAATGCCATAATCCACGCCTAGACCTATGCCCAGCGAGATGACCGGAAGCGTATCGACCGTGAGTCCAATGTTGTGAACGTCCATGTAAACGAAGGCAACAAAATTTGCCGCAATTCCCGACAAACCGAAGAGCACTCCTGCAACGACCGATCGAAAGAATAGTGCGCACGCTACACATATCGCCGCCAGGGTAAGCGACAAATTGACGACATTCAGATGTCCGATCACGTCATCCGTTGCGAGATACAAGCCCGCTTCGCCCCCGATATATCGAAGCTTGACTTGATTAAGCGCCGGATCTGTTGTCACTCGTTCCTTTATGAAATGATCGATATCCGCCCGCAGGCGCTCAAGTCGCGCGTAGGTATGATCGGCCAACATTACCCGAATGCAGGAGTTTTTCATCGATTGCGCTATCGCGAAATAGCTCTCTGCTTCGCCCGGAGCGGACGCCGCGAAGAAGAATCCCCAAAGGCTGGCACTCAGCGAATTGCTGTCAGGGAGCGCGTAGTACTTCGGCTGGCCGTTGTGTAAGAGCATGTTCATCGGCTTCGATGCCAATGCGCTGAACCCGAGGACTGCAACTACGTCTCCTCGGCTCATCAAGTAGTTTGCGAGGTCGTCGGACATTCTTAGAGTGTCAATTCCGACTCCCGACTGCGAGCTCGGAAACTCCGGCGTCTCGAGGACGATCCAGCCGATATTAGTTGGTACGAACTTGCTGATCTCCGCGGTATCCTCGTTGATCTTCGCGTCTGCTCTGTATATTGGCGTGCCCGCCGTCTGGTAGCCGATCGGGACGTTCCGTTCAGCCGCAAATCCCACTAGGAGCACCAACACTCCAATACTTATGAGCACTGTGCGTGCGAAGCCGCGAGTGATCGTCGCTGTTACCAGTCCGTCCACAAGACCACGAACCTGGGTTAGGAATCCTGATCTTCTTATCCGGTTGATCAGGCTTCTTTCTCGAACTTCCGAACGCGGGAGATAGCTGATCAAGATCGGCTGAAAGACGAAGACCATCGCGACGCTTGCACCCATCCAGACTGCACCGCCAATGCCAATCTGTCTTAGGACTGGAATGTCACCAATCGTGATGAAAATGATACCCGCGATATTTGCGATGATCGCTAAAATCCCCGGCATTAACATCGAATCCGCGGTCGCGACGCACGCCTCTATCTTATCGCCGATTCTCTGAAGTTCATCGTAATAGCGACCTTGCCATTGAATGCCATGACCCCAATCGCGCGCCGTCATGATAAACGGAATCACCAGCATGATTGGATCGAAATTGAATCCCATCAGGCTCACGAACCCAAGGCCCCAGATCGCCGACAGCGTCCCGGTCAGCATCGGCGCCCACCAGCCGCCATAATGTCCGAGACTCAGATAAAGAATCACCAGCATCAAGGTGACGGAAAGGATAAAAATCTTTTGAATGCGCGGAAGGTAATGATAACCCCACGCGGAGAACATAACCGCACCGCTTGCGTAGATCTCGGTGTTGCTATCCTGATGTTTGCGAATGATCTCCTGAACACCATCGAATAACGTTTTGTAATCGAGCCCCTCCTCATTGAAACTTGCGACGATTAGGGCTCCTTTATCGTCCGGCGTCACGAACGCTGCCAACTGTTCGCGATTCGCGTGAACATTATTCTTTAGATCGTCTATTTCGGCCTGATTCTGCGGCACTTTTGGATACATGAACGGCGTCGATATCAACTCGCCGGGTAGCGCCCTGGCGTAGAGCAGGCGATATGAAGCGAGCGAAAAGACTTCGTTGTGGTTAACCCCGTAAAGCTTATCGACTTCGCCCGTGATGTCCTGGATATCATGTAGCGTCTTGAGGTTGAAGATATCTCCGTTTTTCACTCGTATCATCAATACTAGCGTTTGCGCTCCACCGTATTGGCGGCGAAATTGACGGTACAGGAGTGTGTTTGGATGATTAGCCGGAAACAAATCTTCAAAGCGAGTCGCGATTGGCAAATGTATTGCCCAATAGGCCATGAAGAGCGTGATGCCGATGAGTAGTAAACCGATGGGTTTGCGAAAATCGAGAATGTATCTAGCGAAGCTCCGATTATTACGGCCGCTACTATCCATTTATCGATATCCTTTCGATTCCTCTTTGAAATTGCCGCAACCCTTACGCTGCGGTGCGTCATTGCAAACTGCCCAACTCGGCACTGGTCTTATAGCAGGGAGTGCCCCGGATCGGTAGAGACAAAAATGTCGGGCTAGACGCTACCCGGATACGTCAACTGAGCGCGGCCGGGAGAGAGAGCTGGGGAAACTTGAGAATGGGGACGGAGGCGCAAGGGCGCACCGCTTCGGCGTGTGCGGCCCTGCCAGTGATGGCTTCTATTTCTCAACTCTTTACGGATTGTAGAGCGATGGAAATTGCTCGCGGAGCTGTTTGAGTTTTGGCAAATCGTTGTAAACAATGTACGGATTATCCGGGTTCTGTTCGAGAAAATTTTGATGATAATCCTCCGCGGGATAGAACTGTTTCAGCGGGACAACCTCGGTGACGATTGGTTCCGGAAACGCCTTGCCTTTATCAAGTTTCGCTATATAGCTTTCCGCAATCTCCTTCTGTTCGCCGTCCGTATAAAAAATTATCGAGCGATACTGCGTTCCCGTGTCGGGGCCCTGACGGTTTAATTCGGTCGGATTGTGTGCGACAAAAAAGAACACCTTCAGCAATTGCTGATAGGTAATTCTTGACGGATCATAAACAATTTTGACCGACTCCGCGTGCCCCGTCGTGCCGGTGCTGACCATTCCGTATTGAGCCGTCTTTTCACTGCCACCCGAATACCCCGAAGTCACGCTGATCACGCCCTTCACATGCTTGAAGACCGCATCGACACCCCAGAAGCAACCGCCAGCCAGCACTGCGTCCGCTTCGGTCACTCCGGGTGGCGGGACGTTCGCAGCTACCGATTCCCGCGCATTTCCTGATAGATAGAAGCCCGCTGCGAATAGGACGATCGATAGCCAGCGCGCGCACGTCTGGCGCCACTCACTGCTTGAATTTGTCGAAGTTTTAAAGCTATCGCCCATATCTCATTAAGCCTCGATTCCATCTCTCGCGGTGAAGAATTTCGCGGCCGCCGCTTGATTGCTGTCGTTAACCTGACAGATCTCGTTACAAATAATGATTCTCTTCCGGCAATCAAAAGTTACGGTGCGCGTCGCTGGCGATTTGATGGGCCGCTAATCTGAATTAGTCCTTTCAGTGCTGCGCGCTCTGCAGGATTCCATCTTTTTCGAGTTGAGCGATGCGATCATTCGAAAAACCCAAATAATTCGAGAGAATCTTCCGGTTATGCTCGCCCAAGAGAGGCGCCTGCAATTCGAGCGGTTCAGGAAAGGCCGAGAAGCGCAACGGCAGTCCTGGAATCTGGAAATCACCCAGGATGCGATCGTGAACCGTCCGCACGGTCCCGCGCTCCACAAGATGCGGATGTTGCATCGCCTCTTCGACTGTCAGCACCGGTGCGTGCGGAATTCGCGCCTCGCGCAAAATCGTAACTGCCGCATCCGTGCCCGGCAATGTCGCCAGCCACGAATTGATGGCCTCGTTGACTGCCTTCCGATTAGCCACTCGCGAAGTATTGTCGATGCAGTCCTTTGCGCGCACGAGATCTTCCCGTCCCATCACTTCACACAGCTTCGCCCAATGGTTGTCCTGAAAGGCAAAGATCCAAAGAGACCCGGTTTTTGTCGTAAAGATACCTGCCGGAGATAGTGCTCCTATCTGATTACCCACGCGCCGCACCCGAGCTTCACCGTGACTCGCACTTACCATTGATACGGCCATGTCGTGATAATGGAAGTACGAGTCGAGTAGCGAGATGTCCAGATGCTGCCCTTCACCGGTGCGCTCACGATGTAGCAAGGCGGTCGCCACCGCGGCATACGCATGCACACCGGTTGATACGTCGCCGAGCGCGAGCGCCGGCGGATAGTACGGACCACCGTCTTCCCCGCTGAGAGACGTCACACCGGCATAGGACTGCCCGATAAAATCGTAGCCCGGTTCCGGGGATAGCGGACCCGTCTGGCCGAAAGTCGAGACCGAGCACATGATAATCTTTGGATTGAGCTTGCTGACGCTTTCGTAGTCGAAGCCCATTCGCCCAATTACACCAGGCGCATAGTTCTGCACCAATACATCGACTTTAGGAATGAGATCGCCCACGATCGCCTTTCCGGCGGCGGTTTTGATGTCAACGCACAAGCTCATCTTGCCGCGATTCTGCTGTACGAAGTAGGCGCTGCGCTGATCCCTTATATACGGAAATTTACGGCTTAGATCGCCTTCCGGAGCGAGTTCGACCTTGATTATCTCGGCACCCAGTTCGGCCATCAACTTGGTAACTGTAGGCCCCGCTACGTACTGGGTAAAATCGATAACTTTGTAGCCGTCGAGCAGAGGTTTGCGAGCGATCGTAGCCAATTTTATTTCCTCCGTAACGTACGGTTCCAAGCGCCTTATATTCGAATTATGCACTCACGATTGAAAGGGCCCTTGCCTCGATTTAGACACGCGAAAACGTCTCAGATCGCACCTATTTCTCCTCTCGAGCGCCCGGCCACGATTGTCCGGCACTTAGGCCTTCAAGTGCCAGACCATATCCGAGATTGTCCAACATCATTTGTTTGAGTTGCTGTGTAAGCGCGACTCGAGCATAGCGCACCGACAACGAAGGTCGCACGACAATTTGGCGTGCCAGTTCCCATGCTCGATCTAGCAATTTTGCCGACGATAAAACTTCATTTACCACTCCTAGTTTTAATGCTTCATCGGCGGAAAGTTTTTGTCCTGTGAGCAGAAAGTAACGCCCTCGGTTGGGACCGAGTATCAGCGGCCATACGACGTGCACGCCGTCACCGGGGACAATGCCGTTGGGAAAGTGTGGAGCGTCCTGGAATTCGGCATGCTCGGCCGCAATCACGATATCGCAAAGTACCGCCAATTCGGCATGGATCAACGCGGGTCCGTTGACCGCTGCAATCATCGGTACTTCGATATTCAGGTGATTCATCAGCAGATATTTCGCATCCGAATATATGTGATCCCAGGCCGATGACTTCAAACCAGCCGGCTGCTGCTCGCCGCGTCCCGTGATGTTGATTCCGCCCGGACCGCCACCACCTTCGAATTCCGCACAAAAGTTCTCGCCCGCTCCGGTCAAAATTACACAGCGGTTATCGCGATCGCGTGCAACGTCGTAGAAAGCGTAAGACAGTTCCTCATGTGCGGCGATTCCCCATTTCAGATCGCTGCCGCCTGTATTGAGCGTCATCTGCAGAATGCCTTCGCGGCGTTCCATCTTGATGCAACTATATCTGTTGGAATAATCCTCGAGCCTGATCATCGCCATTGCCGCAACACCTCCTGGCCGACTTCACCCGACAAGTTCCATAAAACGAGGGATAAAACAACTTCCGCGCCTTATCGAACCGCGTTTATGACGAAACCGATCGTTCGGCTCGCCCTCTTGGCCTATGGCGAAACCTTCGGAATTCTTTGATAAACTCCGATCATCGCGGATCGGCGGTGAGGTCATGAAACGTGGATTTGTATTCGCAGCACTTCTCGCCATTACGTTCGCTTGCTCGTGCGCCATTCAGCAGCCAAGCCTGCCTCCCCGTATGGCACAGCAGCCAGCGCGTCCGTTGCCATTCACTGGACGGCTGATCGACGGCAATCCGGATGAGTTACCACCTGCGGTCGCGATGTCATTGTCCAAAGATTCGCCGATCACTTTTTCTTATCGCGAGGAACTCTCGCATGACGAGTACCATATCCCTCTTATCGTCACTGCGTTCGATCCCGTCACTTATATAGGCGCGCCACTTGGCGACTACGGTGCAACTGCGTTCGCGTCGTTGTCGATCATTGATGGTGACCGGATACTTGGCGACTACACTGCCAAAGCGTATGTCACAAAGTCCTATTCGCTTTACTCAGAACCGACTCACTTGGAATTGGACCGTGCCGCCAGAACTGCAGTGCGTGAGAAGATCGACCAAAAACTATATAGCGACGCTTCGCGACTGGTTGGAGCGGTCGGCGCTCGCGCCCCGTCTTCCAACAACGATCCATCCGCCAAATGAAGCGATTCTGCTTGTTAGTACTCGGATTCTGCGCAGCCCTAGCCGTCCCCGGCTGCGCCGTGCAGGGTCTACCCTTTGAAAAGACTTCACCGCCACCCACCGATGCGGTCGTGTACGTTTACCGGCCGTATCACTATGGCAGTTCACTCCTCCGTCCCGCGGTGACCTGCGGCGATGACACCGCGCGAATTGGCCCGGGAGGTTACCATGCCTTTATCGTCCCGGTTGGCCACGTCGTCTGCAGTGTACAGACCGAAACCGCCGATGCCGTCGAGTTCGACGCCGAACCCCACGCGTACTACATCAGAGAGGAATTCGTATGGGGTCTTATGACCGGTCATCCCCATCTCAATCCTATCGATATCGACGACGCTCAGTCCGAAATTCAGAAGTGTTGCGTGCAGTCGCCATAGTGCGCAATGTGCGTCCGCGAAGACCGTCCGGCTAGCTCTTGCGAACGCCAACCCCCGCCATCATCGACAGGCTTTCGAGTGCGATCCCATATCCCAGTCCGTCGAGCATCTGCTGCTTGAGTATTTGCGTCATCGCAACTCGGGCGTAACGCTGCGCCAGCATGGGACGCTTACAAATATCGCGCGCCAGCTCTTTAGCTCGCGGCAGTAATTTCTCCCGCTGCATGACCTCGTTGACGACACCTAATTCCAGCGCCTCGCGCGCCGATAATTTCTGACCGGTCAGCAGGAAATACCGTCCGCGGTTGGGACCAAGTATCAGCGGCCATACCACGTGAACTCCGTCCCCCGGGACCAGCCCGCTCAGCAGATGTGGCGCATCCTGAAATTCCGCTTCCTCAGAGGCGAGAACAATATCGCAAAGCACTGCGAGTTCCGCGTGGATCAAGGCCGGCCCGTTTACCGCTGCGATCATCGGTACTTCAATGTTCAAATGATTAATCAGCAGATGGCGCCCGTCATGGCCCGCCTCGTCCATTTTTTCAAACATCTCAGGGGTGAGATTGCCTTCGCTAAAACGCTTCAGCCCGGCGATCGACGGATGCATCTCGGCACAGAATGCGTCGCCGGCCCCCGTGATAATCACACACCGATTTTCGCGATCGCGAGCGATATCGTTGAACGCGTACGACAATTCCTCATGCGGCTTCGCACTCCAAACGCAAGCCTTGTCGATCGCACCTCTGGCGTGAATCGTCAGTACGAGAATCCCGTCTTCTCGCTCCATCGATACGCATTCGTAACGATTCGCGTAATCGTTGAATGACACTGGGTTCACGCGTCGGTTCTCCTTCCTGATTTCTTCAAATGCGCGCAGCGTTCATTCCATACGAATACTCAGTACCCGGATCATCGCGGCACTGACTATTAGACACCGCATAAGTGAGGCATCTCTCTACTGAGGCGGTCGCTGGTTGTGCCATTCGGTAGCACGCTCAAAGGCTGCCCCCGTTTGAATCAACGTTGCTTCACCAAGATGACGGCCAATGAGCTGCAAGCTCGCTGGCGGTCCTGAGGAACTCTGTGCGCAAGGCTGCGACAAAGTCGGATTGCCGCTCAGATTGAATGGCGCCGTGAAGTGCAGCAGCGAATTCGCTCCCGTCAACCCACGCGCATCCGAAGGCATTCCCGTTGCCGGCAGCGATGCCGTCCCCATCGACGGACACGCGATGACATCGACCCGATCAAATAGCTCCTGGAGTCGATTCGCGAATCCTTCCCTTATTATGTGCGCCTTCGCGTAATCCTGTCCGCGAACCGTCGCGCCCAGCTCGAGAAACGATCGAAAGCCTGGGCCGTATTCCGACGCTTTCTCCGGATAGGTGCGCTCATGGGCCGCAACCGCCTCCGCCGCACAGATGGTATTCCACGCGGCCATTCCCGGTTCGACATCTGGCAGTGTAACCTTGACTACGGTACCGCCCAGCCGCTCGATTACACGAACCGCATCGAGTACCGCCGCTGCCACCCCTGACGACGCCGCCGCAGAGATGTATCGTTCGTCCACGCCGAGCCGGATCCCTTTGACGCCGCGTTCCAGCGCCGCCGCGTAATCTTCGACCGGCGCGGCGAGTGAAGTGTCGTCGGCCTCATCGCGTCCGGCGATGACCGCCAAAACCAAAGCCGCGTCGCCCACGCTCCTGGTCATCGGTCCGATATGGTCTAACGATTCACCCAGCGGGAATACGCCGTGACGACTCACTCGTCCCCACGTCGGTTTCAGTCCCACGATGCCGCACGCCGCCGACGGAAATCTAATCGATCCTCCCGTGTCGGTTCCTATTGAAGCGAAGCAAAGACCCGCCGAAGTGGCTATTCCAGATCCGCTCGACGAAGCTCCCGGCCAGATGTTCGCGTCCCAGGGATTCAACGGCACCGGCATTTCGGGATGGTACCATGCGACCGCAAACTCAGTGAGATTGAGCTTGCCGATGAGAACCGCGCCTGCCGCCTCGAAGCGCTCGACCACCGTCGCATTCGAATCCGGTTTCCAGCCGCGCAGCAGGCGGCTCGCGCATGTCGTCACTACTCCCTTCGTGAAGCAAAGATCCTTCACCGCCACTGGCACTCCATGCAGCGGTCCGCGCCAACGGCCCGCAGCAATCTCGGCGTCAGCTTGCGTTGCGCTCTGCAGCGCCGACTCCTCCAATACGGAGAGGTAGGCATGCAGTCGCGGATTCATTCGATGTACCCGGTCGAGTACGCAGCGGGTGACCTCAACCGACGAGAGCTTGCTTGCGCGAAGTTGCGTCGCGAGCTCCTGGATCGATAAGTAGCAAATTGCTTCCGCGTTCATGCGCATGCTCCATTCCGAATGACTATTGCTAATACTATTCCGACGCGTTCGCGGTCAGCCGGCCGTGTTAAGGCATTACTCAGTTGGTTGCTCTCGCACGCTTTGAACCAGCTCGAGCGTAGTGCGATCCGGCCCGCGGAAATAAACTGCCTTCGCCTTATTTCCCGCGAACTGAAACAGTTGCGGCGGGGAGTAGAATTCGACGCCCCTGCCCTGCAGTTCTCGATAAGTCTTCTCGATGTCGTCAACCCAAAACGCAATCTCGGTAATCCCGGGGTTGCGAAGCTCCACCGCTTGCCCGGTGCCTTCGCTCGCAGGCTCGACAAAGTGCAGCAATTCGAGCGGCGGACCCTTGATCTCCTTGCCGCCGCGTAAGTATGCCGCACGCAAGACCGTACCTGGGACTTGCGTTAATCGGCTCGCTTCTTCACCGGCAAAGGTCTCTTCCCCGATCTTTTCCATACCCAGGACCTCGACGTAAAACTTAAGCGCCGCCTCCATATCGCGTACCGTGATTCCGATGTGAGCTACCCGACCGAGCATGATTTATCCCCCGTGCGAAAGCTCTTCGTTCTTTATCATTTACGCTCGTCATTACAATCTTCCACCGCATACGGATATGGTCATTCCCTATATCCGCAGACCATACTTCACGATACGCACGCATACTCAGTGCCTATCTGCATCCTGTTTCGAGGAAATCTCCGGGAGCGTATAAAGCGCGACTGGACTGATGCTGCCACGGAGCGAATGACTACCAGCCGCGGCAAGCGGCGACGCGCATCGCGTGGCTACCGACTCCGAGATCAGCACCGGGCATCCGAGCTCCCGGCACAAGCCCTCGATTCTGCTCGCGAC
Organism: Binataceae bacterium (SeqCode); assembly: GCA_036489375.1. Taxonomy (GTDB): domain Bacteria; phylum Desulfobacterota; class Binatia; order Binatales; family Binataceae; genus JADMIL01. Next base: position 51,695 of record DASXFX010000116.1, on the reverse strand, counting down.
GTTTACCGCGGGCCCAATCGCGGTGAAGTCGAGCCGATCCGGTGCGCCGATATTTCCATACACCACTGGCCCCAGATGCAGCCCGATGCCAAAAGGCATTGGCGGCAGATTCGCCTTTATGCGCTCCGCGTCCAGGCGCGCCATCCCCTCGCGCGCCGCGCGCACCGCCGCCAGCGCCGCATTGCAAGCCGCCGCCTCACCCTTCCGCGCAACCGGAAAAATCGCGAGCAGGCCGTCACCAATAAACTTGAGCACCTCTCCGCCAAACGGCTGAATCGATCCTACCAGCCGCCCGCAATAATCGTTGAGCGCCGTAATCATACGGTCGGCGCCGAGGATCTCGGAGAGTTGCGTAAAATTGCGCAAGTCCGAAATCCACACGACCGCATCGATCACCTCGCCAGTCCCGCGACGGGTCGTCCCGCTCAACACCCGCTCCGCACTGCGCTTGCCCAGGTATGCTTGCAACAGGCTGCGACTGACTCCGCGCTCGACTACCGCTTGCAGCGGTGCCGCCATCACTATCGATATTGCTTCGAGGTATTCACGAGCCTTGGCGTTCAGCTCTGCGGGCGCGCCCACCAGCCATTCGATCTGATGTTGTGTGCCGGGCAGACTCAGCCTCAGGCTGGATGAATCCGCCTCGCCATCAGCAACTGCTTCCGCCCCGTGGAATTGAATTTCTTCGGCAACGCGCCCATCGTTGCGACGCCACCGTATCCGGCGCCGGGCGATCATCGGATCGAGGCTCACCACCGTCAGCACCGCGCCGCTAATCGGCGCATCTTCATTAGCTAGACGATTGCACAGTCCGCCCAACATTGCCGACGCCGAAGCGGCTCCGATCGCGCTGCGCAATAGCCATTCGATCGCCGCCGTTTGCGGCAACGCAATCGCATGCGATGGCTCCGGCGCTCTGTCGCTTCCACTCGGCATGGCGGGTTCGCTCCCGCCGCCATGCTATCGGTTGTCCGTGGTCGCGCGGTAGTCCCGGCCCACCAGTCTTTTCTGAAAAGGGTCGCCGGCGCGGATCTTTACGCGCGCTTTTGGCGCGGGTCCGGACCCGGATCGCCTCCCGCCGCCGCGATCACGAGACGGTCCAGGTAATGATTCCAACCGTCCCGATGGGCCGGAACCTCCTCCGGCGGCAGACCGCTATGCGTGAACCGCACAATCGTACTGCCATTCTTCGGCGTCAGATCGACTTCGATCAGCGATGAGCCTGGCGGAACCTTCTCGCGCCCCTCCCAACCCCACGTGTACGCTAACCGCGAAACCGGAACGACTTCCTTGAACTCCCCACGCGCGACAGCCCGCGGGATTACCTCGACCAGCATCATTCCGCCGGGCTGCGGTTCCAGTTCCGCCGTCACGCCGATCCATCGCATCAGCCGTTCGGGATCGGTGAAAAACGCGAAGACCGTCGCGGCGTCGGCATCGATCGTAACCTCGCGCTGAATCGTATCCGATGCTACCATCTGGCCCCTCGCTTTGCGCTTATCGAGCGACGCTCCATTGCAACCGTGCGCCTCGTCAATAGGCAGTCACTTCGACCTCTCTCCATCTACTCACTTACGCCTTTGCCGCATCCCGCGAATGACTATTCGTAACGCATCTTCGGCTGCCACCCGTTCGGTCCCTCGGGAAGCATATCCATAAAATGCCAGATCGAACAGAAATCGTCGCACGGGCCGAAACGAGTGTCCGAAACCCGAACGATTTCATTGCCGTCGCGCTTGAAAACCGAAACGCCCGGCACCCAGCTATTGTCCTTGCGATATCCCATCTCAGCCGCGAACTGACTATTCTGATGAGATACCATGCGAAAGCGCCAACCACGCGACTCTTTGAATTGTTGTTGCTTCGCCGGCTCATCCGGACTCGAGATCACAAATGCGGCGCGATTTTCCAGATGTTTGAGCACCCCGTTGAAACCGTCCGCCCACAACGTGCAATAGGCACATCCCGTTCCCATGTTATGTATTACGAATAGGTACTCATGCTTGCCAAAGAGTTGCGAGAGCCGCACGCTGCCGTCGAGCGTCGCAAACTCGTAGTCTTTCACCCGTTCGGGCTGCACCGATTTCTGCAGTTCGCGCATCCGCTTGCGCAGCTCCGTGATCTCCTCGCGATATTGCGTCAGTTTCTCCGCGGTCTCATGGTACTGCATCGCTCTTACCCTCCGTCAGTTTTTCGATTGGTGACTGCGCCCTCGCAATCGCTTTGACGACTTGCTCTTTTTCGCGCTGACCGCACGCTCGCGATCGATTTCGTCCAGCCACACCGCCATGAAGTTGAACTGTTCGCGCCAATACTTGCTATATCGATTGACCCACACCGCTGCCTGGTAAATCGGCCCGGCGTCGAGCCGGCACCGGCTGATGCGGCCCGTCCGCTCCTGCATCACCAGGCCCGCTCGCACCAGCACCTGGATATGCCGCGACACCGCTTGCAGCGATATCCGAAAGGGCTTGGCCAATTCGGAAACCAGCAGGTCTTCGCCGTCCAGGCGCCTCAAGATATTTCGCCGTACCGGGTCCGCCAATGCGGAGAACACGCGGTCGAGCGTCTCCGCGTCTTCCTCGCCTGGAATTACCTCCAGCGCTCCCCTCTCCTCCGCAATATTCACCGGTGCATTCCCCCATCGCATAAGAAAGCAGCACTCGCCTCGCCGCCCGTCGTACTGCCGTCTGACAGTCAACGATCTGATTGATACTCAACGATACTGTTGATGCTTTGTCAAGCCTCAAAATCCAGGCGTCTTCGGGGTCCCATTCGATACGTCCCGAACGTACTTCTCCGACCTGCGACAACGTTCGGCACGCGCCACGGTCGGTCGAGCCCTCTATACTGGCGACTTGGAACCTTGCGCGATTGTCTTTCTTGTAGAAAGGAAACGGGAGCCCCGCCGCCGAGATTTCCGGGGCGCGGTCTTTAAATGCCAGCAACCACCGGCGTGCCGACCCCATTCTTGAGGCCTGGTCCCGGCGGCGAATTATGCGGCAAACTGAACTTGACGTGGTCGCTTGATGATAGAAATACCTGCGATCTTTATCGTTCGCACACCGGCTACATTAGATTGACGATAGACAATCGTTCAATCGCCCCACCCGCCACCCGGCCAAAAGCCCCACCGGCGCCCCACGGCGCGTTAAAAGAAAAAACCCCACGAACTCTTCTTCGTCGTCGATACCTGACAGTTATTGCCCTGCGCATCGCACGCGGCAGGCGCGGCGGCTTGCTCCGTCGTGCTGGACGAAAAACACGCTTGCATGCCGAACATCGCACAAGCGATTGCCGCGAGCATTATCGATTTGATCATAGGCGTAGCTGCTTCCTCTTACTTCATTTTATCGACGGGAATTCGTCGCTCGCAAACCGCCGCGCACGATTCATTACTCACAATCCACCACGTCACCCGCGCCCGCCGCTAGAAAAAGAAGCCCCACGAACTGCCCGAACTGCCCGCCAATGGTTGGCAATTGTTGTTACTCGAATCGCAGTTCTGACAGCCATGATCATTGCAGACCGTGTGGCTGCCCGATCCATACTGTGTTCCATATTGCGGCCCATACTGCCCCCCATATTGAGCCCCGTTCTGCGTCCCGATGCTCTGACAATTATTATTATCGCCATCGCACGCCAGGCAGTTATTGCCGTTGGTATCGCAAATAGTATGCGACCCGTACGGACCGGCACCGTACCGGGCAGGTGGACTGGAGTAGAAGCATCCCTGTGTGCCGATCAGCGCGGCGGCCAACAGCGCGCCCCTGATCAACGGCTTGAACATAATCGACTTGGTTCCTCACAGCCATCATGCGCACCGCGGACATGCGGATACAAAGTAAGTAATGCTCTATTCGGATCATAGTGTGCTTTGCAGCACCAGATCGGTTGATCGTAATGCCTCAAACCCGCTGCCATTCCTTTCGAAGCGCTATATTGGCATTCAGGCGCAATACTACTTTCAGGCGCATGCTACCGCAGGCCAGTCACCGGGCTCGCTGCCAATCATTGATAGGCAGTGGCTAATTGACTGACCAATTCTCAGATAGACAGCGAGACCCTTAATCGGCTCGCAAAGAGGTTGTTATGAAGAATGCGTTTGGATTGAAAATTGTCGTACCGGCGCTCGCGCTCGGAATGGCCTTCGCGATACCGGCCTTCGCCCAGGACAATACCGGATCGGCTAGTCAGTCGATGAGCCAGGCGGGAGACTCTGCCGGCAACTCCGCGACGTCAGCAGGCCATGCCGTCAAGGACGTTTATGAGGGCACTGCCACCGCGGTCTCCGATACCGTCATTACCGCCAAAGTCAAAAGCAATTTGCATGGCAATAAGGTTACCAACGCCGGCGATATTCACGTCGAAACAGTCGCAGGCGTGGTCACCCTCACCGGCACCGTGCCGTCCTCCGAGGCTTCAACGACCGCGGAACAGGTCACCGGTCAAACCGACGGTGTCAAAGGCGTGCACAATGAGTTGACCACGGCCCCCGCCTGATAAACAAAACCGCAATCGCTCTAACTTGGTAGAACTGGCTCGGAGGCGCTCATGCTACTTATCATTTTGATTTTGCTCTTACTCTTTGGTGGTGGCGGCGGTTACTACGCCTATGGCCCGCGCGGCGGAATAGGCATCGGCGGAATCGTGCTGATCATCCTCGTCATAATGTTGCTCTCGGGACGCTTACAGCTTTGATCTCCTAGATCGCGCCCCCACGTTCGTCCGCGACCGTGTCGGCCTCCGCGACCGAGGACTCATACGCGCCTGCGAAGTAGCTGGTACTTGAGCGATCTTTGCCCGAGCGCTTCAACGCGGCTCGGATCATTCAATACCGCTTGAGCGCCATTGAATGAAAAAGCGGACTTCCGTATCCCGGAAGTCCGCTCCGTATTCGTTGCGATCGGCGGGCCGCCCCACCTATATAGTCACTCGCATCCGCGAGTGACTATCGCGAGGCCTGCCGCTCCGTCTCAGATCCGCTCGAGGATCGTCGAGATTCCCATCCCTCCGCCGATACACATTGTCACCAGCGCGGTGCTCTTGTCGCGCCGCTCCAGTTCATCCAGTACCGTCCCTACCAGCATCGCGCCCGTAGCTCCCAGCGGATGTCCCAACGCGATCGCGCCACCGTTGACGTTGACCTTGTCGTGCGGAATTTCGAGGTCCTTCATCACCTTCAGCGGTACCGCCGAAAACGCCTCGTTGATCTCGAACAAGTCGATATCGCCGACCGTCATCCCCGCCTTCTTGAGGCAGCGGCGCGTCGCCGGCACCGGCGCGGTCAGCATGATAATCGGCTCGTCGCCGTAGGTCGCCGTCGCGATTATCCGCGCCCGCGGCTTCCACCCCCGGCTCTTCGCATACTCCGGCGACGCCAGCAGCACCACCCCCGCGCCATCGACGATTCCGCTCGAATTACCCGCCGTATGCACGTGATCGACGCTTTCGATTTGCGGATAACGCGACTTGGCCTTCTGATCGAACGTCAGCGGGCCGTCCTTCATCCGATACGCGCCCATCCCCAAAAACGACGGCTCCAGCTTGCCCAGCCCCTCCAGCGTCGTCTCCGGCCGCGGATACTCCTCGTGATCGAGCACCACCTTGCCGTCCAGGTCCTTCACCGGCACCAGGCTCTTCTTGAAGTAGCCCTGCTTCACCGCCTCGTTGCAGCGCCGCTGCGATTCCAGCGCAAACCGATCGCAATCCTCCCGCGAAAATCCCTCGATTGTCGCGATCAGGTCCGCTGATACGCCCTGCGGCACCAGCGGATGCAGTTCGCGCAGATGGCGATTGTGCCCGTCCAGTCCCGACTTGTCCGATCCCAGCGGCACCCGCGACATGCTCTCGACGCCGCCGCCGATCACCAGCTCCTGCTGACCCGAAAGCACGCCCATCGCCGCGAAATTCACCGCTTGCAGCCCCGACCCGCAGAATCGATTGAGCGACACCCCCGTCGCCTCCGCCGGCCAGCCCGCCGCCAGTACCGACATCCGCGCGATACATCCGCCCTGGTCCTCGATTTCGCTGACCGTCCCTACCACCACGTCCTCGACGTCGCGCGGCTCCAGCCCATGCCGATCGACCAGCGCGTTGAGCGTCTGCGCGAACAGTTCCTGCGGATGAATGTTATAGAGCGCCCCCGTTTCCTTCTTTCCGCGCCCGCGCGGCGTCCGTATGCAATCGATTACCCATGCTTCACTCATGACGTTCTCCTGATTCCCAATTTGCCTGATCCGTAGCAGATGCGCCGCCCGATTGCACAACCACCCCCTCTCCCGATTCTCCCTCCGAGAGCTATCTCCATGGTCGAGGGTCACCGCGGTGCATCCGCTCGGCGGCCTATGCGTCCCGCTCCCTCCCGGCATCCTCCCATCCGCAAGCTGCCGTCGGTCTGGATGCTAACCACCGACGCCTTTGTCAACGCTATCGAGTTGTTTGGAAGTGTCCGAGTTTGAAATGCTCTGAGCGAATGACGTTTTCTATAGCAGCGAGAAGATGTTCACGGTATTTGCATTTTTGACGAAAAAAGATGGTCTCCGTACGCAAGAGTTTATCGACTACTACGAGAGCAACCACGTTCCGCTGATTTGCAGCTTGGCGCCGGTTCCCACTGTCTACAAGCGCAGATATCTCGTCGGCGAAAGGCTCACGGCAGAAGGTGGCGAGGTTGATTTCGATGTAATGACGGAACTGGTTTTTGCCGATCGCCTGGCGTTTGAAGCATGGATGGCTGAGCTCGCCAAACCCGGGGTTGGCGCACGTATTGTAGAGGACGAACAGAAATTTCTGAATCGGGCGCGAACGAGGGCCTACGTCATTGAGGAGCGCGTGACGCGCGGATGATCCTGAATTAGGACACTACCAGTTGTTTCGGTCCGGCGGCACTGGTGATGCAGTGCCAAATGTCGCACTTTTTGCTGATTGCAGCAGCTTGGCTCAGCCGCGTGGAATCAGCGATGGATTCCGCGGGCAATATCTACGTGGTCGACGAAGGCCAACCCGGATCCTCGTCCAGCATCGCGGTTCTTCTTCATGGAGCTGACCGCAGTTCTGAGCCCGACTTCCTCGCATTACCGCAACGCTGCAGCTCTTCAGATCGTGATGAAGGTGTTCAGTTTCGCGCGCACCAGTTGCGCGACCGCCGCCGGCACCACCGCCCCGGCGTAGCGAATCGGCCGCGCCGCGATCTCGATGCTGCGTATATGGCTGATCAATATTTCGCCCGCGATCGGCAATCCCGTCGGCAAGATCACGCTCGTCGGAAATGGCCTGACATGGGATGTGATCGGGCACACAATAACCAAGCCGGTGTTGCGACTGAAGGCAGCCGGCGAAACCACCAGCGCCGGTCTTCGTCCGGCCTGCTCTCGCCCTCTCGTCGGATCGAAGTCAGTCCAGATCAGATCGCCGGTCCCGGGCGCATAGCGCGTCATTCCTCGATCTGCTCGCGGCCGACATCCGGTCCCCACTCGTAGGCCTCGGCGTACAGCGCGCGCCACTGCCTCGGATTCTTCCCTTGAAACAGATCCTCCAGCGTGAAATGGGGAATTGAGCGACGGATCACGATAGTGTCGTCGCTGTTTTCGATCTCAACCCGCTCGCCATCGCTCAGCCCACTGGCTCTGGCGATTTCGTTGGGCAAGCGCACGGCCAGGTTCTTCCCCCACTTGCCGATCGTCACTTGTGCCATAAGAGATATTCCTAGCATATCCCTGCAGCACGCACCACCCAGCACCACGCGCAGCGCCCTGCTTTCGCCCACCGGTAGCGGGTCAGTTTGAGTTTCAAACTGACCCGCTTCTAACGACTCCCCCACCCCAGGATTTCAGCGCTCGACCCGCAACTTGTTGCGGGTCGAGCGCCTCTGTATTCACACTCCGCCCGCGCCCGTCGCTACGGCTTCGTGCACAGGCTGATCGGCGGGTTGAGCACCGTGTTAGTCGCCACCGCGTCGTCCTGATCCACGCCGTCGCCGCTGACCCCCACCGCTCCGATCAGCTTGCCGCCGCCGCCACCGCATCCGCTACGCCCCTTGGTGTACACCGGCTGCCCGCCGGCGAACGTGATGATCCCATGATGGTATCCGCCCAGGCCGTCATCGCCGCCCAGGCCGAAACCGAACTCGGAGCGATATGGATTGCTCGCGCTCAAGCCCCACAGCGGCGCGACCCCGTTGTCGGTTCCGATATCCCCCGGATTCGTCGAACCGGGGCCGTCCTGGCGCGTAACCACCCCGATCGTCCTGCTATCGAGCGCCAGATCGTTGCTGCTGAAGGCCACCGCCGTGTAGGCCTTGGCGATCGCTATCTCGATACTCCCGCGCCACGCGTCCGAGCCCGCCGGGTTCTGTGGCGTACCTCCCGTGTCGCTCGCGCTGATCGCGAGCAATTTGCCCTCGCGGTCAACCACCGCACACCACATCTTGGTGTTGCCGCCCGGACGAAATGCCGCCGGCTCGGCTTTCGCCGCAACCGCGCACGCCGCTTCGAGCGCTTTCGGGTTAAGCTGCGACTGCGCGAACGCACTGCCTGCGCTCAACGAGAGTGCCACTGCTGATATCCCTGCCGCATATCCGAATCGATTCATTTGCTCCCCTCCCACTGAAAGTGTCTTGTCTAATCGAGACTCCTCGTAACTCCAACTTGCCGTTGCTCGATACGATCTGCTTCCTACGTCGCAAGCAGGTGCACTGCGACTTCTCGGTCCGCAGAAACACATCTCCATGATACATCGAGGTCCTTGAACGTAATCCGCGCCTGGATGCCTTCGGCGCGCGCCGATCGGGCGTCGCCTCAAGCGGCCGATGTTTGCTCGAACAGCGCTCCGGTAGCGCCCTTTGCGGGGCGGATCCGGCTGTCCGCTGCCCCAGACTTCGCTAAGACTTCGCCTGCGCCGGTGCTCCGCATCAGACGTTCTAGCTCTAAGCTCTTTTAATTATCTATAACTCTCTAATCTCGTCCTTGACACAGCCGAGACGAGTGAAATGTTTCACCCTCTGGCCAGATTTGACTGGAATAGCCCGCCTACGATGGTCTTATCCCCGCATGGCGCGCCCGTTAACACGGGTGAAGTATTTCACGACATTAGGACAGCCATTTTTTTTAACCAGTCAGACATAAGCCTGGCTGTGAAAGCCGCGCGCCGCACGCCGCCCTCGGCGCGCCGCTCTCGACGGCCTCGTCGCCGCGATTCGACGCCGTCGGCGGCGTCGAACCGCGCCACTACCATGTCCGCAAAATCCTGGACTGAGGGGTGAACCCTCTCCTATGACGACAGGTTCATCTGGGCCTGTCCGGTCTTCGGATCGACCGGCACTGAGACGTGCGAATGAATCACTCTCCACTTACCGTCTTCTTTGCGAAAGACGTCGGTCACGCGCAGCGTAGCTTCCTGCTGCTTGCCCGCGGCGTCGGTCCAGGTGAAGTGCTGGATACTGCGCGCCATCCCCATCGTGCCGCCCGTCTCTACTACCAGCACGACGAAGTTACCCTTCACGTCCTTGGCGTTGTTGAAGAAGTTGTCGAGGTCGCCATGCACGGCAGTAGCCCCCTCGTACTGCAAGGGCGGAACGAAATCGTATAGGTCGATATCGTTCTTGTCGTAGTACTTCATCACCTCGTCCGTGCTGGTTGCAGCGATGATCTTGTGTTCTATATCTTCGATCGCCTGCTTGTCCTTGCCGTTGCCTGCCGCGATGGCATTGGAACTGACACTTAGGCTGAGCACTAAGCCTGCCATTGCGACCATCGCGCCTACTGTTCCACCGACTCGCTTTCTATCCTTTTTCATTTTCCCTCTCCCTGTTTTCAGACCTGTTCCGAAGCACCGGCTTCAAAACGGTCGCGAGTCTAGCACAGGCGCCGACAAATCCATCACCGGGTGAAAGCCCTCTCGCACCTGAATGTCGTGGGTACTGATGATGGAACCGCGACGAAGGTGGCGCTCGATGCGGTAGGTGTGAAAGCTGTCCCCACTAGCTGTAATGCGCCATATTGTGGCGCGACGAATGGGAGGTCTCATGAAGCGTTCATCCTGCCGCGTATCCGCAAATAGCCGCCGGGCATGGGTTTCGTTAACCCTCATGCTAAGTGCCACGATGTTGCTCCTGTCGCTCATAGCGACTGCTCGCGCCCAGTCTGCCGCACCGCCGGCAGTTGGCGTGAAAGCAATTAGTGCCGATAAATTGGCGAACGCTCCCGGTAGCACGCTTACCGCTGTCGTCGTCACCCTGCCACCCGGAGCGAAGGTCCCACCGCATCATCATGCGGGCTTCGTCTTCGCTTACGTGCTTTCGGGTACGGTCCGATCGCAGCTCAATCGCGGCAAGATTACTGACTATGCGGTGGGGCAAAGCTGGGTCGAACCGCCCGGCACGGAACACACGCTGACCGCCAACCCTGGTGAAACGACGGCGACTCTGCTCGCGGTGTTCGTCGCGCCCGACGGAGCCACGCTGACGACCTTCAACAAGTAAGACATCGCCGCGGGCAATGGCGCACTGGTTAGAAAGTGCCGCTCGGAAGCTACCTGGGAGCGAGGCCCACCTACCTCACGACTCCCTAAGCTCGAGGCCTCCAATCGCGTGGAAGCGCCCTACGGCTTGACGGCGATCGCAATCAGGCGCAGGCGTTCGCGCGAAGCGCGCACATCGGTCTGCTCCAACTCGCGCTTGAGATCTTCCCGCGCTCGTTCGCGCAGCTTTGCCGGAAGATGACCAAGGAAGTTCCCAAATGAGCTCGCCTCGGAAAACCTGATTGCCGCTTCAGGCGCAAGTTGCGGCTGCGGACTAGGACGCTCTTCGAGCGCCTGGATCGTAAAGCCTGCCTCTATCAGCAAGCTCGACAGCTCTTCCGCACTTACTCGATGAACTGCGGTTTGCGCGGCCGCCGAATACTCTTTGTAAGACTCGCGTGAAAGCACCCGTTGCTTGATCTCATGCAACGGATTGGGACTGCCCTTTGCGCCGGTCGAGATTCCGATACGGCCGCCGGACTTCAGCACGCGATAAATCTGGCGCAGCGGTTCCTTCTTCTCGGGCAGCCAATGAAAGACCGCATTAAGGCATACGGCATCGAAGGTGGCCGGCGCGAATCCACTTAGATCGTAGGCGTTGCCAGTTTTGAAACTCAGATTGGGCCGCGCCCTGCCTTGCGCGATTTCTATCCGCAATGGCAAAGGATCGATTCCGGTCACGCTACCGCCCGTCCCAACGATTCCGGCGATGTACTCCGCGAGCAGGCCGGTCCCACAACCCAGGTCGAGAATGCTCTCGCCAACACTTACTTTTAGTTCTTCAATCAGGCGCCGGCCTGCCTTGAACTGGCGGTCCGCACTTACCCGCTCATAGAGCTGCGCCAGGTCTTCCGTGTCTAAGTCAAGGCTAACTGCTTTCATAATTAGTCAACAACGCGAGGCTAACTGACTTAACAATGCGTTAATCGGTCCGGACTGAACGGTTTAATAACCAACCACGAAATTTAGGCCATCCGGCCTTAATCGCAAATCGATACGTTGAAGCTGACTTCTTTCGTGACTTGCAAAATCTCGAGCCTAATCGGCTTAATCGCGATTCGATAAGCCGAAGCTAACCGCTTCCATAACTAACAACGAAATCGGAGGCCAGTTGGTTTCGCCCGAGCCAATGGATCGAGACTTATTTGCCCCATCACGAGCCAACCGGTCGAACCCAATTGTTCATCACGAGTAAACCGCATCGATACCAGTAACCGCAGCGATCCCGTGATTAAGCACGCCGCGTACGCTCGAACGCCTCTGCGACTGGCGCTCGCGAATTCATCCGTGCTGCGGCAGACACTCAGCTCAGTAGCTAACAGATCGGTGCTGCGGCCGACGGATCGCCCGGCAGCTAAGCGCGCCGAGCGAGTTCAAAGGCCTCGGCCAGTAGCTCGTACGAATGCATCCGCGCGCGATGGTCGTGCACGATCGTCACGATCATCATCTCGTCAACCCCAAGCTGGCTTCCCATATCGATAAGTTGGGGACGAACCCGATCCGGCGCACCTATAACGTAGCGCGGGAACTCACCCGTCTCGGGCGCGGCTTCCAGATTGCGCGGTCCCAGCTCCGCCAGCGCTTCCTCGGGCGTAGGTATCGCGCGCACGTCTCCTTGCCGGATCCGGCGGCGGAAGAGCCGCGCGCTACCCGCGAGCCGTTCCGCTTCCTCATCGGTATCGGCGCAAATCACTCCTAGCGCCAGGATGATCTCGGGCTTCGATCCATTGGACGATATGAAGTGTGAGCGATAGTGCTCGATAGCAGGACGAGTCGGTAGTTGATCGATGAAATGGGCGAAGGCGTAAGGCAGTCCTAGCTGCGCTGCCGCCGAAGCGCTCCACAGGCTCGACCCTAGCAACCAGACGTCGGGCGCCCCCGGCATAGCCGGCGAAACATGAATCCGGCTGAATGGATGATCCGGCGGAAACCCGCCACGCAGGAAAGTCAGCAGCTCAATCAGTTGCCGCGGGAAGTCATCGCCCAAGTCACGCTCGCGGTCGCGATCGCGCCGCAGCGCGTAGGTGTCCAGCGGAGTGCCGCCGGGCGCGCGGCCGAGCCCGAGATCGATACGGCCCGGGTATAGCGCATGGAGAACGCGGAAGGTCTCGACAACCTTAAGCGGGCTATAATGGGGCAACAGTACGGCACCCGAGCCGACCCTTATCGTCGAGGTCTCGGCGGCAACACGGTCGATCAGGATTTCAGGCGCGGGACTGGCGAGTGCCGGAATCGCGTGATGCTCGGCAATCCAGTAGCGATGGTACCCGAGCCGATCGGTCAGCCGGGCTAGCTCGATCGTATTGCGCAGCGCGTCGGCAGGAGTGAATCCGACGGACACCGGCGATTGGTCGATTACAGATAGTTTCACAAGCGTTCAAATAGCGAAGCCACGGTCGGCGCCACAAATCCAACTGTTCCATTCTGCGACAGACACACTATCTACCTCACTGATTCAGGATCGCACGGCAAGCGCCCCCGTGTCATCAAGCATGGAGGTTGTCCTTTTTATCCGGTTTGCGGACGGACGAGAGTTGCGTCGGAGTAACCACAAAAAGCCTTATCAATCGCGAATTTTAACCGGAAATCCATTCGATTCACGCACTTACAAAATGATTCGGATCGTGCACTTGCGAGCCGAATAACTTTGCCCTCGAACAGAATGAATAATTCATCGGCACGATCCGTCGAATGTTATGTAAGACGCAGCACCCCCGGTTACTCCTCCTCCCTGTAGTCGGGGACCGTCCGTCGCAAGACGGGCGGCCAAAAGGCGGGCGCTTTGGAGACTCCCCCCTCCTGGCGACCCGCCTTTCTATTTTCCTTTCAATGCCTTAGCACCGGGACGGTTTCTCCGCAGCTCGGCGAGAAGCAGACCGCTCACTGGAGCCGTCGATGAGCCCGGACCGCGGACGCCGCTGGCTTGACAACGCCGACATGCGCCGTCATCGTTCAAGGCTTAATGATTTGGCGGCGACGATGTCTAGTGCTGGTGCCGGTGCTGTCCTTTCTGGCGGCGGCGCTGATTATGAGTTGCGGCGGCGGGAGCTCAGGCACCGCGACGCCAGTCTCTTTCGAAGCGTTAATCGGGCTCAACGTGTGCGCGGGCGCACCGCCGATACCGACGCCCAAGCCGACCGCGACCAACGGCATCGTTCCGACGTCAACGCCGACTCCGATCTGCACGCCGATCGCGCTGGCAACCTCGGTCGGGACCGCGGTCGGGAGCAACACGGTGCAATTCCAGGCCCAGGGGATCTTCGGCTTCTCTAGCGACACCACGAATCCGAAATACCGGGACATTACCAACGCCAACAATACGCAGTGGAACACGATCGCGCCGAACGCGAATTTTCCCGGCGTCATCAGTTATAGTTCGCAAGGCAATGGATTGTGGATTGGCGTTCAACCGGGGTGCACGTACTTCAACGTTTCCGTGGGAGGATTCTCGCAAAACGTGCTGGTAGGGGTTGTTCCTTTTACATCGCCCTGCCCCTCGCCGCCGGTAGCATCGCCAGCGGTGCCCGCGGTTGCGGCGAAGTCCACGCCAACGGCAACGAAGCCGGAAGGGTCACAGCCATAGGCGGCCCGGTGCATGGAACGCTCGTCGCGATTGGAGACTATCCGCTGTGAGCGCGAAGTCTCCGCGGGACGCCAAGGTTCCGAGTGGCTTCGCAATCGACGAGCAAATCACTACCCGCCGATTCGCATTCGAGGGCATTCATAGGCAACGGCGACTGTCGATTGTTTTGCAGGAATTTCGCGGTTTGACTCTGAATCCAGACGCCATTAGTGTCCGGCAAAGTACACGCAATATGGAACGGCAAGAACGACGCGCGCAAGTCTTACGTCACGCCAAGCGAATCTTCGCCCGCAAGGGCTATCATCGCACGAATGTGGCCGATATTATTGCGCGCGCCCGCATCGCCCGCGGTACTTTCTACCTCTATTTCCAGAACAAGCGCGACATCTTCGAGGAGTTGCTAGAGCAGACATTGCGCGAGCTGCGTAACCGGATCCAGCGCCTGCGAGTCGGGCCGGGCGAAGCGAATCCGGTCGAGCAATTGCGCGACAACCTCTCGCGAGTGTTGACGTTCGTATTGGCGGAGCGTGAGCTGACGGATATTCTGCTTAACCATTCGACCGGCTTCGATCGGGAACTTGACGCACGGATACGGGATTTTTATGAACGCGTAGCCGAGCAGATCCAACGATCGCTCGATCTGGGGATTGAGATGAAATTGGTCCGGCACTGCGATACGCGCGCAGTATCGTACTGCATTCTGGGCGGCGTGAAGGAAGCGGTGGGTAAATTGTCGCTCGATCGGCACGGAAATGCGGCTGCGCTGGCGGAGGAGATATTGGACTTTGGTTTACGCGGAGTGGCGCGCCCGGAGTTACTGGCGGCGGCCGGGCTGCTGGAAGAAGGCGGGGTGGCCGAACGAAGCAATTTTATTGGGCCCAAACTAGACTGACATGTCAGTTTACGAACACGATCACAAACGTAATGGCCGTGCTCTTAAAGGCGCGGCGTTTTACGATCTCGACGGCACCCTGATGGGCCTGAACCTGGTGCACGGTACGCTCTTCGCCTTCACCAACATTGGCGAATGGACTGGGCGGGTCAGCTACGTGCTGGGACTGGCGACGCGGTTGCCGATGCTCTACCTGGCGGAACGGCGCGATCGCCATCTTCTGAACGTCACCCTCTTCGAAATGTTCAAGGGAATCTCGCGCGATCGATTGGTGATGTTGGGCGAGGAGTATTGCGACCGCATACTGATGGCGAACATGTATCCGCGCGCGATCGAAATGGTGGCGGCAAATCGCGAAGCAGGCCTTGAACCGGTGCTAGTGACGGGATCGCCGGACTTTATCGTGGCGCCGTTGGCAGAACGTCTCGGCATCAAGACTTTCGCCGCAAACGAGTTGGTCTATAGCCGCGGTCTCGCGACGGGCCGCCTGCGCGAACCAGTGATGGCGGGCGAGGCAAAGGCGGCCTGGTGCGTGGAGTACGCGGCGGCCAACCGGATTGCGCTGAGCGCGTCGTGGGGCTACGCGGACTCGCATTACGATCTCCCGTTCCTGGCGGCGCTGGGACATCCGGTAGCGGTGAACCCGAACCGGCGGCTACTCGCGGTCGCGCGCAGCCGGCAATGGCCGGTCGTGCGCTTCGACAAGGCGTCAGGCATGCGCAAGACAGGAGGAATCGGGCCGGATGCCGTCGGCGAATGGTCAGAGAGGAAATCTAATGGCGCGGCCCGAGGCTAAGCTCAAAGAACTTAAACCGGCCGAGTTGAAGCACGAGGTCGGAGCGCGGCGCGACTTGGTGGTGACATTAAGTCGCAAATCCGAACCGCGGCTTATTCCGTACGGCGACGAATTCCTGCTGCAGAAACTGCCCGCGGGAACGCGCGTGATCTATCCGCCGCCGCCGTTGGATGCGTTGCCCGATCCCGACACTGCCATTCGTTATGCGCTGCTGCACCCGCTCAACGCGGACCCGTTGTTTGCGCAGCTCAATCCAAACATGCGGGTCACGATTGCGATCGACGACCTGAGCCTGCCGCTGCCGCAGATGCGCCGGCCGGATATTCGCGAGCGGCTGCTCAACCAGATTTTACAGACGCTGGCAGACTACGGTGTTGACGACGTCCACCTTATCATCGCGACGGCGCTACATCGGCGAATGACGGAGACTGAGATTCGCCGCATCGTCGGAGAGCGGGCGTTCAAGCAATACTGGCCGGATCGGCTCTACAACTTCGATGGCGAGAATCCGGCTGAGATTGCGATGCTGGGCAAGACCGCTCATGGCGAGGAAGTATTGCTATCCCGGCGCGCAGCGGAATCCGACCTGCTGATTTACCTGAATATCAACCTGGTGCCGATGGACGGCGGTCACAAGTCGGTGGCAGTGGGCCTGGCGCCCTACCAAAGCCTGCGCCATCATCACAATCCAGCGACCTTGCGCAATAGTCACTCTTACATGGATCCGACTCGTTCGGCGCTGCATAGCTCGGCCGACCGCATGGGCCGAATAGTCAATCAGCAAGTCAATGTCTTTTCGATCGAGACCGCGGTCAACACTCAGATGTATGGCGGCATGCTCGATTTCCTGCAGAAGAATGAGGACAGTTTCAACGACTGGGATCGCTTGCGATTGAAGGGCTTTCGTTGGACGCTGGGAAACCTCTCGAATGATCTACGCCGTCAAGCACTTCATCAGTACGCCGCGCCGTTCGGGATGACGGGGGTTTGGGCGGGTGAGACTGAAGCGGTGCATCACCAGGCGCTGGCGCGGGTATTCCAGCAATACGCAGTACCAGTAAAAGGGCAGTCGGACATACTAATCGTCGGCGTACCATATATCTGTCCGTACAACGTCAATTCGGTAATGAATCCGGTGCTCGTGCAGTGCATGGGACTTGGTTACCTATTTAACATGTACCGCAACAAGCCGTTGGTGAAGCCGGGCGGCACGATGATCATTTGTCATCCGCTGCGGGACGAATTCCATCCGGAGCACCATCCCAGTTACATCGAGTTCTTCCATCGCTGTCTGGCAGAGACCACCGACGCAGTGCAACTTTCAAAGATGTTCGAGGCCGAGTTTGCGCGCAATCCCACCTATACTCACATGTACCGCTATGGAAATGCGTATCACGGAGTTCATCCGTTTTACATGTGGTACTGGGGCGAGCCAGCGCGGCAACACGTCGGACGAGTAATCGCGGCAGGTTGCGAAGAACCCCAGGTTGCGGCGCGGATGGGCTGGGAGGCAGCGGACACACTGGATGAAGCGATCGCGATGGCGACAGCAGATCATGGACGCTCCGCTTCGATCACCTACTTGCATTTGCCGCCAATAGTCATTGCTGACGTTGAATAGGACCGGCGCCGAATAGCCACAATGATGGGTAGCACCGATGCCCAATAAGAACGGCGTGCGCACACGCAAAGCAACGGGCGCGATGACGCTGCCGCCGCTTGAAGAGGTGCTGCGAAATCGCCGCATCCTGATTACGGGGGGCACCGGCTTCCTCGGCAAGGTACTGCTGTCGATCCTGCTGCGCCGGCATCCCGAAATTGGAAAAATCCTGCTTTTAATTCGTGGCGACCAGCGCTCCAGCCTGCAGCGGTTTCGCAACGAGATTCTCGATTCGCCGGCGCTCAGTCCGGTGCGTGAACATCTGGGATCGCAGTTCGATCGGCACGTGGAGGAGCGGGTCACGGTAGTGCCGGGCGATATCAGCGAGCCTGGTCTGATTGGCAGCGACGCGAGCCTCGATTTCGATCCGATTGACGCGGTCATCCACTGCGCGGGGTTGGTGAATTTCGAGGCGTCGCTGGAAAAGGCGATCGCGATCAATACCACCGGGGTCGCCAATGTAATCGAATTCTGCCGCACCCACGGCGCCTCGCTGGTGCACGTTTCGACCTGCTATGTCGCGGGGATCGCGGACGGCCAACGCTTCGAAGACGACTTTCCGACCGACTGGTGCCCCAACGGGCGACGCGACTTCAATCTGCAGCGCGAGATTCGCGATACGCTGACAGCCCTCGATCGAGTCGAGGCGGAATCCCATGACCATGCGCGCCAGTCCGAGTTTCGCGCCGCTGCCGATGGGGAGCACGGCGAGGGCAGCAGCGGTGACCATAGCGATCGTGCGGTCGAATCGCGGCGCAAACAGTGGCTCGAAGATCGTTTCAAACAGATCGGGAAGGAGCGCGCGCAGAACTGGGGATGGCCGAATACCTATAGCTACACCAAGAGTCTCGGCGAGCAGTTAGTATTTGCCGCGCACAACGAAATAACTGCAACGGTCGTGCGCCCTTCGGTCATCGAGAGTTCGCTCGGCGATCCGATGCCCGGTTGGAACCAGGGGGTAAACACGAGCGCGCCGCTCACCTACCTGACTGGGCGCGGCTTCCGCTTTGTTCCGGCGACGGGTGCGTTGGTATTGGATGTCATACCGGTCGATCTGGCCGCGCACGCGATAGTTCCGGTGCTCGCGGCGCTTCTGTTGAAGCGTCACAAGCAGGTCTACCAGCTCTGTACTTCGGACGTAAATCCTTTTCCGATGCGCCGGCTAGTCGAGTTGACGGGTCTATCGAATCGGCGTGAACATCGGTTGCACGGCGGGCCGATGGGCAAGCTCGCGCCGCATCTGGACGCAACCGTGGTCTCGCAGAATACCTACGAGTTGGTGAGCAACCAGATTCCCGCAATGCTCAAGCAGACGGCGGTTCTCGCGCGCACCTTGATGGGCGAGGATTCCGCGCCGGCGCGCAAATTCGAGCGGCAAGTTGACAAGATCTGCAAGAGCGCGGTGATGGTGCGGTCCCTCGCGGAAGTATATCGGCCGTACATCCAGGACCTCGTTTACACCTTTCACGGAAAGAATATCCGCGACCTTTACGCAGCGCTCGCACCAGGCGACGCCGATCGTCATCCGTATCATCCCGAGCGCATCGACTGGAATGACTATTGGCTGAATGTGCATATGCCGGGACTGCGCCGGCACATTTTCCCGCAACTCGAACTGCATACACGCGCCCGCCCAGGTAGCTCATATAGATATAAGACCCTGGTCGAAATGCTTGACCGGGCGGCGGAGCGCTATGGCGCGCGTCCGGCGCTCGATTCGCGTACGCCGTCGGGCCAGCGAACCTCGATCAGCTATCGCGAACTGCATGACCGCGCACAACGCGCGGGACTGCTCCTCGGCACGCGCGGGATCAAGCCGGGCGATCGGGTGTTGTTGATCGCCGAGAACTCGCCCGACTGGGTAATTGCCTATTTCGCAATCCTGTATGCGGGTGCGGTCGCGGTGCCGCTCGACCATCTCATATCGCCGGACGAATTGGCGGCGGTGTCGCGAATTGCTGAACCGCGCGCGGCGCTGACCTCGGCGGCCTGCTCGAAGCGCCTGGGCAAGTCGGTGGGTGAGGCGATGAGCGGCATCGTCGAGATGGAGCTCGGCGACCTGCAGCGACCCTTTATGTTGCGCGGCCAACCGGCCGCCCCGGTCAAGATTGAACGCCGCACGCTGGCGTCGATAGTGTTTACTTCAGGGACGACCGGCACGCCTAAAGGGGTAATGCTGTCGCACGGGAATTTCACGGCGCAGATCGCGTCGCTCGGGCGAGTCTTTGCGCTCGGTGCCGACGACGTCGTGCTCTCGCTGCTGCCGCTTCATCACACCTTCGAATTCACTTGCGGGCTGATGTTACCGCTCGCGGGCGGTGCGCAGATCGTTTATCCGCTCGGGGTTGATGCAGCGAGCCTGTCGCGCACGCTCGCCGACGTGCAACCGACCGCGCTGGTCGGCGTGCCCGCGTTGTGGGAGGCGATTCATCGCCGCATCATCGATACCGTTGAGGCGCGCGGGCCTTTCTTCCAAGCCGCTTTCGACCAGTTACGCGACCTGAATCGCAGGATCGACGCCGACTATCGGCTGAACCTGGGAACGATGCTATTCCGCCCGGCGCACGCAGCACTCGGCGGACGGCTCAAGCTGGCCGTGAGCGGGGGCGCAGCGCTGCCTCAGCGGGTCGCGCAATTTTTTAACGACATCGGCATTAAGCTGCTCGAGGGCTACGGCCTCACGGAGTCGGCTCCGGTGCTGAGCGTCGCGCGTCCGGACGAGCCGCTGCGGCCGGGTTCGGTCGGCAAACCGCTTTCCAAGGTGGAGCTGAGACTTGCGGGCGCCGACGGTCAACCTCCGCATCACCGAGGTGAACCGCACGATCATCAGATCGATCAAGTCGGCGAAATCATCGCGCGCGGCCCCAACGTGATGAGCGGTTATTTCCGCAATCAGGCGGTCACCGACGAGGTACTGAAGGACGGCTGGCTGCATACGGGGGACCTGGGCCGTTTCGATAGCGAAGGGCGACTGTATATCGTTGGACGCGCCAAGGACGTCATCGTCGATGCGGGCGGTAATAACATTTACATCGACGAGCTTGAAGAGGCCTACGGACACTCACCGTATCTGCGCGAACTCGCCGTAGTGGGGTTGAAGGTCGGGCTGGGCGAGCAAGTCGCGGCGCTCGCGATACCGGCCTATGCGAAAGGCGAAAGCCGGCGCGCGGTCGAAGACCAGCTACGAACGCATTTCGAGCGTGTCAGCGCAACGCTCAATCCTCACAACCGTATTCGGATCCTGCGCTTCGCCGACACCGAGCTACCGCGGACACGAACGCGCAAGGTCAAGCGCGCCGAAGTCGCGTCGACACTGTATCGGATGGTGGAAAGCCGCAGCGCGGAGAAGACCGCGATCAACACTGAGGTTGAGTCGTGGCTGGCCGAAGCGCTCGAGCAGGTGGCAAGTGGCGCTGCGAATATCAATCCAGCGACGCGGCTGATCGAGGATTTAGGACTAGATTCGCTCGCGCTGGCAGAGCTCGCCGAACAGATCACGATCAAAGCCGGGCGCGACATCAGTGCCGAGGAACTCGCAAACGTCGCGACCGTCGAAGACCTGCAACGTATCGTGAGCGAGGGGCAGAATCGGCCCAAATTGCCGTCGTACGCTCGTTTCGCGCAGCCCTACACGATGGAGTTGCCGGCGCCGATCCGGCGACTCGGCGAATTCGCGATGCGCAAGACGCTCGCGACGGCCTTCGACTCGTGGCTAAAGCCACGGGTAATGGGGCGCGGTAACATTCCAGCGAACCGCAATTTTATCGTCGTCGCGAATCACGCAAGCCATCTCGACTTCGGTCTGGTCGCTCACGCGCTCGGCGTAAATGGCCGCGACCTGGTGGTGCTGGCGGCGAAGGATTATTTTTTCAACACCGCGCTGCGTCGATTTGCCGCAACTAACTTCACCCGGCTGATTCCGTTCGATCGCGAACGCGCGCAGCTCGATTCCCTCGAACAGGCGCTGACGGAGCTCGCCGCGGGACGCAACGTATTGATGTTTCCCGAGGGTACTCGCTCGCCGGACGGATCGATTCACGAGTTCAAGAGCGGTGTCGGATATCTTGCATTGCATGCGGGTTGCGACGTGCTCCCGATTCATCTCAGCGGCACCTTCGAGGTGCTCGGGAAGGGCAAGCTTCTGCCGCGGCACGGAGCCGTCGAAGTCAGAATCGGGCGCGCGATAACGAGTGACGAACTGCGCCTCGTCGCGCGGGACGCTGAGGGTGCTGGAGCGTATCGGAAGCTGGCGGACCGCATTCGCCACGCGGTTTTGGCCATGGTGCAAAGGAGCCCGCAGGCGTCGCGCATCGAGGCTATCACTCAAGCGATCCCGCCGCCGCTTCCAGCAACAACGCTCTTGATCGAAGGCGAAACTAACGCCGATTCGCCGCCAAGTGAACGCCCTCGCACTCGCCGTTCGGGCGGCCACGCCAAGGGCTAGGGTCACCTCGCGGAGTCTTTCATCGTGACCCGCACCAGTTCAGTTCTCGCATGCCTGGTTGCCTCGATATGGCTATTCGCGACGCCGATGCGCGGGTATGCGTGGGACGCGCGCACGCACATGCTCATCGCGCGCTTGGCAGTCGAAGTACTCCCCGATACGCCGCTCAAGCATTTGCTCGCAGCGCACGAGACTGATTTGCAAGAAGACGCGGTCGCACCCGACGAAAGCTTGCGCGCGCGTTACGGCAAGGCCGAGGCGATTCGTCATTACATCGATCTGGAGAATTTTGGCGCCGATCCCTTCGCGGAACTAAAGCCGGACATTGCGGCGATGGAACTTCAGTATGGCGCGAGCACGCTTCAGCGATCAGGCACCTTGCCGTGGACGATCGAGGCGATGGCGCAGGGAGTTCAACAAGCGTGGCGCAGCGGCGATTGCGCACAGGTCGTTCTGCTCTCCGGATATCTGGCGCATTACACCGGCGACGCGACGCAGCCGCTGCATACCACCATCCATTTCGACGGCTATCAGCAAGACCGGGGGATGCACGCGCGGTTCGAAGGCGCCGTCGATCGTTCGGTGGGCGAAGTTGAAGAACTCGCGCGACCGCAGGTCCATCTCGAAAAGATCGATTCCGTGTGGTCGGCGGCGATCGCGGAGCTCAAACAGGGCAATCCGTTAGTCGGTGCTGTAATCGAGGCCGATCGCGCGACGCGCGCGGAAACCGGCGAAAAGCGCGGCCCCGAGTTCGATCGTGCATTGATGCGGCGCGAAATGGCCATGGTAGCGCAGCAGGTCGCCCAGGCCGCGTCGGTGCTCGCATCGATCTGGCTCTACGAGTGGAAGCAGGCGGGCAGCCCCGCGAATTGCGCGCGCTAGCCCTCGAATTGACAGTGCTATTTGGCGATAGATTTCTGCGAGACTCGCCCGCGCGCTATACGGATGATCGTGACTGCTGCCGTGCACCGTCTTAATTTATTGTCTAGAGACGGGCTTCCTGCATAAGTGTCAGACCATGGAGTGGTGGACCCAAAGACGCGACAACGGAGCACGACCGACGCGCGGCGACGTGCGGCCGACCGTAAGCGAGATTACCGATTACCTGCTGGTCGGCGAATATCCACGTGAGCACGACCTTGAATGGCTTCGCGATCAGCATCGCGTGACGGCAATTCTGAATCTCCAGGACGACGAAGACTTGCGCATCAATGCGCTCGATGTTGCGCGCCTGCGCGAAGTTTCCGCCCAGCATGGAATCAAGTACGTGCGCACGCCCATTCAGGACGGCAGTGCGGACGACATGGCGGACCGGCTACGAGCAGGATTGGACGATCTTGCCGCATTGGTTGGCGCCAATGAACGCGTTTATCTGCACTGCAACGCCGGGCTGAATCGCGCACCCACGCTGGCAATCGCATACCTGCGCGCGCACGGCGGCATGTCGCTCAACGAGGCTCTCGCTCACGTCAAGCGGCGGCGCTCATGCGGTCCTTTCATGACCATCCTGGAAGACTACTTCGGTCCGCGCGATCTGAAGCCCTAGATCTGAGCGCCACGCACGGGTGCGCCGATGGCGAATACGCGATTGCTGGTTGGATGTAGCTGGGCGGTTCATTTTTACACAGCGCTCGGCGCGGTCGCGGGACTGCTGGCATTAAACTACACCGCGCGAGGCGAATGGCGCGGGGCGTTTTCGATGATGACGGTCGCGATCGCGATCGATGCGAGCGACGGACCACTGGCGCGCGCCCTGCGCGTGCGCGAGCGCATCCCCTACTTCGACGGCGCTCTGCTCGACAATATCGTGGACTACCTCACCTACGTCGCGGTGCCGGTGTTTCTGATGTTGCGCGCGGGGATACTCCCGGCAGGAATCGCGGGCCAAGCGATCGCATGCTTCGTGATGATCGCGAGCGCTTACGGCTTCAGCCGGACTGACGCGAAGACCGATGACAACTATTTTCGCGGGTTTCCGTCGTACTGGAATCTCGTCGCGCTCTACCTGTTCTGCCTCGGCCTCACGCCGCGCACTAACGCATTGATCGTCGCGGTGCTCGCACTGATGGTATTCATCCCGATCAAATACATTTACCCGAATCGGACGGAACCAATGCGCCCGCTGACACTCTCGCTTGCGGCGATTTGGGGAGTTGCGACGGTCGCGATGCTACCGACGCTGCCCGCTCACCACGACATTCTGCTTTACACGTCGCTCGCCTTCGTCGTTTACTACTTTGCAATGTCATTTGCCCTCCACGTGCATCCGACCCGTGTCGCCGCACGCCGGAACCTGTGATTCGAGATGGGTGTTCCAGTCGGCGACGGGATTGACTCGGCTTCATGGCTCGAAGTGATCGAGGGCGACGCGCCCATTTTGCTGATCGCGCCGCATGGAGGCCGTGCCGGACCAGCCGCGCGCGCAACCCTGCATCCCAAGGTTAACGACCTCGAGACCGCCGCGATTACCCGCGATCTGGCCCATCGATTTCACGCCAGCGCGCTTATCAACGCCGGGATGGATCGCAACGAGATTGACTGCAACCGGCTTTCGCAGATCGCCGCGCGCGCGCCATGGATGCTCGATCTCCTTGCCGACCGTGTCAGCCAGATCGTTGACCGCCACGGTCGCGCGACCGTGT
Source organism: Binataceae bacterium (SeqCode) (assembly GCA_036489375.1). Lineage (GTDB taxonomy): Bacteria > Desulfobacterota > Binatia > Binatales > Binataceae > JADMIL01. Next base: position 27,160 of record DASXFX010000116.1, on the reverse strand, counting down.
TGCTGATCCACGGCTGGAACGTGATCGAGCCGCGCATTGATTTCGGCCTTGGCCTGCGTCACGCCAACGGCCGGTTGCGGCCGCCGGCCGGCGCTCACGTCTCGGCCAGCGATCAATTTATCAACGGACCCGTGGCGGCGCTTTTCGTACACCTCAACGCGGCCGGCATCATTCCGACATTCGGCCTGCGTTATCCCGGCGGCGCCAGCCAGAACTTGTTGCAGGCGTTCACCGAGCGCCATGCTCAAAGCGAGATCGAGGCCTTGCGGCGTCTCGCCGATCTCGCCGCGACCCGGGTAATCGATGCCTTGCAGCTTGAGATGTCGGTAGCGGTGCGATTAGCGGGTGGTCTGCGCACCCGCGGCATTGCGGCGCTAACCGAAGTTTTCGGCGGCGCGGCCAATGTTCCATTGCCACCAGGAGCCTCTGCTCAAGCCGGAACGATCGTGGTCGATCGCACCCCGAGGGCGACCGTCGAGCCCAAAGTCGCAGTTTCGGCGACACCTCCGCCAGTTAGAATCGGAATCGAGTTCTACGACTCCACTGCGCGAATTGGTGGAATGGCAAGCTTCGATTTTGGTTCGGGCGCCGCAGGCGCGCGCATCATGATGCTGTTTGACGATTGTTGCGCCGCGCTGTTTACCGGCGAAGGCAAGCCGTCCCGCGATGGTGGAGAGCTGCGCCTGGGGCCACTCGAGCTTGCGATCGATTCGCGCGGAGGACGGCTAAGCTTTCGTGGGCCAGCGGTGATCGTTAACGATGGCGCAGCTTATCTCAGCGTCGAGAATGCCTTGGCCCGTAGCAGTCTCGACAGCAACATGGTCGTCACCGCAACCATCGATCTCGATACCGCTACCCAGTCTTCGAATTCGACCGAAGGCACGGTAGAAACGCTATTTGAACGCACCATTGGCGGGGTGGGCGGCGGCGGTCGTAGCGCCGTGTTTGGGCGCCTGCGCGGCACGATGGTTATCGGTGGAGTTCGCCGGGAAATAGCCGCCGTGGCGAGGATCGGTGCATCGTTCACCGGACTCGAACCGCAGCGCTTCGAAACCCGCCGGATGATATGGGCGTGCTTTCCTGACGCGCCCGAGCGAGCCGCGCTCGAGGCCCGCGCGTGGACTTTTACAGCGAGCGAAGCTCATCGTACGGCACGAGTTTTCGGCGCCGGTGAATGGCGCGAATACCAGCTCGACGCGATTGAACTTGAGACCCCCGCTCCGGGTGCGCGACCCGACCCGTTCTCCGCGGCGATAACTACCCCGCAAGGCGACGATGCGATCCTGCACGGAATCGCCGATGCCTTCATGACGCTCTCACGCCCCGGCCCCGACCATACTCGAATCCATACCTCGATCGGATTCGCTAACTATCGTTTGGGAAACTCCACCGGCGCTGGAATGTTCGAATACTCGCGAATCGCGAGCGCGACGGACGCCTCGAATGATGACGATGACACCGATTCAGATTGATTCCGCGCGGTGAACTGATCGCCGCCGGCGTGTCCAGGATTCAGGGAAATTGCAGTCGCGGCTGCTGAATAGGATAGAGCCGAATGCCCGGGATTACGCGCGAGGCGTTTCCGCTTGAATGCGGGGAACCGCGGCCCCATCGATTGCCTGCGCGAGCGCGATCAGTTGGCGCGCAAGCGGGGTATCGGCATATTCGCGCACGAAGATAACGCCACGATCGCAACACTCGGCAAGCCGCGGATCGAACGGCAAGCGGGCCAAAACGGCAACCCCGGCTGAATTAGCGAGCGCCGCGAGATCGCCATGCGGCATCAACGGCCGCACCGAATGGCACCCGTCGCAATTGAAGCCCACCATATTTTCGATTACGCCAATCACCGCGGTCGAGCACAATGACGCCATCTCGAATGCCGAGCGCGACGCGCGCACCGAAATTTCCGACGGCTGTGTCACAATCAGCGCACCGCTCAACGGCACAATTTGAGCAACTCGAAAGAGCTGATCGATGCCAGGGGCGAGATCGATGAGCAGCAGGTCGAGCGCACCGAAACGGGTCTGCGTGAGCAGCCGTCGCAGGGTCGCGGTATAGCCCAATTCTACCGGGCTGTGACCGTTGGTTGATGGTTCAGGCGGCGCGGCTTCATCATCGAGGAAGCTTACGGGAGGCGCGTCACCATCCGGGATGAGGTTGCTCGCCGCGATTCGCAGACCCAACGGACCGGCCCCGGGTTCAATTCCGCCGATCGAGTGGAACCGCCGTGGAACCTTCATTCCGAGCATCCCAACGATGCTGGGCGAATTGAGGTCGCCGTCGAGAATCGCGACCTTACGCCCTGCAAGCGCGAGCACCGCGGCGAGATTAGCCGTCAACGCGCTCTTACCGACACCGCCCTTCGCGCTGGCCACGGCAACTACCGATTTGACGCCGGCTAAATTGGTGCGAAGAAGCGAAATTTCCTCTGCCGGTTGCGCACCGGTCGCATCCGCCTCAGCCCCGTTTTCCCTGAAAATTCTCATTCCGTTTAATGGCGCACGAACCAGACAGACTTGTCGGCATCGAAGTCCGACCCAACGGTGACGTCGTTTAGCCCAGGATTTCCCTCACTATCCGCGCGCAAAGCCAGTGCGACGCGATAGCTATCAAACACTGATCATAGACGAGGCACGGTAGCCGAAACAACTATGACGCTGATTTGAACTGTGATCGTCCAACGCGCGCGCAATCATGCGCGAATGATTTGCGTATGAGGCCGCAGGGCGCGAGCGCAGCTAGATATTGTCTTCGTCCGCGTCGGTCGAACCAAGCTTGCGATAAGTGTTGCGCTCGTCGTCGAAGCGACGCTGCGACTTGGCCTCGCGCTCCTGGTCTTGCTGGCAATCGCGGCACAAGCGCGTAAACGGCATCGCTTCGAGCCGCTCCTCAGCGATCTCCAGTCCACACGACTCGCAGACGCCGTAGCTGCCCTCTTCGAGGCGGCCGAGGGCGTCGTCGATCTGCTTGATCTTGACGCGCTCACGATCGGAGAGGATGAAGTTGATCTCGCGATCGCGCTCCTCCGAGGCGAGGTCATACGTATCCATGCCCTCGTCCTTGTTGCCTTCGCGCTCAGCTCTCAGTTCTGAGTCGATCTCTGCAATCAGCTTGGTCTTCATCTCGAGCAAATGCTCGCGAAGGTCGGCCAGGAACTTCTTACGATTTGCCGCCGTTGCTTTTTTAGGCATCGCCGATCACCCTTTCAGTTTACCACCGCACCCGTTACTACCGCATGAAGATCGTAGCTGAGGGCCCGCTCGACCTTGGCGCTGACGAAATCACCCGGCTGGGCGTCTCCCTTAAGTATAACCATGCCGTCAATCTCGGGCGCTTGTGCCGGAGTTCGCCCGCGCAGCCGCGTAGCGCGCCCGGACGTCGACCCCTCGACCAATACCTCGATCTCGCGGCCCACCAGGTCGCGATTTTTGTTCAACGAAATGTCCGCCTGCGCTTCCATCAGAGCCGCGCGGCGTTCGCGTTTGATCCGCTCGGGGACCTGCCCCGGCAACGCGAAAGCGTCGGTATTTTCCTCCCGTGAGTAGGTAAACACCCCAACGCGGTCGAATTGTTCCTGTCGCACAAAGTCCAGCAGCCGGCCGAAGGCGCTGTCGTCCTCGCCGGGAAAGCCCACGATGAATGAGGTGCGCAGCGCCACACCCGGAATTTTGCGCCGGATCCGGTCGAGCAATTTGCTCAAAGCCGCTCCGGATCGCTCGCGCCGCATCGCCCTCAAAACGGCGTCATCGGCATGCTGCAGAGGCATATCTATATACTTAACCACTTGTGGCAGTTCTGCGATGGTCTCCAGCAATTCGTCCGTAACAAAATTCGGGTAGCAGTAAAGCAGACGAATCCAGCGGATGCCATCGATGCCAGCGAGCATCGGCAGCAACGATGCCAGCGACGACTGCGGCCTGAAATCACGTCCGTAGGCGGTGAGGTCCTGCGCGATCAGATTGAGTTCGCGCACACCGACTTCGGCCAATGATCGCGCTTCTGCAACGATATCGAGTGGAGCACGGCTCTCATGGAGGCCCCGGATCTTCGGGATGATGCAGAAGGCGCACTTGTGGTTGCAACCCTCGGAGATCTTCAAGTACGCGGTAAAGAAGTCGCCGGTTTTCACCCGCGGCGCCTCGTCCATCGTTGGCAAAAGATGGGCGGCACCGGCGTATGGTATCGGACGGGTCTCGGGCGCCTCGGTGCGGCGCAGTAGCTCCGGCAGGTCGAGAAAATTGCCGGTGCCGACAAAAATATCGACTTCGGGTAATTCTTCGCGCAACTCCGCGCCATAGCGCTGGGCGAGGCATCCCGCGACCACCAGCCGGCGACCCACTCCGCGCCGCTTCACTTGGGAAGCTTCCAGAATGGCGCCGATCGATTCCTTCTTTGCGGCTTCGATAAAAGCGCAGGTGTTGACCACCAGCACCTGGGCATCAGCCGGGTCGAGCGTGATTTCGAAGCCCGCGCGCATCAATGCACCGAGCATCAACTCGCTGTCGGCCAGGTTCTTGGGGCATCCCAGCGTTAGAAGGTGGACCTTTTCCATGTCGGGTACTACAGAATACTAAGGGAGTATAGGTGTACTCGCCCGCCGCCCGCGGTGCAATCTTTGTTCTGAAGGATACCGCAGAAGTCGAGCTCAGATCGCGCAGATTACGCCGCCCTATTGAGTCCCCGGAGCGCCCGAGGAGGTTACCACGTCGGCGCCGGCGGGGGTCTTGAATTCAAAGCGCGAAGGCTCAATCGAGACATTCGTCTGTATGTCGCTGAATTGTAGCTTGGTGACATTACCCAACGCGTCCACCAGCCGCATGCTCATTATGTTCATCGTATGTTCGTCGAGGCCGACTTCGATAGCGTCGCCGCCATGCTTTGGCGTCAACAAAATATGAGTCAGGCCATCGTCCGGCGCGGAGGGTTGCAGCGTCGCTTTGAAATCTCGCTTGACGTTGCCTACTCCGAGCAGAAAAGCCGCTGCGGCCTGCGTCTTGATTGCGTTTTTCAGAGGCGTCTCCATCACCTGGTTGAGGCCAGGGTCATAGTCATGGAGAAGCGTGCCGTCGCTCACGATAGTTTCGGGTTGCGGTTCGGTGAATTCGAATCGGATGCGGCCTGGCTTCTGGTAATAGACCGTTCCGATTCGATCCTTGGGCGGCGCGCCCACGCGCGTAACCGTCTGCTTGAAAGACGCACTGAAAGAGTTGGTTTCCTGGTAATGATGCTGTAGCTGCGCCAGAACCGCTTTCAGGTCGGCAGTCTCGGCCGCGGCGACTTCCTGCGGAACGATTCGCGCGCCGCCGTCACCAAAGATTGCGCCAATACTGGCAGTCGTCAGGAGCGCGGCGAGTAGCGCCGGTCGAGCGATACTGGCGCTCGTGCGGATTTTGTTCGCGAGTGAAGCCACGTCAATAGATCAGACGAGATTAGATCGTGAAGGTTTCATTAGCCTTGGTAGAACGCCGATATCTCAACTGGCGCCACGCACGCGAACCTCACGCGGTCGCGCACCGTCGGCCGGCAGGACCAGACCCTCGCGCTCCATCTGTTCGACCATTCGAGCCGCACGGTTATAGCCAATTCGCAGGCGCCGCTGAATCATCGAAATCGATGCCTGATTAGTATCGATCACGATTTGCACGGCTTCGTCGTAGAGCGCATCACGATCGCCGTCCCCATCGCCTCCTTCGGATTCGCCGGGCGCTGTCGTTTCGAGGATCTCCATTTGATAATCGGGCGCGCCCTGCGCCCGCAGAAAGTCGCAAACCTTGCGAATCTCGATTTCCGATACGAAAGGACCGTGCAGACGGCGCAGCTTGGCGGTTCCCGGCGGCATGAAGAGCATGTCGCCCGCACCCAGCAGCCGCTCGGCGCCAATCGAATCGAGAATCGTCCGCGAATCGACCCGCGAGGTCACCTGCAGTGAGATTCGCGCCGGTAAATTAGCCTTGATAAGCCCGGTCAATACATCGACCGATGGCCGCTGCGTCGCGAGTATCAGATGGATACCGGCGGCCCGCGCCTTCTGCGCCAGACGGGTAATGTCACGCTCAACCGTCTTGCCCTCGGAGAGCAGCAGATCCGCGAGCTCGTCGATCACGATGACGATCTTCGGCAGCCTGCGATGTTTCACCGGCGTATCGACCCATTCTTCGCCCTCTCCCGCATTTGCCGCTGCGTCGCCGCGCTTGAGCTCGACCAGTTCGCCGCCGCTGCCGATAGCGCGGTTGTAGCCATCGATATTGCGCACCCCAAGCTCGCGCATCATGCGGTAACGCCCTTCCATCTCTTGCGTCGCCCAGAGGAGCGCCGCTGCCGCCTTTTCCGGGTCAACAACTACCGGCACCAGCAAGTGCGGAAGACCCTCATATACGGACAGCTCGAGCATCTTGGGATCGATCAGGATAAAGCGCACGTCGTCGGCGGTCGCGCTGAAGAGGATCGACGAGATCATCGTGTGGATCGACACCGACTTGCCGGTGCCGGTCGCGCCCGCAATCAACAGGTGCGGCATAGTCGCCAGATCGGCGGCCGCCGGCCGTCCGGCGATATCCTTGCCCAGCGCTATCGTGAGATGGCTCTGCGCCGCGCCAAACTCCTCCGCCTCGAGAATCTCGCGCAGATAAATCTTCTCGCGCTTGCGGTTCGGCACCTCGATTCCAACCACCGCCTCGCCCGGCACCGGCGCCTGGATACGCACCGTCGCCGCCCGCAACGCCATCGAGAGGTCGTCCGCGAGGTTGACGATCTGGCTCACCTTGATACCGGAGCCCGGCTCCAGCTTATACATGGTGACGACCGGCCCGGGCTGGACTTCCACTACCCGCCCCTCGACACCAAAGTCCGCGAGCTTCTGCTCAAGTACGCGGGCACTGCGTTCCAGCGCGGCTTCATCGATTTGCGCATGTTCGAGCGGAGGCATATCGAGCAACGCGACTGGCGGAAGCTTGAAGCCGCCCTTGCCCCGCGCGATCGCCTTGGGCGCAGGGTCTCGCGCAGGCGGCTTGCTGAGTTCAGCCTTGCGCACCAAAGGGGCCTCGGCGCGAGCGCCGCCGGTCCCATTGACCGGCAAGGCAAACTTGATTGGTTCGCGCGGAACCGCCAACGAGCCGTCGCCGTTGGCAACCATCTCGCGCGCGCCTGGCGCATCCAACGTGCCAGCTGCTGCCGGAATTGGCGCGGATCCCCGCGGTCCTTTGCGAATTACGCCGGCGATCGCCGCGATCAAATCCGTTGGGGCGCGGCGCAACATCAACGCAAGTCCGCCGACCAGCATCAGGATCACGACGATATAGCCGCCGCCGGAGCTGACGTAGGCACCCAGCAGCCCGGCGATCGCTGTACCGACCGCTCCGCCGAGTGGCACACCCGGCGCGCTCAAGAAGCCACCCCCTGCGCTTAATGCCAGGACCAGCACGGCACCGCCCGCGGCTTCTCCTGCAATCGCGCCCCAAGCGGGAGCGGCCCATGCGCGCAATCCGATGACCGCAGCCATGATCACCAGCACGTAGGCCTGATAGCCGAACCAGTTCACCAGCAGGTTCGCCGTCGCGTCACCGAGCGGGCCACCGAGATTTGGGCGCCAGTCGAGGTTTATTGAGACCAGGCTGAGCAGCGCCCACGCCGCGATCGCAACCAGCGCCAGCGCCGCAAGTTCGCGCAAAATCCGGCTTCCGTGCGACGCCACCTCGGCACTCGCGGACAGATCGATCGGCGGAGCTTTGGGTTGGCGCGCGATGGCGCTCAGACCTCCATCACATAGGGTACGATTATCGGACGCTTGTTAATCGTATCGCCGAAGTAGCGGCGCAGCATCCGCACCATCTCTTCCTTGAGCCGTTCAGGATCGTCGCGCACCGCGCCACTCAGGCTCTTGATACGCATCGCGAGCTCGGTGCGCGCTCGCGCGATATGCGGCGAAGTACCATTGCCACTCACCACCCCGCGCGACAGCAGGTCAGGGCCGGCGACGATTTTGCCGTTGCGGGCTGAGATAGCCACGATCGCGACAACTGTACCGTCATGCGCCAGGGCCCGCCGCTCGCGCAGCAGCCCCGGGTCCCCCAGACCCTCGCCGTCGGCCACGATCCTCCCCGCGGTCACGGTGCGTCCACGCCGCAGCTCGCCGTTCTCCATAACGACTGAATCGCCGTCCTCGAGCAGGAAGCAATTCGCCTGCGGGACGCCAGCTTCAATCGCCAGTGCGTGATGATGTTTCAAGTGGCGGTATTCGCCATGAATCGGCACGAAATGCGTCGGCCGCACCAACTTAATCAATTCGATTAACTCATCGCGGCTGGCGTGCCCGGAAACGTGCACCGGTGCGATCCCATCGTAAAAGACCTCGGCGCCGCGCTTGAACAGGTTGTTGACCAGCGTATGGATCGTGCGCTCGTTGCCCGGGATAAAGCGCGACGACAGCACCACTACGTCATTGCGCTCGACATGAACCTGCGGATGCGTGTCGGCGGCAAGCTTCGACAGCGCCGAGAGCGGCTCGCCCTGGCTGCCGCTGGCAAGAAAGACCAGCTTCTTGCCCTCGAGGAAATCGGCCTCGCCCCGATCGATAAACGTTCCGGGCGGCAGATCGAGCTGCCCGGTTCCCATCCCGAGCCGCACGCTTTCCGCCATCCGCCGTCCCAACGGCACGACGTAACGGCCGGCCTCATGTGCAACCTCAGCCAGCTGGCGAATCCGATGAAGATGTGACGAAAACGACGAAAGGAAGAAGCGCCCACGAGTGCGCTTGATAAGGTCCTGCAGAACGGGCCGCATAGAGCTTTCGGATCCGCTGCGTCCTGGCCGTTCGACGTTGGTCGAATCCGACAGCAAGAGGGCAACGCCTTCTTCCCCTAATTGGGCGAAGCGTTCCGTATCGAAGAGCTGGCCATCGACCGGCGTCGGGTCGATTTTGAAATCGCCGGAATGGACGATCAGACCCGCGGGAGTCCGAATCGCAAGTGCGACCGAATCCGGCGTCGAATGCGTAACCCGCACAGCCTCGACCCGAAACGGCCCCAACTCGACTTCTGCCCCCGGATGCAACCGGCGCAGGTCAGCGCCCGCCAACCCGTCCTCGGCCAGGCCTCGTCGAGCAAATGCAAGTGTTACTTCAGTTCCGTAAACGGGAGCAAAGCAGCGCCGGAGCAGATAGGAAAGCGCCCCAATGTGGTCCTCGTGCGCGTGCGTCAGCACGATCCCTTCGAGCTTGAGACGATTCTCCTCCAGGTATGCGAGGTTCGGCAGCAGCAACCCAACCCCGAGTTCGCGCTCCTCGGCGAACATCACGCCGGCGTCGATGATGATGGCGCTTTGGTCGCACTCCACCACCATCAGGTTGAGCCCGATTTCACCGAGCCCGCCCAGCGCAACGATCTTTACTGGAGTGGATTTCGCAACTGCCATCTAACCTTCCCAATCCCCCTCACCACCGCGCAGACGCCTCAAAAGTATATAAAGTGGACCAGCTACGCGAAAGCTCGCAGAGAATATCGCGGAAGTTGTCCCCAGCCTGCCCCGCCGGATGTGTATAATCGGGTATAGCCTATGCTTGCGTTGAAACACCGCACGGCTTAGCTTTTTAATTGAGAGGTGGCAGACGATGTCGGTGAACAAGGTAATTCTGGTCGGCAACCTCGGCCGCGATCCTGAGGTGCGTTATCTCCCGTCGGGCCAGACGGTGGCCAAGTTTACTCTCGCGACCAGCGACTCCTTCAGCGATCGCGCCGGTGCGAAACAGGAACGCACCGAATGGCACAACATCACCGTTTGGGGCAAGCAGGCCGAGCTGTGCGGTCAATATCTCAAGAAGGGCCGGCAAGCTTATATCGAAGGCCGCATCTCCAACCAGACCTACGAGGCCAAGGACGGTAGCGGCAAACGCTATCGCACCGAGATTGTAGCACAGCGCGTGCAATTTCTTGGTGGGCGCGCTGGCGCCGGCGCGGGCGGAATGGACGAACCGCTCGATATCGGGGGTCCGTCCGACGGTGCCGCGGCGCCGATGGACGACGAAGACATCCCCTTCTAGCTCCCTGCTATTGCGCGACGTAGCCGCCATCGACCGGCATCGGCAAGCCGGTCACGAAGGACGACGATTCGGAGCTCAGCCAGAGCACGGCCTCGGCGATTTCTTCGGGCTTGCCCATCCGACGCATCGGCTCGGCGGCGAAAACCTGCTCCTCGCTGAAGACTCCCTTGTCGAGGATGCGCTCGATCATGGGCGTGCGGATGAATCCCGGACAGACGGCGTTGACGCGAATCCCCTTGTGCGCAAATTCGAGCGCCGCAGTCTTCGTCAGGCCCGCGACTCCGTGTTTGGCTGCAACATAGGCCGGAGCACCCGCGAGTCCCACCAGGCCCGCTCCCGATGCGGTGTTGACGATACTGCCGCCGCCATGTTTCAGCATCAGCGGGATTTCGTACTTCATGCAGAGGAAGACGCCGGTCAGGTTGATTGCGATCACGCGATTCCAGTTTTCGATCGTGCAAGTGGGCGTATCTTCCATCTGCCCTTCGATGCCGGCGTTGTTGAAGGCGCAATCGAGGCGTCCGTAAGCTTCGACCACCTTGTGTATCAGCGTGTCCACGTCCTGCGGGTTCGAGACGTCGGCCGGATGAAAAATGGCGGATCCGCCTGCTTCCTTGATGCTCTTGACGGTGCGTTCGCCGCCCTCCGAGTTGTAGTCGGCGACTACCACCTTCGCCCCCTCGCGACCGAACAGTAGCGCCGTCGCCCGGCCGATTCCGGAACCGCCACCCGTGATGAGCGCGACCTTGCCTTCGACTCGACCTGCCATGATGGTTCACCTCGTATTGGGGATTGCAGCCGCATCATGCTGCCGATGACGCCCGTATCGCAAACGGCCGCAAGCGTCACTCGCAAACGACAATTTTGGGACGCGCCGGCAATTGAGCGAAGGCGCTCGCGTCGGCAATAAATTTCGCCGCGGCCTCCAGCAATTCGCCGAGCGCGATGCCTCGATGTTGCGCCGGAAACATCGCGAGTTTCGCGTGCGCCTTGCGCCAGGTAGAGGAAGCGCCGCGCCAGTTTCCGCGCTCGGCGTGCAGAATCGCGACGGCGGTCTGGATCAGTCCTTGATAAAAGAGCTTTTCGGCGCCGGTACTGCGCAGCCAGAGTTCCTCCCATACTTCGTGACAGGCGAAGAAGTCGCCGCGATTGAACAGGATTAGCCCCCGTTCGAAAGCGTCGTCGGGATCTCTACGGTCGCGAGTATCATCCTTATCGTGCTTATCACGCCTGCCGGGCACGTCGTCCTTGCCATCCTCGTCGCGATTAGGGCCGCCCACGGTCATCGTTCGCGAGCATAGCGCCTTCGCCCTTGACGCTTGAAGCGGATGCGTTGGAGTATTGCGCCAACGTTCCAAAGGGTACGGAACCGACTTCAAAGGTTCCGGCGTTACCGGAGTGAGAGCATGGCCCAGGCAACAGCGAACAAACTGATCGCGCTCGAAGGCGCAACCTTCAGCATGAAGGAGAAGCAATTGATGATGGGCGGGAGCGACGAGCTGATCGATATCCCCGTCCCGACTTTTCTGGTCGAGCACGCCAAGGGCCTGGTCCTCTTCGATACCGGATGCGCGCCCGAGATCGTGACCGACCCCGAGGGTTACTGGGGACCTGCAGCCAAGTTCCTGCGCAACATCCGGTTCACCAAGGAGCAGGTCGTCGATCAGCAAGTTAAGCTGCACGGCTATAAACCTGCCGACGTCAAGTATGTCGTGGTCTCGCACCTGCATCTGGATCATTCCGGCGGAATGAAGCTGTTTCCGAACGCACAGTTCCTCGTGATGAAGGGCGAGTTGCCCTACGCGTATTGGCCCGATCGCAGGGCGCGCAACGGCTTCATCTTCAACGACCTGGTGCCGACGCGCGGCTTCGACTGGAAGGAATACAACGGCGATACCGACCTGTTCGGTGATGGCGCCCTGATGATGCTGAAGACCGCCGGTCATACGCCGGGCGAGTGTTCGCTTCAGGTGCGGCTCAAGGACTTCAGCATTGTCTTGACCGGAGACACGGTCCACATCCGCCCGCAAATGCGGACGTTTGCCGCGATGGACAGCGATTACGACGTGGCGGAGGCAAGCGCATCGATCAAGCGCCTGGGCGAAATCGAAGCCAGCGGTGAGGCGAAGCTGTGGATCAGCCACGCGCCGGAGGACTGGGCCAACTACGCTCACGTGATGGAGTAGCCGCCGAGATTTTGATGGTTGAGTCACGTCTCGATTGATCGATTGACGGTCGCGATGATCGAGGAGGTCGACCAGATCCGGCTACCGGAAGGTTGCAGCGTCGGATGCCCGACGACGGCATTGGCGCTAGTGATTGAGTGACGCGCGTCGCAAGCCCGCTCGAGCGCCAATACTAGTGGTTGAGGGAAGCCCGCTGGATGCCGGCGCGAGCCGGCGTGGGACCGGGCAGGCCGTCGAAAACCAGCGCCCGGCCATCCGAATGGAAGCGCATCGCAGCCATCACCGCCACGCGATCGGAATCGAGCGCCGGGGTGCCGCCGATCGTTTCGATCGTGAGCTTCGGCCGCAGCGCCATCATCGCGGTGAGCGCCGTGACGAAAGTATCGTCATCAAGTGAATCCCCACCGACGAGCGCGCGCGAAGCTAGTCCGAGGACGAAGTGTCCGCCGCGCAGCACGACCAAATTCCCGGACTCGCGCGTAACTCCGCATCCCGGCAGTAGCACGCCGTAAGGGTTGGCGGGATCGGTAGCGCTCAGCGCTACCGGCGTCTCGCTCGAGGCATTTTGCACGCGAATGGCGCGCAGCATTTCGAGCGCCTCGGGTAGCGCGTACTGCTCGCCCGAAAGGGCGCGAACGAAGTATCCGCGGCGAATCGTTCCGGCATATTCCATCCGGCGCAGAGCGAACGAGAGCGTCTGCCACGTGAGCGGCGACGGCTCAGTCGCGAGCATCTCGCGCGCGACGATACCGTGGCGCGCGAGCAGCACTAGCGCGGCTTCTCGCACGGTATCGAAAGCGGTCGCATCGCCGGTTGTTCCGTTGGAGCGGTCAGCAACAGCGCGGCCGGTATAGGCTTGCCCAGCCGCATCGCCGGTCGCGCCGTTGGAGCGGACAGCAGCGCCGTCGTGGGCGCGGCTTGCGTGTTCGTCGCGCGCAGCAGTCGTCTCGATCGCAGACCAACGGCCGCTGAGGCTCGACTTCAGCCGCGCGCGCAGGGCGGCGTCGTGCTTGATCGACGCCGTAGAGCCGTTCGCTGCGCGTGGCGCGTCGGTGATCGCGCGGGGCGCAGCAGGATCGGTGGACAATAATCGCAGCGGTGCAAAGCTATCGTTGGAAGCGAGGCCGGCCGCCGCCAGCCGCCATAGTGCGGCGAGGGTGTCGCGCTCCGACAAACCCGAATGGTCGGCGACCTGATCGAGATATTGAGCGCCGTTGGCAACCAGGCATCGATGGACCGCGGCCGCACGTTCGTCGATCGTAACACTCGCATCAGCCGGCATCAGGCGGCGGCGGGGAACGAACGTAATTGCGCCGGGAAAATCGAGCGGCGCGCTACCGTCCGCGGCTTCCGGCGCAGAGGCAACCCAGCGCAGATCTCCGCTCAGGCAGAGCAGATCCAGATGTTCGGGACGGTACCCGCGAATTCGCGCGGGCAGAATGGCTTGCTCCCAGAACGCCGGATTGAAGGCCAGCCCGGAGAGCTGTTCGAGCACTTCGCGCACCGCCTCGGGCCCTGCCGGGAGATCGGTCCCGACTTGCATCCAATGGAGCCGGAACGCGGCGAATTCAGCGTCGGTGCAAGGTTCGACCTCGGAGCGCAGACGATTCAGCGTCTGCCGATGAATGCGTTCGAGAACGTAGCGGTCGCACCACTGTTCGGTGCTCTCGCGCGACTTCGATGCGGCGCCATTGGTGATGAGCGCAGGCCGTTCCGAACCGGCGTCGCCGGTTGGGCGAGCGGCGGTGAAGTAGCCGCGGAAGACGACGCCGTTGGCTTCGAGCGCCGCGAGAATGCCCTCGATTTCATTGGGCATCAACGCCAGTCTCGCGGCGAGATCGAGGACGGTTGTCGGCACCGTGGTCGCGAGCGCCCGTCTGAGTATCTCGGTACGCGCGTCGGCCTGCGAGATTTGAACGTCCGCGGGCGATGCCGGAATGCCCACGCCGCTCTGTGATGACAGGAATACGGCGTCCGGATAGGCCGCAGCGAACAGCGCGGCGTCCTCCGCCACGATCACGGATTCCGGCGCCTCGGACGCGACTTGAACGCGCATGAGACGACCCGCCTGCTCGAGTCCGAGCGCAAGTGCGGACGCCTCACCGCCCGACAACCGTTCGAGCGTCGCGACCCGCATCGTTCCGTGTGCGCGAACCAACTCATGGAGCTCGTCGGCGGAGCGCGGCCGCGCACCGTCGGAGTATCCAGCGAGATCGGCAGCGACGCGTTCCACCGCCTCGGTGGAAATCATCGCGGAGAGATCCTCGTCGCGGAACACATCCTCCGCCATCGCACGATTCATCGTGACCGTACGGCTGCGCCGGTTGGCGCGCTCGCCATCGTCGAGGAAGGAATAATCCCACGCCAGCAGGATGCGATGAGCAAAGACTGAGGGCGCGACGCTATCGACGAAGCGTACCCTGATCGAACCATCTTCGAGCCCGCGCAGGACCGCCTCCATGCGATCGGCGTCGGCGGATTCTTCGAGGCATTCGCGGACGGTCTCGCCGACGATGTAGTGGTCCGGGATTTCGATCGCGGGTGGACGATTCTCAAAACATGCATTGCGCCGCGGGAATATCGCGGTGATCAGCTCTTGCGTTCGCAACCGCTGAATCCACGCCGGAACCCTGCGGCCGCGCATCGAACGCATGATGGCCAGGGCGCGCGTGGCAACGTGGCGAAAGCGCACTTCGAACATCGGCGCGTCGAGCATCGCCTGCACCAGCGTCGGACGCGCGGTGCGTGAGTTCACCGTCGTCATGATGTCTTCGAGCGGGAAGCTGTGGCGCGAATTGAGCGCCAGCAGAACCGCGTCGTCGATCGCCGAAGCCTGGATTTCGAAGTCGAACGACTGGCACAGCCGCTTGCGTATCGCGAGGCCGAGGCCGCGGTTGAAGCGGATGCCGAAGGGCGAGTGGATGACGATCTGGGTGCCGCCGAGGCCGTCGAAGAAGCGTTCGACGATGAGGTTCCGCTGGTCGGGAACGCCGCCCAGCGCGGCGACCCCGCGACGAATCCATGCGATAACCTGAGCCGCCGCGGCTTCCTCCAGCGCGCATTGCCCGACCAACCATTCGACAGCGGCCCGCTCCTGAATGCTTCCCGCATTCAAGGAAGCGCCGGGCTCGAAGAAGGCGGCGAGGTCGCGGCGCAGAGCGCAAACCTCGGCGGACATCGCGGGCGACCGTCCCGACGCTTCGGTCTGCCAAAACGGCAACGACGGCGCCATGCCGGGCGCCGGTTCGACCATCAGGCGATTCTTCGAGATGCCGAGGATTTTCCACGGCGTCGATCCGAGTGAGAAGACGTCGCCGCGCGCGGATTCCTGGGCGAAGTCCTCTTCGACGTCGCCGATTTTGCGGCCCTCGGACGCGATTACGACGTCGTAATTGCCGGCCTCGGGGATGGTGCCGCCAGAAGTGATGGCGGAGAGACGCGCGCCACGACGCGGACGGACGCGACTGGCGGCGCGGTCGTAAAAGATCTTGGGCGCGGCGCCCGGAATGCGATCGGGCAACTGCGTCGCCATCTCTTCGATCAACTGATGCAAGGCTGTGGCCGTCAGCGAGCCGAAACTGTGCGAGGAGCGCAGGAGACGCACCAGTTCGTCCTCGGCGATATCCTCCTCATCGGTGGCGATCGCAACGATCTGCTGTGCCGCCACGTCGAGCGGGTTCAGCGGGACTTCGACTTCGTCGAGATGCCCCTGGCGGATGGCGCGGACCGCCGCGGCGCATTCGGTCAAGTCATCGATGGTGAGCGCAAAAAATCGCCCTTTCGGCGTCGCACCGAGGCTATGACCGGAGCGGCCTACGCGCTGGATCGCGGCCGAGATCGATCGGGGCGAGTCGATTTGGCAGACCAGATCGACCGCGCCGACGTCGATGCCAAGCTCGAGCGACGCGGTGGCCACGATGGCCTTGAGCTCGCCGCGCTTGAGGCGCTGTTCGGCGGCAAGGCGTTCGGCGCGTGCGAGGCTGCCATGATGCGCCATGACCGCATCGGTACCGACGCGCTTCTGCAAAGCGAGCGCAATCCGCTCGGCCCATCGGCGCGAGAGCGTGAAGACCAGGGTCGTGCGATGCTCGCGAATGAGGTTAGCAACGGTATCGTACATCGCCTCCCAATGTGGATGGGTCGCGAGCGCGCCGAGCTCGGGGCCGGGCGCGATGACCGCCAGATCGAGTTCGCGCCGGGTGTCGTCGGCGCGCACGATTCGGATCGGGCGCGGCGTGCGCGCGCCGTCGGCGGCGACTTCCGCTCCGGCGAGAAATGCGGCGAGCGTTTCGATTGGATTGAGCGTCGCCGAGAGACCAATGCGCACCGGTCGCGGCGCCCCACCCTGCCGGACCATTCGTTCCAGGCGCTCCAGCGTGAGCGCCAGATGAGCGCCGCGCTTGTCGCCGGCGACCGCGTGGAGCTCGTCAACGATGACGTAGCGAACGGCAGCGAGCTTGGCGCGAAAGCGCGCCGAGGTCAGGAGGATGAACAGCGATTCGGGCGTGGTGACGAGGATGTGCGGCGGCCGTCGAAGCATCGCGGCGCGCTCATTGGCGGGCGTATCGCCGGTGCGCAGCCCCGCACGTACCGGGGCGAGCGTCAGGCCCATCTCGGTGGCGACTTCGCGCACACCGTTGAGCGGCTCCTCGAGGTTGAGGCGGATGTCGTTGGCCAGCGCCTTTAGCGGCGAGACGTAGAGCACCGAGACCTCGTCGCGCAGGGTGCCGGCGTGCGCCTCGACGATGAGGCGATTGATGGCCCACATGAACGCGGCGAGCGTCTTGCCGCTGCCGGTGGGAGCGCAGAGCAGCACGTCGTGACCGGGCGGTCGCGCGGCCTCGGCGATCACGGGC
Source organism: Binataceae bacterium (SeqCode) (assembly GCA_036489375.1). GTDB lineage: Bacteria > Desulfobacterota > Binatia > Binatales > Binataceae > JADMIL01. The sequence continues at coordinate 10,082 of DASXFX010000116.1, read as the reverse complement.
CATCCGAGGATCTGGGCGCGCGAGGGCCCGTCGAAGCGGCGCCGAAACCATTCGGCAACGGCCGGATGAAAGTCAGCCAAGGGCATCAATCAAGACTAGCATGCGACGGCGGGGCGGCTAATCCGCGCGTGGTCTGAGGGGCGCCGGGCGTTGAGCAGTTCCCGGTTCAGCATCGGCACCCGATCGGTAACGGACACCCTGTGGTTGAAATTATTCCGTTAAGCAAAAATTCGGTTTTTTCGATTCGATCAGTGGCCGTATTTGAGGCTCGCGGAGCAATGGCCGGTGCTAATACCGACTATCGGTAGGACTGGGCGTGGCTAATGTCGTGAAATATTTCACCCGCATAAGCCGACAAGCTATATTAGGTTTAAAGATGATATAATGGCCTAAATCAATCACGGCCGAAACGTAAAATCATCAGTTTTTGTTTTTTTGGGACGAGACGCGGTCTGTGGACGTCGGCGCGAGCTCCAACCCATAAATCACTTGCCTTATCGTGTGGCGGTTAAATACTTCGCGTAACGCTTGAGATCCTCCAGCGTGTGGATGCCATCTGCGAAGATCAGGTCCGCCCCCACCGTCCGGTAGGCGCGCACCCGGCGTGCGACACCCTCCCAACCGTTGCAGTTGCGAGGTCGGAGAATTTTCTTCAGCGTCAGGGTTTGAGCAATTCGGGCAGACGGGCGGTGAATTCGCTGCGTGAGAGGGTGAGGTCGAAACCGGCGGCGCGCGCGGCGGCGAGCGATTTCAAATCGACGTGGGAGGCGAAGCCGACGAGGCGCGCATGCGGCGCGGCGGCGCGCAGATCGCGGGCGGTGGCTTCGGCGGGGAAGTTCGCATCGGAGAGGTCTGCGAAGATGATCGCGGGCGCAAGATCGGTGGCGCGGGTGCGGGCGAGTTCGAGCGTCGCGGCCGGGGTGACCTCGGCGCCGAGCGTATCGGCGACGGCCTCGATACGGGAGCGCAGCAGCAGGTCGCGCACGAGGGCCAGAATGATCGTGTTCGGCATGGGGTCAATCCTTCGATCGATTATAGCACGTGCGGCTCGGAAATTCGGCCGGTGATGTACCGACGGCAGAGTGGGCACTCGTTCGCGGTTGCGAGTTCAGTCGGCGTGAACGAACCGGCACGGTAAGCATGCGCGCCCGACTCGGAGGTTCAGCCCGGTTGCACCGACGCCGCAAGGAAAGCTTCGGTCTTCGGTGAACCGAAACAGCGTGCGCCGCGGCTGGGAACTTCAGCCCTTCGGTGCACCGACGCCCGAAATATTGGACCTATGGTGAACCGAAACAGCAGGCGGGCGCGGCTAAGAGATCCGGCCCTTCCATGAATCCCTATAGCGAGTGCGCTCGCGGCGGCAGTTCAGCCCAGTTGAATCGCTATGACGGGCGCTCCTGAGATTCGGAGCCGCGGTGCTGCGGGAACTTGTTCGCGCTTGAGAGATTCAACCTGTGAGGAAGCGGGTGGGGGAAAAGGGCGCGAGATCGATCGACGGCGTGCGCCCGGCGACGAGATCGGCGACGACTTCACCGGTGAGCGCGGAGAGCAGAATGCCGCTGCGGTAATGGCCGGTGGACCAGATGACGTTGGCGACCGACGGCGAGTAGCCGAGCACCGGAAGCAAATCACGGGTGGCAGGACGGAGGCCCGCCCACGCCTCACGAAAGGGGAGATCGGCGAGCGACGGGACCATCGCAATTGCGCCGCGGGTGATCTTTTCCATTCCGGCGAGCGTGACGGCCTTGTTGTAGCCGGCTTCCTCCATCGTGGAACCGGCGAGGAGGCGGCCGTCGCGGCGCGGAACGAGATACCCGCGCATCGAGAAGACCGCGTTCGCGAGTAGCCGCGGACGCGACTCGAAGCAGAGCATCTGTCCGCGCACGGGATGCAGCGCGACGTGGTCGGCTTCGAGGCCGCGGACGTGATGCGACCAGGAGCCGGCCGCGACGATGACGAGGTCGGCGTCGATGGTAGAGCCGTCATGCAAGCGCACGCCGGTGGCGCGGCCGCCGGCGGTGGCGATCGAGTCAACGGCGGCGCCTTCGCGAAATTGGGCGCCGGAGTTAATCGCGGCAGCGATGTAAGCTTGCGTCAGTTTGCGGTTTTCGACGCGGCGATTGTCGGGCAGATGGAGCGCGAAGAGGGTTGCGGCCGAGATGGCGGGCTCGATGCGCCGCGCCTCGGCCGCGGAGAGTTCGCGGACGAGAGCGCCGGCCGTGCGATGCCAACGGGCGCGCGATTCGAGCTCGGCGCGTTCCACGTCATCCAAGGCGAGGTAAAGAATGCCTTCGGGATCATATTCGGGGTCGAGGCGCGCATCGGCGACCAGGCGATCGATGGTGTCATCGAAAGCGCGGCGGGCAGCGAGGCAGAGGTCGAAGAAGACGCCGGAGGTTTGGGCTTCGGCCTGCGGCGCGATCATGCCGGCGGCGGCCCATGACGCCTCCTGGCCGAGGCGGGCGCGTTCGAGCACGAGGACCTCGGTGCGTTCGCGCGCGAGACGCCATGCGATGGATGCGCCGATGATGCCGCCGCCAATGATGATGACCTTCAATGTTCTGCTCCGTAGTTCGATCCGGCTAAATTGTGGCGCACCTTATTCAACTGGGCTCACTGCCATTGGAGCCTGTAAGATAGCCGAAGTGCGCCGCGCGGGCACGTAAATGAGGTGAATCGTGAACAAACCGATGACGGGAATCGACACGCGGCTGATTCACGCGGGAGAACCGGAGCCACGCATAGAAGGCGCCGTGAGCATGCCGATTTTCCAATCCTCGACCTTCGAGTATCGCGGGGAGGACAGCTACTACGCGCTGCGTTACATCCGGCTGAATAATACCCCGAATCATGTCGCGCTGCATCGGAAGCTGGCGGCGATAGAAGGGGCGGAGGCGGCGCTGGTGACGGCGAGCGGGATGGCGGCGGTGGCGACGACGCTGATGACGGTGGCAGGCGCGGGCGAGCGGGTGATGGCGCAGGACTGCCTGTATGGCGGCACGCACGACCTGATGCGAATCGAGTTTCCGCGGATGAAGATCGCGGTGGACTTCGTCGATGGAGGGAACGCGGCGTCGTGGCGCGAGGGCCTGACGCCCGAGACCCGCGCGATTTACGTCGAAACTATCTCGAATCCATTGATGCAGGTGGCGGACCTGAGGGCGGCGGTCGAGTTTGCGCGGAGGCACGGGCTGATCTCGATTATCGACAACACCTTCGCCAGCCCGGTCAACTTCCGGCCGGCGGAGATCGGCTTCGACCTGTCGATCCATAGTGCTACCAAGTACCTCAACGGGCATTCGGATATCGTGGCCGGGGCGGTGATCGGACGGGGCGATCTGATCGAGAAGATCAACCGGACCCTGAGCCATCTGGGCGGATCGCTCGATCCGCACGCCTGCTTTTTACTGCATCGCGGGCTGAAGACGCTGGGCGTGCGCGTGCGCCATCAGAATGCGAGTGCGCTGGAAATCGCGGGTTACCTGGCGGCTCATCCGAAGGTGGCGGCGGTGAATTATCCGGGGCTCGAGGGGGACGCGGGGCACGCGCGAGCGCGCGAACTGTTCGACGGTTTCGGCGGCATGATGAGTTTCGCGTTGCGCGGTGGGATCGAGGCGGCCGACCGGTTTATCGATAACCTAACGCTTCCGATCAGCGCGCCGAGCCTGGGCGGGGTGGAGAGTCTGATCACGCGGCCGGCCGAGACCTCGCATTCGGGGATGCCGCGGGCGGAGCGCGAACGCGCCGGAATCGGCGACGGCCTGATCCGCCTATCAGTAGGACTGGAGGCGACGGCGGATCTGATCGCCGATTTCACGAGAGCGCTGGAAGCCTGCTGAGGGGGGTTGGGGCGGCGGCGGCGCGGGAGAAACAGGCGCCGCGGTTGATCGGAAAAGGCCTCAGAACGGGCGGGATACCGCAGATTCCCGTATCGGGACACTGTCCCACAAAGAACATAAGCGTCCCGCTATCGCGACTCCCAAGCGGACTGATCGCACGGCAGTGAGTAGTGCGGGCGGCGAAAGGCCGTCGTTCGGCGGCATCGATTTTGCGATGGCTGGATAGCGGCGTTCGTTCCATCGAGAGCCCGCCAGCGGGCGACGCGTCGCGTAGAAATGAGCCGGACATTATTAACCAAGGCCTGCCTGACGGAGGTTATCGCGAAGGCCGCGGAGAGCGGGCCGAGCGCGCTTGCGCTGACGGCGGCGGAGGGCGCGGCGGGCGGGCCGATCGATCCGGCGGCGACGATCGACTGGAGCAATGAGCAATGGCTGCTGCGCACCTTCCGCGCGGGCACCGCGATCGTACTGGCGTTCCAGGTGGTATATCTGGCGGCGGACTGGCAATGGAGCGGGGCTGCGCACGAGGCGATTCTGCCGTGGCATCTGTTCAACATTGTGATCTCGCTGATATTCCTGGGGATCACGTATTCGCCGGGCTACCAGCGGCACATGGCGCAGGTGATCCTGGTGAGCTGCGCGCTACTGTTTTGGAGCAGTGCGGCGCTGGCAATAATCGCGCTGAACTCCGATCTGCTGACGTTTACGCTGACGATAACGATGGTGGGCGCGGCGGCGATGGTGCCCTGGAACTGGCGCTGGCAGGCCGGGCTGGCAATGGCGAGTGTGGCAGCGCTGGCGGCGTTTACAGTGATGGGTGGGTGGGCCAATCGACACCTGGAGAATGACTGGATCGCGCTGGCGGCGGCGATTGGCGTGGCGCATTACGCGGCGCTGGCGGGGGAGCGTTATCGGCGGGAAATCGCGAGCCGGATCATGGCGCTGCAGAGCAGCGGGCGCGAGTTGATCGGCGAGATTGCGCAACGGGAAGCGGCGGTAGCGGCGATCGGGGCGGTGAACCGGCGGCTGCGGGAGAGCGAAGCGAAGCTGCGCAAAATCTTCGCGGCCACCGCCGACATCATAACCATCAACCGCCTGAGCGACGGGCGGTACATGGACTTCAACCAGAGCTTCGAGCGGCTGGGCTATGCGCGCGCGGAGGTCCTGGCGCAGAGCGCGGAGAGCCTGGGGATCTGGGCGGAGCCGGCGCAACTGCGCGACTTCATGGGGCAGATCAAAAAGACCGGGGCGGTAGCGAATTTCGACCACGAAACGCGGGCCAAGGACGGCACTGTGTACCAGTACCAGGCCTCGGCGACGATCGTCGAACTCGGGGGGCAGGAGTGTGTGGTCGCGGTCAGCCGCGATAACACGGCGATCAAGCGGACCGAACGCGAGCTGAGGGTGGCGCGCGAGATGATGCGGGCGAAGATCGAGACGCTGGAACAGACCCAGGAGCAACTGAGGGCGGAGATTTTCGAACGCACGCGGGCAATGGAGCAGCGCGAGGCGGCGCTGCATCGGCTGGCCGACAGCGAAAGCAAGCTGCGGAAGATCTTCGAGACCAGCACCGACGGGATTTCGATCAGCCGGTTGAGCGACGGCCGCTACCTGGATATCAACCAGGCCTTTGGCGCGACTGGCTATACGCGCGAAGAAATGCTGGGCGCGACCGGTCCGGGCCTGGGGCTCTGGGCGGATCGCGCGCAGTTGCGAACATTCCAGCATCAGATGCGGACAGCAGGGACCGTCACCAATCTGGAGGTCGATTTAAAGACCAAGAGCGGCGCGGTGTTTCCCTACCTGGTATCGGCGACGGTGATCGATCTGGAGGGCGAACTCTGCGTGGTCTCGATTGGCCGGGATATCACCGCGATCAAGCACACGCAAATCGACTTGATCGCGGCGCGCGAGGAAATGCGGGCGCAGATCGAAACGCTGGAGGAGACCGAGGAGCGGCTGCGCGCGGAAATAGTGGAACGCACGCGGGCGATGGATCAGCGGGCGGTGGCAGAGGCGGCACGGACAGTGGCGGTGGCGCGGCTGGGCGAGAGCGAAGCGAAGCTGCGCAAGATTTTTGCGACGACCAACGATTCGATCACGATCAGCCGGCTCGGCGATGGGCGTTATATCGATCTCAATGAGGGCTTCAGCACGGCGAGCGGGTACACGCGCGAGGAAATCCTGAAACACACGGCGGCAAGCCTGGGAATCTGGGACGATCGGACAAAATTACAGCGCTTTCTGCGGGAGATAAGGAAGACCGGGACGGTCGCGAATTTCGAATTGCGGATGCGGACCAAGAGCGGATCGGTCTCGCTGTTCCTGGTCTCGGCGACGATCATGGAACTGGACGGCGAGGCGTGCGTGGTCGCAATCGGGAAAGATATTACGACACTCAAGCAGGTTGAGCGCGACCTGATCGCGGCGCGCGAACTGATGCGCGCGCAAATCGAAACGCTGGAGCGCACGGAGGAGCGCTTGCGCGCAGAAATCGTCGAGCGGAGCCGCGCCATGAAGCAGCGCGAAGAGGCGGTGCGCGAACTCGCGGACAGTGAAGGCAAGCTGCGGCGGATCTTCGAGGTCACGCCGGACTCGATGTCGATCGCGCGCATGGGCGACGGCCGGATTATCGCGGTGAACGAGAGCCTGTGCGCGATGAGCGGCCTCAAGCGCGAAGAACTGGTTGGGCGGATTACCGAAGAAACCGGCATCTGGTGCGACGGTCTGAAGAAATTCGGCCAGGCGCTGCGGGTCAACGGCAGCGTCAAGGACTTCGAGGCAATGTTGCGGCATAAGAGCGGCCGCGTGATACCGCATATCGTGTCGGCGGTGGTGGCGGAACTCGGCGGCGAATTGTGCGTGATCTCGGTCGCGCACGACATCACGGATCGCAAGCGGGTAGAGGCGGAACTGATGGCGGCGCGCGGGGCGGCGCTGGCGGCGTCGCTGGCGAAATCGGAATTCCTGTCGGCCATGTCGCATGAGATCCGCACGCCGATGAACGCTATCCTGGGCATGGCCGACATGTTGTGGGAGAGCAAACTGGACGCGGAGCAGCGGCGCTATCTCGCGACGATGCGCAGCAACAGCAATACGCTGCTGGATTTGATCAACGAAATTCTGGATTTGGCGAAGGTCGAGAGCGGCCGGTTGCATCTGGAGGAGATCCCGATCGATCTGCGCGACCTGATTGAAAAACTGCTGGAAACCCTGGCGTTGCGCGCGCAGGGCAAGGGACTGGAGTTGATTGGCAGAATTGTGCCGGGGACGTTGACCGCATTGCGCGGGGACCCGCTGCGGCTGCGGCAGATTCTGTTCAACCTGGTCGGCAACGCGATCAAGTTCACGCATGCCGGGGAGATCGAGTTGACGCTGGAGCGCAGCGGCCCGCCGACGGCGTATACGGTGACGGACCTTGCGGCGCCTGACGGCATCACGCCAGCGAGGGTGAGCGGGGCGGCGGCCGCATGGATGCGTTTTACGGTGCGCGACAGCGGGATCGGAATCTCGGCGATGCAGGCCCGGTCGATCTTTTCGAGCTTCACCCAGGCCGACTCCTCGATGGCGCGCAAATACGGCGGCAGCGGACTGGGCCTGACGATCGTGAAGCGGTTGGTGGACTTGATGGGCGGCGCGATCGCGGTCGAGAGCACGCCCGGAGCCGGCAGCACCTTTAGAGTAACCGTACCGCTGGAGATGCGGGCGGTGAACGATGAACCAATCTATGCGGAAACCCAAGACTATGGCGCTACCGCGCTAACCGGAGTGCGGGTGTTGATCGCGGACGATAGCGCGAGCAGCCGCGCGATGCTGCGCGAGGTGTTGGCGGCGGCGGGCGCGTCGGTTGAGGAAGCGCTCGACGGCCGGGACGCGCTGGTCAAGCCGGACAATATCAACACCAACATGCTTCCCTACAATGTGTTACTACTCAATGAGCGGATGACGGGGCTTAGTGGATTCAAGCCCGCGAGGCGAATTGCCGAGGACGCCGGTTGCAAGGCGGCCGGCGCGCACGTCCTGGTGTTGACCACCGCGCTGCCGGGGGCGGAGGCGGCGCGGAGCGAGGACGGCGGCAGCGACGCGGGGCGTGAAGGTCATTACCTGGTGAAACCGATCAAGCGGGCCGACCTGCTAGGAGCAGTAATGGAAGTAACAGGGCGAAAACCGCAAGAGCATACGAGCGCAGAGGGCGGCGCGCCGGCCTCGAACGGGGCCAACGGGCGGGAGCCGCGAGTAATCGCAGAGTCGGCCAATATGCGTCCACTGCGGATTTTGCTGGCCGACGATTCGTTCGACAATCGCATGCTAATCGACGCGTACATGAAACGGACGCCATACACGGTCGAGCATGCAGAGGACGGATCGATCGCGGTCGAGAAGGTCAAGGCCAACCATTACGATCTGGTGCTGATGGACATCCAGATGCCGGTGATGGACGGCTACACCGCGGTGCGGGCGATTCGCGAATGGGAGCGCACTCAAGGACTTGCGCGGATGCCCATAATCGCGCTCACGGCGTCGGCGCTGGATGAATCGGTGCTGCGCAGCCTCGAGGCCGGCTGTGACGCTCACGTCTCGAAGCCGGTGCGGAAAGCGACGCTGCTTCAAGTCATTGTCGATGTCACGGAAGCGGCCAGCCATGCCGCAAGCAACGGGCACCTGCCAGCATCCACCAATGGAGTGAATCAGGCGAAACGCCACCGCATCAAGGTGGACGGGGATTTACGCGACCTGGTGCCGGAGTTTCTGGCGCACAAGCGAGCAGATGTCGGCAGCATTCAGCAGGCGATCAGCGTGGCGGATTACAAGACCCTCGGGCACATCGGCCACAAGATGAAGGGCGAAGGCGGGAGCTACGGCTTCGACGCGGTGACGGCGCTGGGCGCGGTGCTCGAGCGGGCGGCGCTCGATCAGGACCTCGCGACCGCGCGGCATACGCTTGACGAGTTCGCGGCGTATCTCGATTCGGTGGACGTGATTTACACCTAGGCCGCCTTGATCCCGTCGCCGTAGCGAATCACCTGGACCTTTTCGATGGTGACCAGGCCCGAGCCGATCATCGTATCGAGCAGGGGCAGGAACTTATCGATTTGTTCCTGACTCTCGACAATTTCGACAACAATCGGCAAGTCGTCGGAGAGGCGCAGGATTTTTTCGTTGTGCAAATTGCTGGTTCGGCCGAAGCTCAAGGGGCCGCGCAGCACTGTCGCGCCGGCCAACGGGATTTCGCGCGCCTTGAGCACGATCGCCTCGAATAGCGGACGGCCCTCGAAGCGGTCGGTCTCACCGATGAAGATTCTCAGCAACACCGCGTCTTTGGGTAAACTCATCGCGGGTCACGCTCCTCTGAGGCGATCGAGAGCGAGCGCGCCAACGTGCCCGATCCAGACCCCCATCAAACATAGTATGACCGAGAAGCCGGCGTTGGCGAGAGCAGCGGCCCATTGTCCGTCGCGCATCAGGTTCGAGGTTTCGAGGCTAAAGGTCGAGAACGTGGTGTAACCGCCGCAGATGCCGGTCATCAGGAGGAGACGGGCGTACGCTGGCACGAAGAAGCGGCTGTCTGGACCGCTGAGGGTTGCGAGAAAGCCGATGATCATCGCACCGGTAACGTTGACGAGCATCGTGCCGTAGGGGAACGTGCCGCCGCTCATCGAGGCGACGACCCCGCTAACCCCGTAGCGCGCCATACTGCCGAGCGCTCCGCCAATCGCCACCCATAGATACGCCATCGCGTAACTCCCCAGGACGCCCTACGCAATCGATCGAGCTTGCGGCGCCTGCCTAGAAAGCCGCGTACCAGGGATGTTCGCGCGGATCCTGGACCTGAAAGTCGATATTAAAGATCCGCAGCAGCGTACCCTCAGCGAACCACAGGGCGAGACGCGCGTTCTCGAGGTCGATATCGGTCGTGACTTCGTTACCCTGAGCGGTGACCAATTCGCTCTGGAACTGGAGCAGGTCGTGGGTCGTAGCCATACCGACACGAAAGCGCACTTGCTCGTCGCGCAACGACTTCTCGGCGTAAAAGACGGCTTCCTTGGTGGCCTGGGCGCGCTTTACGTCGGCGTGAAGGTTGGCCAGGGCGGTCTCGATCGAGGTCACCGACTGCGACAGCGTCGCGCGATAGTTGAGGCGTGCCTGCTCGTAACTGACGCGGGCCTGGGCGAGCGCGGCCTTGGCGGCGGCATTATCCAGCGGCATCTCGAAGCTCAAAACGGCGGCGTAATTGTAGAACTG
>DASXFX010000073.1:0-3185 GCA_036489375.1 Binataceae bacterium (SeqCode) | reverse complement strand
AGTGCGTTCGCCGATCCCGCCCACGATGGAACGCAAGGTAACCGCGTGAATTCCGAAGCCGCCGCACTCGAAACCCCATTCACTTCGATCTACGGCCGCGCCGCCGCGTATTTCGAGCTGACCAAGCCGCGCGTTCTGCTGATGGTCTTGATAACGACGCTGGCCGGCTTTTACATGGGCGACGGCGCCGCGTTCGATTTCGTCGTCGCGCTCAAAGCAATCCTGGGCACGGCGCTGGTCGCGGGTGGCACGCTCGCGCTCAACGAGTTCGTCGAGCGCGAGTATGACGCGAAGATGGACCGCACGCGCTCGCGCCCGTTGCCGTCGGGGCGCCTGCGTCCGATCGAGGCGTTGATCTTCGGAATCGTGACGGTCGTCGCCGGCTCCATCTTTCTGTGGTACACGGTCAATCCGCTGACCGCGTGCGTGGCCGGATCGATCACCGTGCTGTACCTGGGCGCGTACACCCCGATGAAGCGCTATTCGTGGATTTGCCACGTGATCGGCGCAGTGCCGGGCGCGTTGCCGCCGGTGATCGGATGGGCGGCGGCGCGCAACAGTCTCGCGCCCGAACCGTTCGTGCTTTTCGGCATCATGTTCCTGTGGCAACTGCCGCATTCGCTTTCAATCGCACGGCTCTACCAACTCGACTACGCGCGCGCGGGAATGTACCTGATGCCGGACGATCGCGCATACGGCAATCCGGCGAACATCGTGATGATCGCGGCGACGATCGTGCTGGTGGCTTTCGGTACCCTGCCGACCGTGATGGGATTCGCCGGCATGTTTTACCTCTCGATCGCGATCGTGCTCGGGGTCGTGATGCTCGCGTACACGCTGACGCTGGCGCGCACGCCGACCACTGATGAAGACGCTCGGCGCGTGATGCGGGTGTCGTTGATTTACCTGCCCCTGGTCCTGCTGGTGATGGTGCTCGATAAGCTCTAGGCTGCGCGGTCGGCGCTTCGATGGTCCGCCAAAACGGTTGAGTATAGGGTGCGTCCGCTCTCGGTTTTCGGACGCCCGCGAAGCATCCAACGGGACATTTCGTTTCACCGCAGATTCCTTTCCTATAGGCTATTCGCACAGCGACCGAGTTGGTCTGCGAGGGGGTTTTGAGTTGCCGGCTGACCAGAATCGAGCCCAGGAAGAGAGTCAGGCCAAAGAGCAGGTTGGCCTGCTCGCCCGTCATGCGGTGGAGGTAATCTCACCCGCTGAACTGACGGCGAAACTCATGGACGGCCGGCCCTTGCGCATCAAGCTCGGCCTTGATCCGACGGCGCCCGACCTGCACCTGGGACATTCGATCGCGCTGAAGAAGTTGCGCGATTTCCAACGCGCCGGGCACACCGTCATTTTCCTGGTCGGCGATTTCACTGCGACGATCGGCGATCCGACGGGCCGATCCGAGACTCGCAAGCCGCTGACGCGCGAACAGATCGAGGCCAATGCGAAGACCTATCAGAATCAGGTCTCGATGGTGCTCGATCCGGCGCAGACGGAGGTTCGTTTCAACTCCGAATGGATGAACGCAGTTGATACCCGCAAGCTGATCGAAATCGCCGCCAAGCTCAGCGTGGCCCGAATGCTCGAGCGCGACGATTTCGAGCGCCGCCTCGAAAAGCAGGAGCCGCTGTTCCTGCACGAGCTGCTGTACCCGTTGATCCAGGGCTACGATTCGGTGGCGCTGAAGGCCGACGTGGAACTCGGCGGGACCGATCAGAAATTCAACATGCTGGTGGGCCGCGAGCTCCAGCGCGCGTACGGACAGCCGCCGCAGGTCGTCATGACGATGCCGTTGCTGGAGGGGCTCGACGGGGTGCGCAAGATGTCGAAATCCTACGGCAACTACGTCGGCCTGACCGACAAGCCCGAGGATATGTTCGGCAAGCTGATGTCGATTCCCGACCAGCTGATGCATCGCTACTTCGAGTTGCTGACCGACGTGGAAGAAGAGGAACTCGCTGCGGTCAAGTCGGGTGCGATTCATCCGATGGAAGCGAAGAAGCGCTTGGCCTCGACCATCGTGGAGGAATATCACGACGCGGCCGCCGCGCGCACGGCGCGCCAATACTTCGAGAGCAAATTTCAGCGCCGTGAGGTGCCAAAGGACGTCCCGGTCTATCGCATCAATGAAGCGCTATGGGTGTGCGAGCTGATGAAGCAGTTGAGCTTTGCGCCTTCGACTAGCGAGGCGCGCCGCCTGCTCAGCCAGGGGGCAGTGCGAGTCGATGGCGAGACTGTAACCGATGCGAACTTCCAGTTCGTGCCGGGTGAGCATCACGTGCTCGAAGTCGGCAAGCGCCGCGTCGCTCGCATCGAAGCCTAGCCGCTGCGGCTAGAGCGCGAAGGGTCAATAGGGGCTTCTGCCAGCCGGGTGAGGGCGTCGCCTTCGACCCGCCAGACGGTCCATTCGTCGATCGGAAATGCACCGATTCCCTGATAAAAGCGATGCGCCGGTTCGTTCCAGTCGAGCACGCGCCATTCGATTCGTGAGTAGCCACGCTCGTGCGCGATTTGCGCAAGGCGCTTGATCAGCGCGAATCCGGCGCCGCTGCCGCGATATTTCTCATCGACGAAGAAATCCTCGAGGAATAGCAGCGGGCGTCCAAGCCAGGTCGAATAGCTGCGATAGAAGAGGGCGAAGCCGACCGGCGCGCCTTCGTGATCCGCGATCAGACATTCGAAGGGCGGCGACGCGCTTTCCATCTGTGCGCACAATTCGGCGGCGGTCGCCTTGACGGCGTCGGGCTCATGCTCATAGGCGGCGAGTCCGTGGATGAAGCGCAGGATTACGCCAGCATCGTCGGGCGTGGCGAAGCGAATCGACACGACCGGCATGCTCAGTCCTTCTTCGCCGACTCGAGTTCGGCGCGCAGCTTCTTCATCACGGCGTCGAGCGCGCGGATGTACTGCGCCTTCGTCCACGGCTCCTTGGTGCGCATCTTGAGCCATCCGAGCTTGACTGCATCGGGCTTGTTGCCCATCTCGCCGGTTGAGACTTCGATGATGGCGCGCTCTTCCGGGGTGAGGGTGGCGAGGACTTCGCGCTTGAGCTCTTGGAGAAATCCGGCCTTTAGATCGATATCGATTTTCATCGCGCACCAGGGGTTTCCGATCGGGGTTGAGCACGCCATCGGACAATTCGATTGACAGCTCGACTACTCTAAGGGTACGCCAGCGGG
>DASXFX010000066.1:0-3976 GCA_036489375.1 Binataceae bacterium (SeqCode) | reverse complement strand
TCAACCGAAATACTGGTTCGCAAATCTTACCGCCCCAGCCACGCGATCTTGCCAGAGCGCGACCGAGTATCCAAGCGCTCTCGCATCGATGTGCCAGGGGCGCTAAACCCGAATCATGGTCGTTATCCTTATGGGAGTCGCGGGCTCGGGCAAATCGACCGTTGGCGCGATGCTCGCGCACGACTTCGACTGCGACTTCCACGACGCGGACGACCTGCACTCCGCTTCCAATCTCGACAAAATGCAGCGGGGTATCCCGCTTACCGACAACGATCGCCGTCCATGGCTTGCCGCCGTCCGAGCGCTAATCGATCGGTATTTGAATTCGGGTGCCGACACGGTGATCGCGTGTTCGGCTCTCAAGCAAGCCTATCGCGCGACGCTCGTTCGCAATACTGACGATGTCCAGTTGGTCTTTCTGAAAGGTTCCTTCGATGTGATCGCTCAACGCCTGGCGTTGCGCCACGGTCATTTTTTTGACCCCGCGCTGCTGCGCAGCCAGTTCGACGCGCTCGAAGAGCCGCTTGACGCGATGGTTGTTGGGATCGACGGAACGCCCACCGAGATCGTCGCGGCGATTCGCGCCCAATTAGTCACTCCGCGTTGATCGCCGCGCCGGGATGCGCTCGTTACACCGTCGGCGGCGCTATTGCTCCGCGAAGAAGGTCGTCAACTGATCGATCAAATAGTCAGTCTGCTCTTCGACTATCCAATGTCCGCAACGTTCGATCACGCCACCGCGAACGTTCTCGGCAAGCTCGCGCATCGACAGCAATGGCGCCTGCCCGAAGCCGCGATCGCCGCCCAATGCCAGCACCGGCATTTTAAGCTTGGTCTTTGCGTGTTCTTTGTTGTGAGCGATATCGGTCGCGATCGCGCGATAATACTCGAAGCCCGCGCGCAGCCCGCCAGGCGCCGAGTAACAGCGCACGTACTCGTCGATTTCGTACTCGGTGATCACCCCCGGATTGTACGCCGCGCTCCGATAGAACCAGCTCAAGTAGGTGCGCTCGCGTCCCGCAACCAGCGACTCGGGAAGATCGCGAACTCCATGAAAAGTAAGGTGCCAGGTGCCGCGCCGATTGAACATCGGGAACTTTTCCCAACTCTCGTTGGGAATCGAAACGTCGAGGATCACCAGCTTGCGCACGTCCTCCGGATGCGCGACGGCGTACGCATAGGCGGTCGGTCCGCCCCAATCGTGTCCGACCAGGTAGATGCGCTCGAAGCCGAGCTTCTGTACCAGCTTGTAAATGTCGTCAGCGACCGTGCGCTTGTCGTAGCCGCCTTGCGGCTTGGAGGAATCGCCGAGCCCGCGCAGGTCGGGTGCGATAACCGTATATTTCGCGGCCAAGGCCGGAATAATGCGGCGCCATTCAAACCAGGTTTGCGGCCATCCATGCAGCAGCACCACCGCGTCACCGCTACCTGCGGTCACATAATGCAGCCGCACCTCGCCGACCGTGGCCGTGTGATGTTTGAAAATCGATTCGTCGATCATGCTGCTCAAGATTTCTTGTCCGGCTCCCACAACTTTTGCCACGCGCGCAATCCGTCCTGCAACGTCTTCTGAATCGTCTCTGCCTGCTTGCGCGCTTCCTCGCCGATAGTTCCGGTGCCGCCGGTGAAGGCCTCGGTCGCGCGGCGCCAATTCTCCGTCCACGCGTCCATCGGACTCGAGGACTCATGAGCGCCGCCGCTTTTGACCGACGCTACGGTGCGACGGATTTCGCGCTCCCATAGCTCGAAGCCCTGTTCCAGTGCCGTGATCACGCCGTCCTTGCTCATCCGCGCGACCCGCAGCCAATTTTCGACTAGCCGATCGCGATCGCCACCCGCTGCGCCCCCCGCGAGGCCTTGCAGCGCCTTGCCCACTGCCGCCAGCGCTTCGGCATAAGCCGCACTTGCTTTGCGAATCGCATCACCGATACCCGAGAGATTATCCGACGCCATCTTGAAACCTCCGCGCGAGCCCTTCATCGCCGCGTGACGCGAGTCCTTAATTTCCCGTCGCCGCGCAGCCATGAGCGATCCCTATCGTCCTACAATTGACTCTACATATCGACCGGTAATTCCAGGTACTCGTGGTAAACGAAATCGCGATGGGCAAATAGTTGCGGACTGGCCGCGCCTTTCACCGCCGGATCCGTACAATCATACATTTTGCGGAACCCAGCGGGCATCGCACAAAGATTGTCCGGCAGCGGCTGAATCAGTGCGGCGAACGCGGCCCAGTACAGGTCGACCGCGGTCAGGCTGTTGCCCACCAGAAAACGGCTGCCACGACTGCGCTGCGACTCGAGCTGGCGATGGAACGTAGTAAGAATCTGCACCACTCGCGCCGGCGCCGCTTCCGCACTCGGCACCGAGTAGTCGTACTTGGTCCCAAGAAAGCGCGTGCCTTGCTTGGCCCCGTCGCTCGTATTGGGATCGGTCAGCGACGAATGGATTATCATCAACCGGCGCGCCCAACCGAGACCATTCTCGCCGCAAAGTTCGTTGGCCAGGCCGAACATCAGCATGCGCTCGTCGATGTCGGCGGGGATCAACGGCGGATTCGGCGCCAGCCGCTCGGCGAGATACAACTGATCATTCCAGATCGTGCGCGGGCGTTCATCGTTGTACACGAAGACCGGCGCGGTTGCCTGCTTGGTCCAATGGAGTAGCGGAAGGTTTTGCCCCAACAATTCCTGGCGCACCTTGACGTAGGGCAGGTTCTTGACCCGCAGGATTGCCTTGGCCGACTCCGTCCATGGGCCAGGAACCGACGGGGTCAGCACCACGCGCAATCCCGACATTCCCTTCGCTTCTTCGACTTCGACGTATTGTGCCATTGTAAGCTTCTCCGAGTTGTTGATGATTGACGGTCGTCACTTATAGCCCAGGCAATCGAGCTTTACTGCAATCGGCCACGATCCGCCAGCGCCATCAGATAGAACCGCGGCGCCGTTTCGAGTATCGCAAAGTCAAAGGATTGGCGTGCCTCCACCGGAGCGTTCTGGATCGAACGAGGCTCGCAAATCGCTTGTTGGGGCGTTCTCTTTCGTCGAAGATCCCCGCCCCACTTGACTGGCAATGAACATCTGTAAACATATTGTACCGTCTAAAAGGAACTCCAGTTGAACCAGAGAAACTCGGACGAGGATCAGACAATGGTTTCAGGGTAGAGCGAAAAGTCAGTCGCTAAAGGACGAAGTAGTGGTCAATAGGATTGCATAGACATTAATACGGATGTAAAATTTAAAAATGAGCACCGTGATCACATTGGAAGAAGTCGCGCAGTTCTTGAAAGTCCATCCGTCCACCGTTTATCGTCTCTTGAAGAATCGTAGCATCCCGGCATTCAAATTGGGTTCCGACTGGCGTTTCAATCAGGAATCAATCGAACAATGGATCAAGGAACGCGAAGCCGATAACGATCCGAATCGATCCTGACCGTTCGCACCTGGCTATCGCGCATTGAACGGCGCGCCGCCCGTCGAATGTCCTCGTGGATTTCGCCACCGGATGCCATTCGCGCCCCTGAAACGCGCTTCTTTCTGCACGGCCAGCTACATTTCGATGGATTGCGAGAGGGGGGACTTGAACCCCCACGCCTTGCGGCACCGGATCCTAAGTCCGGCGCGTCTGCCATTCCGCCACTCTCGCATGACCGTAAAGCTATTGAAAAACAAGGCGTTTTTGAAGAGGGCTTCCAGCATTCCCCTACGAAAGCTCCCCGACTTTGACTGAACTTGGTCTGTTCGACTCTGCGGCATGAAAAACCGCGAGCTTGACCGCCGCTTCCTGCAACATGACAGAGTCCGTGATCGCGTACCGTCGATAAACCGCTTCCGTTTTGTGACCTGTCATCTTCATTGCGGCGCTGCGAGGCACCCCCGCCCGCTCCAGATTGCGAACTGCCGTCCGGCGGAAGTCGTGGACGAGCCTCCCTGGAACGCCGGCAGCTTTGCAAGCCTTCCCCCACGCACCGCGG
>DASXFX010000092.1:0-7978 GCA_036489375.1 Binataceae bacterium (SeqCode) | reverse complement strand
CGCTCCTGCGTCCAGAGCAGTCGCATGAGATCGATTGCCTCCCGCAGACGGCCAAGGCGTTCCTTGAATTCCGGCCAGACAATGCCCGTTGAAGGTACTTCGTTAAGCGACTCGCCGGTGCCAACGCCAAGCACCACACGGCCTGGGCACAGGCACGCGAGTGTCGCGAAGGCTTGCGCAATAACGGTCGGATGATAGCGAAAAGTAGGCGTGAGGACGCTTGTGCCGATGGTGATCCTTGACGTGCGAGCCGCCAAGGCACCAAGCCAAACCAACGCCGACGGAGCATGGCCGTCGGTGTGCCGCCACGGCTGGAAATGATCGCTGACAAAGACGGAATCGAAGCCGACTTCTTCCGCTACGCAGGCAAACTTCAAAAGGTCGGAGGGACCAAACTGCTCGGCAGATGCCTTGTAACCAAGTTTTATCATCGGAGTATCATTTCGGACCAATGGGGTTGAAATTGCCATAGCTTCGCTGACTAAGACATAGCATCAGTGTCTTTTTGTCGTTGTAACGTATCGCGGCCGCTGTCGACAGTAGAGAAGACTCCTCGAGGAAAGAATCGAACATGGATTCGCCGTGTGGCCAGTTTTCGGCAAAACTATCAAGCTGGCCAACGAGAATGATGCGCGTCAAAAAATAACGCCCTGCCGTTCATACGGGTGCTCGAGCAATATTTCGCGTTTTGATGTTGCCCATCACCAAGCCGCTATTTGCGGTCGTTGCGCAATTTGGCGGAATTGTCGGATCCCGACGCGATCGGATTGTGGCACAGGCGCACTCGGGTTAGGACTCGGACTACCGACTAGTCACAGGCCAACAACGGCGTCGATCGCCGGAAATCTTCGAAAGGTGAGAGGTCATGGGATCAGAAGCGCGGTTGAAGGAGCTGGGTATTGTATTGCCTACTTTGCCCAAACCGGTTGCAAATTATCTTCCCTATCGGCTCGCTGGAAATCTCCTTTTTCTCTCTGGTCAGGGCCCGGTCGACGAGAAGGGCGTGGTACTGACCGGTAAGCTCGGCAGCGAAATCAGCATCGAGGAGGGCTATCGGCGCGCTCGATTTATTGGCCTCGGGCTCCTTGCCGCCACGCGTGACGCGCTCGGCTCGTTGGACCGCGTCGACTTCATCGTGAAGTTGCTCGGCATGGTCAATGCGACGCCGGATTTCAAAGACTCCCCAAAAGTCATTAATGGCTGTTCCGACCTATTCGTCGAAGTGTTTGGCGACGCCGGTCGCCATGCACGCTCGGCCGTCGGCAACGTCATGCTGCCCAACCAGATATCGGTCGAGATCGAAGGTATCGTCGCAGTCAAGCCATGAGCGCAACCTCGTCGCTGGGCTATAAGTCGTGCAGCATCCCGAGGGAGGGCGTGCAGTGCGTTACGGCAAGATGTCGGCACAATTGGCCGCGGTAGGCACTACAAATTCCGTCTTGGACGAAAAGCTTGCACGGGCACTTGGGTCGGATCGGCACCGTTGTCCTTGCCAACAACAGCGTCATCGAGCCGGAATTCTGGTCTGTGCTGCCCACCGGGGTCGACATGCACGCAACCCACATCCTCGCGAGCGGTGATCTCACGCCGAAGCAGTTGTTCGCATGGAACAGCACGGCGACCGCGCCGGCGAGCGTGCCGCCACGGAACGTCGACGTGATCGCCTATTGCGACATGGTCACGAGTTTCATCATCCCGCCGGGTTGGAACGAGGGAAAAATCGCGCAGGTCGAAGGCTGCGCGAGCATACCAATGCATCCCGCCTGGACGGCACCACGCGGCGTGCTCGCCGCGCGCGGTGTACCGCGGATAGTGCTTGAGGCCCCTACTCGCCCGCCATCCATGCACTCGCCGCGCCCTTCTTCGCCAGCCGGAGCTACCATATCGTCGGCGATACGACGCGCGATATCGTCAAGAGGAACGAAGCGCTTCAGGTTTCCAGGCATCGCCTGGCAATTTTCGTGAAAGGTCCCTTACATAAACGCGCCGACGCCATTGTCCTCCTCGCGACTGACCTGCCGAGCTTTAACTTTCTGGCGCAATCGACCGAAATTCGGCCAGCCCCGCGTTGACGTGGAACCAGACGATCCCCTGACGTACATTGCGAAGTGTGACATGTAATGCACGGATCACGAACCTGGAAAGGATCTTAAATGTCTAGCCAAGCTTCGGCGCGTTCCTCGCCGACGCCGGTGCGGCGGGCTTCACAGCGTGCAGCGGCAATGCCACGTTCGGCGATCAGAGAAATCATGGCGCTCGCCGCCGGCCGATCGGACGTCATTCACCTCGAAGTGGGCGAGCCGGACTTCTCCACGCCGACGCACATCATTGACGCGGCCTTTGCGGCCGCGCGGTCTGGCTGGACCAAATACAGCTCCAACGCCGGCCTGCCAGCTTTGCGCCAACAAGTGGCCGAACGCGCAAACATCAGCGGTGCGCAGCCCCTGACGGCGAACGATGTCGTTATCACCACTGGCGCTATCGGTGCGCTTTATTCTTCGCTGATGGCGGTCATCGATCCAGGTGACGAAGTGCTCATACCGGATCCGGGTTGGCCCAACTACGAAGCGATCGTTCATCTCGCAGGCGGAATCGCGGTTCGTTATATGCAACCTGCATCCCGCAACTTCCTACCCGACCCGGCCGAGATTGCCCACCTCATCACACCGCTTACAAAGGCACTCCTGATAAATACTCCCGGCAATCCGAGTGGCGTAGTGTTTCCTGCGTCATTGATTGCCGAACTCGGCGACATCGTTCGCGGTACGGGAATTTATCTGGTCAGTGATGAAATCTACGAAGATATCGTGTTCGAAAGCAAACACGTATCGGTCGCCGTGCACGCTCCGCGCGATCGCGTATTCATTGTGTCCGGCTTCTCTAAGACTTACGCCATGACCGGCTGGCGGCTGGGTTGGCTGATTTGCCCGCCGGGTCTTTCATCGGTCGTTGCTGGCTTGCAGGAGCCTGTTACGAGCTGCGCCTCGACGATTGCCCAAAAGGCGGGCGAGGCCGCACTCGCCGGTGATCAGGCATCCGTCAGCGCCATGCGCGAGATTTTCAAACGCCGACGCGACGTCGTTGTCGATGTGTTCGGCAACACGGGCCTATTGCCCGCGACGCCGGAAGGCGCCTTCTACGCCCTCATCGACATCAACTCGACCGGCCGAGGCTCGCTCGAATTCGCCAAGGGACTCTTGATCGCCCACAACACCGCAGTCGTTCCAGGTATCACTTTCGGTCCGAGCTGTGATCGTTATGTGCGCATAGCTTTTACTACGAGCGACGACGCGCTACGCGAAGGCCTCCAACGATTGCGCGCTCACATCGAAATGTTGGCTCGCAAGCATTAGCCCTAGCTACAAAGATGACGTTCTCTGGGAACTACCCAATCCAGCATCGCGTCGGTGAGATCGAACGACTGAATGTACAATCGACCGCAATGGTGCCGGACACGGTTGCGATGTTGGAGCGGTTCGGATCGATGACAGGCTGGGTCTGTTTAGACATTGGCTGCGGACCAGGCGGCATTACCGATCTTATCAGTGCGAGCGTCGGAGCTACCGGCCGGGTAATTGGGCTGGACATGAATGCGCAATTTCTCGATCACGCGCGCAAGAAAGCGCCGAGCAATGTCGAGTTTCGGGTTGGCGACGCCTATCAATCTGACTTGCCTGCCGGCGCCTTTGATCTCGTGCACGTGCGCTTTGTCGCCAGTACCGCTGGAAACCCTCAGCAGCTTCTCAAGGAAGCAAAACGCTTAGCACGTCCCGGAGGGATCATTGCGCTCCAGGAACCGGATGGCTCGACCCTTGCCTGTTACCCGCCCCATCCGGCGTGGGACCGGCTCCTTGCTGCCTATATGGCAGCATTTAAAGGAGTCGGCTCTGATCTGACTTTAGCGCGAAGGCTCTACTTTGTGGTTCACGAGGCCGGCCTTCACAATGTGCAATATCGCACTTCCATGCTTAGTGTCCGCTCAATCGACCCTATGGTCGACTATTTGCCGTCGATGATCGAATCGTTGCGCGCCACAATTCTTAGGCTCGGTCTTCTCAATGAAGACGATCTTGTCGCTGCACTCGCTGAATGCCGCCAGCATCTCGCCAAGCCTGGAACCGCATTTACGATGTGGACACTCGCGCAGGTGTGGGGCTGGACAACATGCAGTTACCAGCCCGGTCAGTGACTGTTCGAACGCGTTGAAATCCCCTGCATGCAATCGCATGGGCCCCCTCATTTTGACCGTTGTCAACCTGCTTTGCCCCTTCATTGACTGCGCTGCGGATAAGGGGAGCTGGCGCCAGCATTTCCACGTTAGCTCCATTTGGTTTATCGAAGTCCTCCGAAGGAGTGATGATCAATGCGGGTGATCGGCATCGACGTCGGGGGTACGTTCACCGACTTCGTTCTTTACGACAGTGGTCACTCCGAACCACGGGTACTCAAGATTTCGAGCAGCGCCAATCCTACCGATACGATGACTTCGGGCATTATTCAGCTTTGCGCTGCGGGCGCCATCGAGCCAAACCAGATTGATCGCGTGATCCACGGCACGACTGTGGCGACCAATGCGATCATCGAACGCAAGGGCGCGCGCACCGCGATGGTGACTACTTCCGGCTTTCGCGACGTCATTCACATCGGCCGTCATCAGCGTCCACAGAACTACTCAATTCAGCAGGATATTCCCTGGCAGGCAACTCCGCTGGTCGAGCGATACCTGCGGTTTGAAATTCCCGAGCGCCTTGTGCCGCCGCGCGGTGAGGTGCTTGTGGAACTCGACGAGCAGACCGTCCGGGAAGCTGCGGCGGAGATGCGGCGCGTCGGAGTAACTGCAGTCGCAGTTTGTTTCCTATTTTCCTATCTCAATCCGACGCACGAACGCCGCACAGCGGAAATCCTGGCTGAGGAGCTGCCCGGGGCGTTCATTTGCACGTCGAGCGACGTCATTCCGCAATTTCGCGAATTCGAACGCTTCACCACGACCGCGCTGAATGCATTCACTGGACCCCGCGTGCGCGACTATTTGCAAGATTTCGAGAAGCGGTTGCGGGATCTGGGGGTTGAAGGCCCCATTCACATTATGCAGTCGAACGGCGGCACGGCGACACCGGCGAGCGCCAGCCGCCGTCCGGTCGCGCTGCTTCTTTCGGGTCCGGTCGGCGGTGTGATTGGCGGCGTGTTGGCCGCGCGCGAGACGCGGCGTCCGATTGTTACGCTGGACGTGGGTGGCACCAGTGCCGACATCGCAGTCGTTACGGAAAAGGGCCTTGTCGAGGCGCGTTCGCGCGGCACTTGGATCGCGGGCTATCCGGTGCTGATGCCGACAATCGACGTCGAATCCATCGGAGCGGGGGGTGGCAGCATCGCTTATCTCGACGCGGCCGGAGGTCTCCATGTCGGCCCGCGCAGCGCCGGTGCGCTCCCGGGTCCGGCTTGCTACGGCCGCGGCGGCACCGAGCCGACAGTGACCGATGCGAACGTTGTGCTCGGCCGGTTGCCTCAGTCTCTCGCCGGCGGTTTGCAGCTTGATGCAGTCAAAGCCCGAGATGCGATCGGGCGTTTAGCCGAACGACTGAAGATTGAAGTCGCCGAGTGTGCCTCGGGCGTGCTCAAGATCGTCAACGAGAATATGGCCGCGGCCATTCGCATCAAAACCATCCAGCGTGGTCTCGATCCGCGCGATTTTCTGCTAGTTGCGTTCGGCGGCGCCGGTCCGGCACAAGCGGTCGAATTGGCCGAGGTTCTACAGATTCCGCAGGTGCTCGTGCCGCCGAATCCCGGTGTGACCGCCGCCGCAGGACTGCTGGCGGCCGACATCAGGCTCGATGTCTCGGTTTCCATCTTGGCGAAGCTGCCCACAGTCGATCCATTCGATCTCAATAAGCGCTTCGTCGACCTGGAGCGCGAACTCCGCACCTCCCTGCGGGAACAGGGCGCCCGAGATGCCATCCGCATCGAGCGCGCCGTCGACGCCCGTTACGTTGGGCAGAGTTTCGAACTTCGCGTTCCGCTGGGTGAGGACCCGATCGACCCCATTGAAGTCGCCGGCATCGCTGAGCGGTTCAATCGGTCGCATCGGAAGGAGTTCGGGCACAGCCTCTCCAACGTGGATGTCGAGCTCGTGAACTTGCGGCTGACCGGGCTGGGCCTCATCGATCGTCCGGGAGTGCCCCAGGTTTCCGGCGGGCCCCTTGGCGAGGCACTGATCGGCTCAAGCTCGACTGTGTTCGCAGTCCACGGCGGATTGAAGGTACTTGATACGCCGGTCTATGCGCGCGAACGGCTTCCGGTCGGGCAGGAGCTTTCGGGGCCGGCAATCATTATTCAGCTCGACTCAACGACCGTGGTGCCTCCGACCTCCACAGTGAACCGCGACCGCAGCGGCAATTTACTCATTTTCGTCAATCGCTCGGCGGCTAAAGAGGAGTAGCGATAAGTGGACACGATCACGATGCAGGTGATTGGCGGACGCCTCGCCTCGATCGCCGCCGAGATGTCGCAGAAGATGATCCGCATGTCGTTTTCGATCCTCATCAAGGAGTCCGAGGACATCGGTTGCGCGATTACCGACGCGGCCGGCAATCAGTTGGCGGAAGCCGATACATCACCGCTGCAAATGGGACCGATTCCGTTTTACGTCCGCGGTGCCAAACGCATCCTCGCCGAGCGCGGCGAAGAAATTCGGCCCGGCGACGTCATCATGCACAATTCACCTTATCACGGCGCCTCGCATTCGCCCGATATCGGCGTCCTCGTCCCGGTGTTTAGGGACGGCCATCTCGTGGCCTTTGCGGTAACCACGGCCCATCACATGGACATCGGCTGCGCCAAACCTGGAACCTCGGTCATTGATGCAGTCGATGAGTGGGCTGGCGGCTTGCGGCTCCTCGCGTTGAAGGTCCGCGAAGAGGGGCGCGAAAATGCGGGCTTGTGGAGAATGATTGCCGACAATGTTCGCATTCCGGACCTTGTCATTGGCGACCTGCGAGCCCAGCTTGCGGCAGCTGAGATCGGCGCTGCGCGCCTCAACGAACTGTTTGATGAAATCGGCGTTGATCGGGTCTTCGAAGCTCAGCGGCTCCTGGAGGATTATTCAGAACGTATGCTGCGCCAGCAGATCGCGGCCCTGCCAGATGGCGAATATCGCGCGGAGAGCATTTTAGACGGCGCACCCGACGACCCAGCCAATCGTGATCTCCCGATCGTCACGACGCTGCGCATCGCCGGTGACGCGCTTGAGGTCGATCTCGCCGGGACGGCGCCGCAACTGCGTAATCTGCCGTTCAATATGCCGCTCGAAGGAACGGTGACATGCGCCATCTATACGGTGGTCCGTTCGGTTCTCCTTGACAGTGAAATCCATGAGTGGGTTCCGCAGAACAGCGGTCTTGCGCGACCAATCAAAATCTCTGCGCCGTTAGGTTGCATGGCGAACCCGATCTTCCCGGCGCCTACTTTGGCGCGCGCAATGGGCGGCCTTGCCGTCGCTGATGCGTTGGTCCGGGCATTTGCCAAAGTCGTTCCCGAGAAGGCTTGTGCGGGTTGCGGGACGCTTTCGGTTTACAGCTACAGCGGCCTCGCGGTTGCTGGATACTGGGTTCACATGGACATTCATGAAGGAAGTTACGGCGCACGCGCGACAAAGGACGGTATGGACGCGGTCGACACGCTGTATACGAACACCCGCTGCGCGCCGATCGAAGAGATCGAGACGGCGTATCCGTTGCGTTGCCGCCGATGGATGCTCAACGACAGGCCGCTCGGCCACGGTCTATTCCGCGGCGGCGTTGGTGGGATGCGCGAGTTCGAGTTTCTGAGTGACGGTTACGTCTCCAGCGAGGCAGATGGACAACGACATGCGCCAGTTGGCATCTGCGGCGGCCGGGATGGCTCCCCGTCCGAGATGTGGCTGATCGATATCGACGGTGGCGCGGTGCAACTCGGATCGAAACTCACGGGCCGCGATGCGCGC
>DASXFX010000035.1:0-15459 GCA_036489375.1 Binataceae bacterium (SeqCode) | reverse complement strand
TTTGACGAGTACCTCATTGTGGCCGGCGACGGCACTGACACTGCCCCGCAGGGTGTCGCCGGAGGCCTCGTAAACCGCGTTGCGTTTGAACAGGCCGCGATTGTAACGAACGGTGACCCGTGCGACCGCTTCGTCGGCATCGAGTTGGGCCTCCACTTCGTGCAGATTGGCGCCGTCGATAGTCCGTCGCGTTCCGCTGATAATGCCCTCGCTACAACGATCTTCCTCGATCGCCTGAATTACGCCGCTGCGTCGAATCTCGTACCGATAGGCTCCGGGCGCAATTAACATCTCGTTCTACTCTTGGAGGGTGCACTGCGCCTCCGCGAGGTTCGCGCGGATGCGAGACGTGACTCGTTTCCGCTATCAAACACCTCGAATCGACCCCTTTCTGAAGGTTTCTAATCGGGTGGCCTGCTGAGGGAATCTGCGAGGGTTTGCCACCGCTTGAGCATTGCCTCTTCACCAGCCTCGCCGCCCGGCGGAACAGGCATCCAGCTAATCAAGCAGTTTATAGACGATGGATGGTCAAAAGCTTCCCATAGTTCTTCAACAGCTGCCCATGGATTATCGAAAATATCGCGATGCTGATACAACCATGCAAGGGCTATGAGCATCCAGCGCTCACGGACGAGATCATCGGATACGACAAATTTCTGCACTTGGTGATCGATTGAGGCTCTCATAGCTATTTCGTCACCATCCATTCCAGCCATTGCGAACGATGTTCGTAACTCCTCATCCTTCGCCGCAATACCATCGGCTAATTCAGATATTACTTTTACATTAAGCCAGTGGTGGGATAGAGCCCATGCCAAATCATCCCAATCAACCTTGATCTGTTGCGCGACAAACTCTTTGGTGAGTTTCGGGAACGGTCTGTAATCCAACGTCTCTCTCCCGCATTACGGCTTGATCGGTATGCCATTGATAGCGCCATTCGGCACAAACAGCTGGTGGCTTACCATCCCGTCGTTTTCTCTCATGCGTGATCACAACTAGCCGCCTCATTTACGACCACGATACGCGGCCGCGAGACCATAAAAGGAGCCGGATCGGTCAGTTTTGCCAAAATCGAGGACTCTCGGGCGGTGTGACCTTTAAAAGCGGTTAAAGATGAGGTAAGGTTATGTCGTAGGCGGCTTTGGTTGCACCAGAGAGGAACCAGCCGAGAACTGCGTGAGTAGCTTCGCTGTCCTTAGCGTCATTGGGGATAGGCGTGTTTAGGAAGCTCATGAAGTTCTCCAGATGCTAGCGGTTGGGATGGAGTGCGACGGGTTGCGAGGCGGTGAAAGCGGCGTCGAAGCCCTGCGAATCAGAATGGATACATCCTTATACCGTCGGTAGCGAATCAAGGCTATTTCGGCAGAAACGTGAACGGTGGCTAGCTCAAAACTTGGAATTCTCAGCCTCATGAAAAGGAATACACCGATATGATGTCAGACACCAAAGTTCTGACCGTGAGCGAACTCTCGGAGTACTTGCGGGTTCATCGCTCGACTATCTATCGTTTGCTCAAGAAGGGCCAACTGCCCGGGTTCAAGATTGGCAGCGATTGGCGTTTCAATGTTGAGGCGATCGACGAATGGCGGATGCAACAGGGCGCCGCCCAACTCGAAGAATTGCGTAATTCGAACTGAAACAGGCGGCGCGGTAATCGCCCGCGCGAACGAAACGAGTGTTGCTGAGGGGGTCTTGAGCATCACAATTGAACCCCGCGGGGGTGGGCTGCTGGCATTGAGTGACCGCGTGATTGCCGCGTGGGTCAGCTCAAATTCGACTGGGGTGGGGCTTCCAATATTCAATCGATTCACTGCTGGGGTTCGGGTCTGGCGAAGTCACTCTGAGGAGTCATTGAGGGGCAGGCAAGGATTTTCCAACTGGGTTCGTTCGGTCAATAAGACCTCCAGATCAAAAAATTTAGCTGGATTCGATGCCCGTACGTGGCATCGGGAATCACTACAAAAAGCAGTATAGCACAACTTTGCGCTTCGGAGAGGTGAGCTTCGCAAGAGCCGCCGACGAGCTCGCCGAAGGCCCCCCACGATTTCCTCGCCTACGACATCCTTTGATTCACCCGCGCTGCCCGTTTTCACACTTAGCCCGTGGTCGGCATGCACAGCGTTGCCCGTAATTCGCTGGCAATGACCGCAGCTGTCAAGCTAACCGACGATCCCCACACGAATCGCGAGTTCGACCGCGGCTACGTGCCGAGGAGGCGGCGGCGGACGAAAACTTCGGCGAGCAGCAGGAAGATAGCGAGCGGTATCAGCAGATTGTCGATCGAGCGGTAATCAACCACTTTTGCGCCGACAGGATGGATCATCTGGGCAACGGTGGCGTCGAAGCGGCCGCCGGTCTGCGCGGCGATTTTACCGAGCAATGAGAGGTTTGGTGGTCGGAGGCGAAGTTCGGCGCTATCGGACGACTCCAAGCCGGTGACGGCGATATCGCGGCGGAGCAGAACGCGTTCGGTGTCGCCCGCCTTGATCATCAGAGTGACGGTGTAGTTACCGCTGGGCATCGGCGCGGATTCGCCGCGGTAAAAGGTGGTTCCCATCTGCGTCATCGCGACGTCGGCGACATGACGCGGGCCACTGATGCGGGCGAACAAATTGTTAACCGGCATCGCGTCGGCCTTGTCCGCTTCGACCGTGAGCGCACCGTCGGAGGCGCTGGCGACGTGCAAGCTGAAGGGGCCGGAGTCGCCGGTTCGGGCTACCCAGTTCACCAGTTGCGACCAGAATTCGGCGTAGCGATTCCATCTAATCCACGCGAGCGAACCCATCGAATCAGGATCGGCGACAAATGCGGCGCTGCGCCCGAGTTCGTACTGCCAGGTGGTCAGCAGCGGGGCGGAATGGATGGGGCTGCGAATCATAAGTGGGACTTCGGCGCCGTCCTTGGTGTGGGTCTCGGCGAAGAAATCGAGCGTTGGAAGCTCGGCGGGGCTGATGCCGTTGAGAATCGAACTGGGTGCGGCGAGATCGACGTGAGTGCGGCTATGGTGTTTGAAGTTCTGCGCTTCGTGGGTCAAATGGACCAGCAACTGCGGCAACTTTTTGATGTCCTCGACGCGATAGAACACGCCGCCGGAGTTGTGCGCGAAGTCCTGCAGCAGCCGCAAGTTTTCGAGGTCGGGGCCAATGCGGATGGTCGAGACGGGGATATCCTGTTTGGCAAAGTCGGCCATCAACTGGTCGTGATCGTGGTATTGGCGGTTGGTATCGCCGTCGGTCAGCAGGATCACTTCACGGACGGGAAGGCCAGTCGCGAGGATTTCGCGCTCGGCGATTTCGAGCGCATCCTTGAAGTCGGTGCCGCCGCCGGGCTCAAGCCGGGACACGCGGCTGAGCAATTCGTCGCGATCTTCGCCCAGCGGTCGCATGTGTCCCAGCACGTAAGGCTCGGAGTCGAAGGCGATGACGCCGGCAAAGTCGGTATCGTCGAGCTGGTTGAGCAGGGCGATCGCGGATTCCTTGGCGTAGCGAATCCGTTCCCCATCGCGAACGGCGGGGAAGCGCGAGTTGTAGCTCATCGAGTTCGATCGATCGATCAGCAGATAGACCGCGATGGGTTCGCGCGAGGGCGGCGGCGGCTGTTCCTCGAACTCGATCGGCAGGGTCTTTTCGAGGTCGCCGCCATGAAACTTCGAATCGCGGAGCGTATCGCCGGTAACGATCAGGCCGCCGCCATAGTCAGCGACATAGCGATTGAGTGCGTGCTGAACATCCGGGGCGAGGGCACTGTTGGCGACGTTGGCGATGATCACCGCCTGGTAGGCGAGATAATCGGCCGGATGGGGTGAGAGTCCGTGCGGCCCGGCGTTGGCGACATCGAAATGGCGCAACTGGAGCGCTTTGACGAGGCTCTCGGGCGGCGAGTTTGCGATCAGCAGCACGTGAGGCGGCGGGGCGACGGAAACTGCAGTGACCGCCTTGGCATTGACCAGCGCCAGACCCGGTGCCGCGGAGACCTCGGCGCGCAGGATATAAGCTCCCGGCTGATCGATTCGGTACGGCAGCTCGAAGCGATTCAGCCCGGGCTTGAGCTGGATTTCCTGACCGCCGATGGCAGCGTCCTCGTTGAAGAGGCGAATATGCGCGTCAACCGGGTGGGTAGCTTCGCTCGCGATATCGAGATGCAAGGCAAAGCTGGTTGCCGCGTGCACGCTTGACGGTGCGGTGAAACTGGTCAGGGCGATACGGGCGCTGGCCGAGGGCGGGGGCGCGGAGCTATAGATGCGCACTTCCGAATCGGCCAAGGCCGGCAATTCGTCGAGCGCGCTGTTCTCGGTCTCGACGCCGTCGCTCAGCAGGATGAGTCGTTTTTCATCGGATTGAGGAAAAATGCCTGCGGCAGTGGTCAAGGCCCCGGCGATATCGGTGGCGCGGGCGTCAACCGCGGTAGCATGAAGCGTCAGCAGGCGCGGGTCGGTGAGCGGCGCGACCAGTTGGGCATCGCGGCCGAAAGCGATTACCGCGATGCGATCGCGCGGATCCATCGCGTGACGGATCTGGTCAATCTTTTGCGCCATCCAGGCATGCTGATCAGATGCGATGGATTCCGACTGATCCATCGCCACCACCACGGCCATGCGCCGTGCGGCTAAATTGAGCGGCAGGCGGGCGCCGGCGAGCATGAGAATCAGCGCGGCAAACAGGCCCATTCGCAGCACGGCGGAGAGCGCGCCCGCGAACGAACGACCGGCGCGCATGGCAATAACGCCCGGAATCGCCATCAAGGGCGTGGCCGCGAGCAGCCACAAGATGAGCGGCCGCTCAAACACGGGTTGGCCTCCAGTGGACGGTGCGCGGCATGAGCAGGATGCTTTCTCCGATCAAGGCCAACAGGGCGAGTATCACCAGCGGCAGCACGAACGGCCGCACCCCGGGCTGTGCAGGCCCTGCAACGACGGCCTCGGTGGTGGACGGTCGCTCAGGGGGAGCCGCGGCCGCGGATAGATCGGATTCCGCGGCGTCATAGTAATTCGCGTAGATGGCGATGGCAGGCCCATCGCTCGTCACCAGATAACGTCCGGATTCGAGCGCACGGAAGCGGACCCGGCCCCATTGATCGGAGACCAGAGGATGGGTCGTTCCGTCGGGCGCGACCAGCCGCGCATGGGCGCCGGCGGAGACGGTAACGAAAGAGCCGGTTGGCTCGATCATGAGATCGCGCGGAGCCACCAGGCGCTGCAACATATCGATGGTGAGCACCAGCGCATCCATGCGGTCGGGATCGAGCAAGAGATGGTCGCGCACGTCGAAGGCCAGGACGCCGACCGCCTGGTCGCCGTTGTAGCCGAAGGCGGCGAGCGGGAAGCTGTCGTGATCGCGAGCGTTGACGCCGCGCGCCACCGGGTCCATCCAGGGGGGCGGGGCGATCACTCGCGACGGTCCGAGCAGGACTGGGGTGCTCAAGGTGCCCGCGCCGGTGCGTTCCTGCAACTCGGCAAATGGCACCGATCGGGTGACCGGAACAGGAGGTTTGCCATGAGATCCGCCGAGCGGAGGCTCGGGGAAGATCAACAGGCGCGCGGCCGCATTGACGCCGGCATCGGAGGTGTCATGAATCACCGCCAGGTCGAAGCGCTGCGAATGGTCGAAGGAATCGGGGCGAGTCGGATCGGCGGCGGTCACGAGGAAATTTCGGTTGATGGCGAGGACGATGCGCGCGAGATCGTCGCGCACATCGCCGTCAGGCGACAGCACCAGCGCCCGCGCTTGAGCGATGCTCGGAGCATATGCCCAACGCTGATTATCCGCCGCGAGAGCGTCGGGCGTGGCGATCCGTGCGTGGATCAAGCCGCCGGCCTGTAGCGGTCCGAAGGGGACGACGATCTCGGCGCGCGGCTCGGCGACCAGTTTGGAGTGGAAAACGTCGTGGCCCCCGGCCGTAATAACAAGTTCGCAAAGCTGTGGGTAATTAGAGAAGTTTCGCACCACGCAGCGACCGACGCTGGTGCGCGGAAGGCCGCCGTCGAGCGACACGATCGCGAGGTTGGCAAGCGGCGCGCCGGCCTGGTGGAAATTGAGCCGGCCACCCAGATGAGCGTCCTCGATTACCGAGGCGGGAGGCGGGCGATCGGCGAAGAGGTCGATGCGATCGGCGCCGCGCGCATGAATCAAAGCTGCGCGCAGGGCGGCGGGACGAGCAGCGACGGCGGAGGAAACGAGCGCAGCGAGCGCGTCACGGGTATCGTGCGCCTGGGATCCGAGGGCGCCCGCAGTCTGAGCCTCGAGGGTATATCCGAGGATCGTGAAGCGGGTGCCCGGGGGCGCGGCGGCGATGATCTTCGAGGCGGCACTGCGAGCGTCGTCGAGCCGGGTGATTCCATTTTCGCCGATCGCGCCCATGCCCGCGCCCAGATCGAAAACGAGCGCATCGCTGCGGTTGGGTCCGGGCGCCTGATTGGTGCGCAGATAGAGACCCGACACCGCAAGCGTCAGCGCGCCCAGCGCGAGGGCCTCCAGCCAGAAGAGCAGATCGAGCCGCAAGAACCGGCTTTTGGCGACGGGCGCGGGAATCTCCTCGAAGAGCATCAAGCTAGAGACCTCGATCGTCGGCCGCGAGCGCGCACGCAGGTAGATGGCGACGAGCGCGGCGAGACTGATCGCATAAAGCAGGTTCAATGGAGTGAGGAGGCCCATGCTCAGCTAATCACTCCGAGACGGGGGAACTCGCGCGTCATGATGTGGTCGAGATGGGAGGCGCCGAACGCGGGCGCATACATGATTCCGCGGCGGGTGCAGAAGGCGCTCAAGCTGGCGGCGTGTTCGGCGGCGCGGCGGCGGCAAGCGTCTGCGGCGCTGGGACCAAAGCTGACATCGCGCAATTCGCCGGACTCGCAATCACGCACCCGGTAGTTGCCTGGAGGATAATTGCCAGTGGACTCCCGATCGCCCATCACGTGCAAGACCTTGACCTCGTGGCCGACGGCGAGCAGATTCGCGAGCGCCTCTTGATAATCACCGGCGCCGACCAGGAAATCCGAAATGACGATAACCATTCCGGGGACTCGGCGATCCTGGATCAATTCGCCGGCGGCGGTCGAGAGGCGGGTCTCGCCTTCCGCCTTGAGGCTGGTGACGAAAGGCCGGAAGGCAACGTAGGTCTCGCGCCGGCTGCGAAACGGGGTGGTTTCGAGGCGCGAACCGCCGCGACGGCCGGCGAAGGCGGCGAAACGGACCTGATCGTTCTCACTCATTGCAATAAAGGCGAGGCTCGCGCCGAGGGTCAGCGCGAGGTTGAGCTTGTCGTCGTCGGCCGGCGCCCCCATCGAAGCGCTCGCGTCCACCATCAAGGTGATTTCAAGCTGGCGCTCGGCGCGAAAAGTCCGAATCGTGAGGTCATCGAGGCGCGCGTAGGTATTCCAGTCGAGGTAGCGGAGGTCGTCGCCGGGGGTATATTCGCGAAAGTTCTCGGGCTCGATGCCGCCGCCCTGATGCCGGCCGACGATGCGCTGGCCGACGCGGCGGGTGCGGGCGCGGCGCGTACCCAGAATCAATCCGTCGAGCCGATGTAAAAATCCGGGTTCGAAGGCGCGTGTCGCGGGCAGCAGCATCAATCGCGTCTCCCGCGCTTCCTTCAGGCGCGCGACGCGCGCACCGCCTTAACGACCTGTTCCACGATATGCTCGGCGTCCACGTTGTCGGAGTGCGCCGCGTAGTTGAGCATGATGCGATGTTCGAGGGCGGCAGGCGCGACCCGGTCGATATCGTCGTAAGCGATATTGGCACGGCCATCGAGCATCGCGCGGACTTTCGCTCCGAGGATGAGAGCGAGAGCGCCACGGGGGCTCGCGCCGAAGCTGACGTAGCGATTCACTTCATCGACCGTGATGGGCGAATGGAGGTCACCGAGCACACGCGAGTTGGCAGGTTGCGTCGCGCGGACGAGGCGGGCTGCATATTGCTCGATCGGCGGGGCGACGAGGACCTCGCGCACCAGACGCTTGAGACCCTCGATGCGCTGGGCGGCTTCGGCCGGCCCGAAAACGGGCTCGACGCCGCTTTCTTCCGGCCCGGTAGTCGAACTAATGATGCGGACGAGTTCCTCTTCGCCGGGATAGCCCAGGCGCACCTTGAACAGGAAGCGATCGAGCTGAGCCTCGGGCAGGGGATAGGTGCCTTCCATTTCGATCGGGTTGAGCGTCGCCATGACGAAGTAAGGGGGAATCAGCGGGTAGGTGGTGCCGCTGACCGTGACCTGCAATTCCGCCATCGCTTCGAGCAGCGCGGACTGAGTCTTCGGGGTCGCGCGATTGATCTCGTCACCGAGCAGGATGTGGCAGAAAATCGGACCCGGCTGGAAGCTGAATTCGCGCCGCCCCTCGGCGCTGGACATGATCACGCGGGTGCCGGTGATATCGGCGGGCATCAGGTCAACGGTGAACTGAATCCGGTTGAAGGTCAGGTTCAGAGCGAGCCCGAGGGTCTTGACCAAGGTAGTCTTACCGGTGCCGGGAACGCCCTCGATAAGGACGTGGCCACCGGCAAAGAGCGCGCTAAGAAGTTCCTCGACGGCGCGCTCGTGGCCGATGATGACCTTGTGAATTTCGGCCTGGATACGGCGAAAGGTGCGGGCGAAATCGGCGATCGTCGGAAGTTCGGCGATGGCCGCGGACTGCGCTTCATTCATCGTTCGAAGACTCGCTTGATGGTGTTCTGGTCATCGGCGGGCACAGCGGCGCGCGCCAAGGGTTCATCGGGATACTGGACGGAATTCAGGGGCACCCGAACTCTGGGCGGCACATAGGTTGGACTGCCGCGTGAGGAGGACTCATCGGTCGGTTCGGCCTCGATCGCAATTTTGAAGCTGTCGCTACCGAGCGGCTGTGCGCTGGCCGGTCCAAACAGGGTGGTGGGGTCGCTACCGGCACCGTGAGCCGAACCGCCATCGGCGGTCGCATCATTGGAGTTAGCGGGAGCATTGGCGCCGTTGGAGCCATTATCGGAACCCGGGGCGGGCTGTGCGTTCGCATCTTTCGAGGCGAGTTGGTCAGCTTGCTGGGGTTGCAGTGAGGTCATCGGAGGCTGACCCTGCGCACCACCGGGCTGCGACGAGCCGGCGCCACCGGGCCGCGAATTGCTCGCGAGGCCGCCGCCACCGTTCGCAGCGCCCGGCCGACCGGGATTCGAATTCTCGTTATGAGGACTGCTCGAATCACCCGGATGGTTGTCGGTCAGGCGCATCCGCAGCGGGTTCGGATGGTTGCGATCGAGGCCGTTGAGCTTGTCCTGAAAAGTATCGGCGAAGCTGCGCGCCTTATCGAGCAATTTCGAGAGCCCGTTGCGCTTACGATCCGCACTATCGGCTGCCGCAATCTTGTCCTCGAGCTTTTTGAGCGTAGCGGGGTCAGCATAGATTTCGGCATTCGGCTGCAATGCGGGATCGGCGGGCCGAATGTCGAGACTGCTGATATCGGCGGTGACCCGACCGGGCAGGGCAGCACCGGATGCGGCGAGGCGTTGTTGCAGTCCGCGGCTCAATTGGGCTGCGGGCAGGGCGAGCGCGCCGAGGACTATCGCTGCGAGCATCAGGTAAAAGGCACGCGAGAGCCACTGCGGTTCGATTCGCGAGGGCTCATAGTTCTCGCGCCGGCCGTAGGTGTCCTCGACGAGGTAAGCCCACAGCGAGGAACGCCTTGGGGAATCGTTCAGCGCGAGGACCGTTGCGAGCCGCCCCTGCATTTGCGACCGATCGTCGGCGATGGTAGCGGCTCGCGTGAGACTCGCGCGCATCGCACGAACACGCATGGTCTCGCGCGAGATTCCGACAATCGTAACCAGCGTTACGATCACTGCGACAATCAAAAAGGTCAGCGGTCCGAAGGTCGCGGCGGCGTAAAAGGTCAAGCCGATCGCGCCAATCAACAGGGCGAGGGCGGCGAACACCCAGCGTTGCATCGCGAGGAAATTCAGACGCGCGCGCACACCCTTGATCTGGAACAAGATCAGCCAGAGTTTTTGTTCGTCTCGACGAGATTCAGCCACGTGGTCACCGCCGGGCGCCCTTGCGGCCACGGCCAATCGTTCGACAATAGTTAAGCCCTATTATACACGCAATGCATTAAATTCGACGAAGGTTTGCGCGTCCCGACCTAATGCGCGCGCCACCCTATGCACGACGCTAAAGACGCGCGCCGTATTCATTTGGATTCCATTCGGCAGACGATTTATCGGTCGCCTAACCGCTTTCTTATCCGTCTACCGCGAAGCGGTGCGAGCTGCCTCGGCGAGCACTGCGCGGGTGGTATCGTGTGACAGCCGCGCCGCCTCGATAAGCGGGCGCGCCCGCTGTTCCGGCGAGATGATTTCGACCGAAAGCGGCGCGGTAACTCCCATATCGTCGAGCAGACGGATGAATCCAACGAGGTCGAAGATGCCCTCGCCCGGCAAGCGCCGCTTCATCGTATCTTCGAGTAAATCTCCGCCGTTATAGGCGTCGGCGTCATCGAACTGGATGACCACGATTCGATGAGGAGGAATCTCGCGCAGTTGTCCGGGGTCTGCGGCGCCGCGAAAATAATGCCACGAATCGACCAGCACACCGCCGTTCGCGCGGTCGGCGAGGCGCGCAATTTCCCACGCAGTCGCGGCATCGGGAATCGCCGTCCAGGGCAGAAATTCAAGCGCGACGCGCAATCCATGAGCGTCGGCACGATCGCACAATGCCGCGAAGCGATCGGCGACGATCTCAGGATCTGGCAGAGAGCCGGGTGGGAGAAACGTACCGACATTCAGATGGCGGGCGCCGAAGGCGTCGGCAGCAGCATACAAGCGATCTTCGCTTTTGCGCGCTCGCGGCGGTTGATGCGGATCGTCGAGCCAATCGGAGACAAACTCGAGTTCCGCGACGCGGATGCCGTGGTCATCCAGCACCTTGCGCATTTCAGCGTCGCTATGGCCGGCTTCGCGGCACGCAGCGTAGTCCGCCGAATCTAGTCCCATGGCTGCGTAGCCGGCCGCCGCCGCGGCGGCCACGCGCTCGGCGAATGGAAAGCGCGCCGGCTTCATCGCAGGCGCGCCGCTCAGGGTGAGGAACGCCGCGATCAAGTCTTCGCGCGCCAGGTCTTTGCGATGCGGGGCCTGGTTGATCGAAACACCCATGATGATCCTCTACCTTGCGGCCTGCGTGGCCGGATTTCACTTAACGTCTATCGTCGGACTGGCTCGCTCAGTCAGATTTCACGCCGGCATCGTCGAGGACGCCAAGTGCGAGTGCCGACCAATCCATCTCCCCGCGGCCGTGGGCGATGCCCGCAATCAGACGCTCGCGTAACACCGCCGCCACTGGCATCGGCACCCGTGCGTCGCCGCCGGTCTTCAGCACCAGTTCGACGTCTTTCAGCCCGAGCGTCAGCGCAAACCCGGCGGGCGTGTGGCGCTTTGCCGCGACCATTTCGCCGTAACGCTGGTACACCGGGCAGGCGAAGAGCGTCTTGCCGAGCATCTCGGCTACCATGACGCGGTCAACGCCGTTGCGCTCGGCCATCGTGTAGGCCTCGGCCATCGATTCGAGGGCTGCGGCGATGAGAAAGTTGCCGGTAAGCTTGGCGACGTTCGCGGCCTTCGGCTCTTCGCCATAATCGAAGATCGCCCGTCCCATCGCTTCGAGCAGGGGCCGCACGCGTTCCTTGGCCGCCGCCGGACCGGCGGTGCAGACCACCAGCTGGCGCGCGGCTGCGTTGTCGGGTCGTCCAAAAACCGGCGCCGCGACATAGATGCTCCCGTGCTGCGCGTGATAGCTCGCCAGCCGGTGGCTCGTTGCAGGAGCGATGGTACTCATCGAGACATGGATGCCGCCCGCACCGAGGCGCGCGGCGATGCCGTCTGGACCAGTGACGACGCTATCGACGGCGGCGTCGTCGGCAAGCATCGTGAGGACGATGCCGCCCTGCACCGCCGCGTCAGCGGCCCTCGCGCTGAGCGTCGCGCCTTTCGCCACGAGGGGCTCCGCTTTCGACGCGGTGCGATTGTAAACGCGCAATTTGACTCCCGCGTCGGTCAGATTGGTTGCCATTGGCAGGCCCATCGAACCTAACCCGATAAATCCGGCTTCAATGCTCATACTCAACTCCTTTGTGCGTCAGCGGGATCGCACGACGCCGATACGAGGACACATTTTCTCCATGGGGCAGCGCGAGCACCACGGCGAGGTTGGGTGACAGATGGTCTGCCCGAAGGCGACTATCAGGCTGTTGTACTCGATCCAGTAGCGTCGCGGCAGAACCTCGCGCAAAGCGGTCTCGGTCTTGTCGGCGGTCTTGGTAGCGACCAGTCCCCATCGATTGGAAATCCGATGCACATGCGTGTCAACGCAGATCCCGGGCTTGCGAAATGATTCCGTGACCACCAGGTTCGCGGTCTTGCGCCCGACGCCCTTGAGCGTGACGAGATCGTTGATTTCGTCCGGCACGCGACCATCGAAGCGTTCCATCAGGTCGCGGCAAATTTCGCGAATGCCGCGCGCCTTGGTGCGATAAAAGCCGACCGGATAGATCAACTTCTCGATTTCTTGCGGCTCCATCGCGAGCATCTCCACAGGAGTACGCGCCTTCGCAAACAGTCGCGGCGCAGCGATCGCGGTGGTCTTGTCGTTGGTCCGTA
The DNA here is from genome assembly GCA_036489375.1 of Binataceae bacterium (SeqCode). Classification (GTDB taxonomy): domain Bacteria; phylum Desulfobacterota; class Binatia; order Binatales; family Binataceae; genus JADMIL01. Next base: position 2,845 of record DASXFX010000035.1, on the reverse strand, counting down.
AGCTCAGGATGCAGCCGATGAGGGTGAGGAAAGGGTCGTGCTTCTCTGCGGCCATCAGCGTGAGCACCGGCGCGTTCCATCCGCGCGATTCTCGCCGCAGGATCGCCAGTACGCGCCCGATCGATTTGCCGGTGATCGCACCTGGGCTGGCGTCGCGGCGCCGGGTGCGCAGCGCGGCCTGCGGCGGCTTTTGTGCTGAGCGCGTGACCGTGGCCATGCGAGCATCCTTAGCGCGACGGCGGGCCCGATTGAAACAGCCTCATCGCGAATTGAACGACGACAGGATGATTTACCACGGAGCGCAAAACCGCATTTCTTTCAGGAAACTGAAACCTCACGGAGGTACTGAGCGGGCCATCTTGAGACGGTAACGATCATTTGACGATCACGGCTCGATCGGCGCAAATTACGCCCGAGACTCCACCTTCAAAGTGCGAGGTGACGCGACATGGATCTCGGCAAAGAACTGCTGCTTGACATGTATCGATCGATGACGCGGATTCGGCTGTTCGAAACCCAGGTTCGCGACCTCGCCACGGCGAATGAAATCCCCGGCTTCGTGCATGTTTCGATTGGCGAGGAGGCCAGCGCGACCGGGGTCTGTGCCGCGCTGCGCAAGACCGATCGCATCACATCGACTCATCGCGGGCATAGTCATCTTATCGCGAAGGGCGGCCGCCTCGATCGCATGATGGCGGAGCTATTCGGGAAGCGCACGGGATATTGCAAAGGCAAGGGCGGCTCGATGCATATCGTCGATTTCGCGCTGGGCATACTCGGAGCCAACGGCATCGTTGGCGCGGGCCTGCCGATCGCAACGGGATCTGCGCTGGCGGCCGTGATCGCGGGAAAGGACGACGTGACGGCGTGCTTCTTCGGCGATGGCGCCTCGAATGAAGGCACCTTTCACGAGTCGCTCAACCTGGCGGCGGTATGGAAACTGCCAGTGGTCTTCGTCTGCGAGAACAACGGATTCGGTGAATTCACGCCGATGCAGACCGTTACTTCCGTCAAGGACATCGCGGTGCGGGCCAAGGCCTTCGATATCCCCGGCCATATCGTGGACGGCAACGATGTACTGGAAGTCTATCGCTATGCCAGCGAGGCGATCGCGCGAGCCCGAGCGGGCGATGGACCGACGCTGCTGGAGTGCAAGACCTACCGATGGGAAGGGCACGTTGTCGGCGAACAAGCCTTCCTCGGCAGCGGTTCCTATCGGGCTGATCAAGAGGTGAGCGAATGGAAGGCGCGATGTCCGCTGATCCGCTTTGACAAGTTTGCTGCCGAGTCGGGCAAGATCAGCGTCGCGGAGCTGCAGAAGATCAGAAAAGAGACCGAGGTCGAGCTTGAGGAAGCCGTCAAGTTCGCACGCGAAAGCCCGTTGCCCAACGTTTCGGAAGTTACCGACGACGTGTTCACCGATTGATGCTCAGAACGAACCGATGACAGCAGCCGGGGGAGGCTGAACCATGGCGGTTACAACCTATATCCAGGCAATCAACCAGGCGCTCGCCGAGGAAATGGAGCGCGATCCGCTCACGTTCGTGATGGGCGAGGATGTCGTGTTGAGCGCTTTCGGCGCGACCAAAGGTTTAATCGACAAGTTCGGACCGAACCGGGTACGCAACACGCCAATCGCGGAGGCGGGTTTCGTCGGCGCCGCGGTGGGTGCCGCGATGGCTGGGACGCGGCCAATCTGCGAGGTCGAGTTCGCCAGCTTCTTCTATTGCGCCTTCGATCAGGTGTGTAATCAGGCGGCGAAACTTCGCTACATGTCCGGCGGTCAGGCGCGTATGCCGATAACCTTTCGCTGCGTTTACGGTGCGATGGGCGGCGCCGCCGCGCAACATTCGGAGACCGTTTACGCTCAGTTCCTGAGCGTCGCCGGACTGAAGCTGGTGGTGCCGTCGAATCCGTCCGACATGAAGGGACTCCTGAAGAGCGCGATACGCGACGACAACCCTGTGATCGTGTTCGAGCACGGCGCTTTGGGAGGCCATCGCGAGGAAATACCAACCGGCGATCACCTGGTACCCCTGGGCAAAGCCGCGATCAAACGCGTGGGTGAGCACGTGACCGTCATTGCGATTGGTGCGATGGTGCCGAAGGCAATCAAGGTTGCGGACCGCCTCGCGAAGGAAAACATCAGTGTCGAAGTGGTCGATCCGCGGACGTTGATCCCGCTCGACGAGGACGCGATTCTATCGTCAGTCGAAAAGACCAACCGCGCGATCGTATTCGACAAAGGCCATTTGCGAGGCGGCGCCGCGACCGATATCGCCGCACTGATCGGCGAGAAGGGCTTCGATTTTCTCGACGGACCGGTCAGGCGCGTGACCACGCTCGACGTGCCAATTCCCTTCAGCCCGCCGTTGGAGAAGGCCGCGCTCGCCAACGAAGCGCGCCTCGAAAGCGCGATTCGTGAGTTGGTCGGCCGCTAATTCATCCAACGCATTGATCACTGTGGGCCGCTGCTGTGTGATTGGCGCAAGCTTGCCTGGTGTGACTGAGAACAATGGCGGTTGAACTGACGATGCCCAAGTTCGGGCTGACGATGCACGAAGGTACACTTCAACGCTTTTTCAAGGCGCCGGGAGAGACGATCAAGGCGGGCGAAGCGCTCTACGAGGTCGAGACCGAAAAGGTGCTCTATGAGGTTGAAGCGCCGGCGTCAGGCACCCTCGCGGCATGGTTTCACAGCGAAGGCGCGATCGTCGAATGCGGTCGGCCCGTGGCAATAATTGCAGAGGCGGGCGAAGATCCGGTCGCAATCGCAGCGCAGGTTCCGGCGGCGATTGCGGCGCCAGCGCATCCCGGGGCGGCTGCGGCTTCGCCCGTCACGGGC
>DASXFX010000027.1:0-42526 GCA_036489375.1 Binataceae bacterium (SeqCode) | reverse complement strand
GCGATATTGCCGCCGCTGGTATTGATCGGCAACTTGCCCTTGGGGGCGGTAATGTTCTCAAACGTGACGAACTCCATTACCTCCTCGGGTTTGCAGAAGCCGTGCTCGACCAGGCTGATCATTACGGCACCACTGAAGTGCTCGTACATCTGTGCGCAATCGACATCCTTGGGCGTAATGCCGGCCATCTCGAACAGCCGCGGTGCGAGCGTCTTGAAATTGGATGAAGCGTAATCGGCGGAGTTCTCGATAGTCGCGTTGTGGCGATAGTTGGAGCCTTGCGCAGCGGCCATGATGTAGGCGGGCTTCTTCTTCGCATCGCGCGCGCGGTCGGCTGTGGTGACGATCAATGCGGCGGAACCGTCGTTCTCCATGCAACAATCGAAGAGATGGAACGGCTCGGCGATCCAGCGCGACTTGTCGTACTCCTCGCGCGTTAGCGGACGCCCGTACATCACCGCGCGCGGATTGAATTGCGCGTGATAGTAATCGGCGAGTGCGACTGCCGCGAGCGGCTCCTGGTTGATGCCGTACTGGTGCATGAAGCGGCGCGTGCGCAGCGCTACCCATTGGGCGGGGACATAGAGACCGTAGGGTGCGGTATATGCGGGTGCACCCGAGACTGAATTGGTGACAGGAGCCTGTCCGAAGCGCCCGAACTGCCCTTGGGCGAGCGCGCGAAAGACCACGCAGTACTTGGAGTAGCCGGCTGCAACGGCCGCAGCCGCATTGCCGACCGCGCCGGAGCCGCCCCCGCCGCCGCCACCCCAGACCATCCCGGCAAAACCGAGATGCTTGAGGCCGAGCGCAGTCGCGAGGCGTGAGGCGTCGTTGCGATCGTCGGCGTAGCCCGAGATGCCATCGATGTCGCGAACATCGATACCGGCGTCTTCGGCGGCCCTGATGATCGCTTCGCAAGCAAGGCGAAACTCGGGAACCGGGGACTGCCCGCGCTTATAGTATTTGGTTTCGCCTACCCCAATGATCGCGACCCGATCTTTGACTGTATATTCGCTCATCGACACCTCACGGTTGCCGTGTTCGTTGTGTAAAAGCGTCCGCCGCCGCTTGAATCAACCGTGGACGCCCGGAACGGATCCGGGCGTCCAGCGGAGTAGAAATACTTGATAGTTGCGGCCCGAATTGCAGCTATCAGGCTTTGACCGCGATGCCAAGGTCCGCGCCGTTAGCCCGCTTGTCCTGAAAATGAGGCATCACTTCCTCCGCCATCAAGCGCATCGACTTGAACCACGGCTCGGGATTGTCCGCATAATCGAAGCCGAAGTGCAGCAGAGTGCCGAAACCGCCGACCTCCTCGTTCATTTCGTGAAGCTTGCGCGTGACCGTCTGGGGCGAGCCGACCAGCCATCCATTATGCGCGAGATATTCAGGCGTGACGTCCTTATCGGGAATGCTTTCGTCGTGCTTTAGATACTTGGTGAAGCCGAATTCATGGAACAGGGGCAACAGGTATTCGCGCATCATACGGCCCATCCCGCTTTGCACGCAGCCCTTATAGGCCTCGTCATCGGTGTCTGCGACGAAGATTTCGCGAACGATACGCCAATCCGCTCGGTCCGGTGTGCGATTCGTGCGTTTGGCGCCTTCCACTACCGCATCCCAATGCGAGGCAATGTAGGAGTTGTTGAGGTTGAGGCTGAGCGGGATGAATCCACGCTCGCCCGCCAGTTTGAGCGTATCGGAATTGGGACTGAAGCCGGCGATGCCAATCGGCGGATGAGGTTGTTGCAACGGCTTGATGTGATGCTTCAGGGTACCGAACATCGGCTTGGGCACGCTGACATTCCAGTATTTGCCATTGTGTTCGTAGCCACCGTCAGACGCCCAGATCTTCAGCATGATGTCGAGCGCTTCGCGTGTCATCTCACGCGTTTCGCCCTTGACCCCATCGACGCAGAACAGTTGCCAATCGCTGGGCAGTCCGCTCGCACCGATTCCGAGCATATAACGGCCCTCGGCGAGATGGTCCATGAAGGCGACGCGGCATGCGAGTTCGGCCGGATGATGATACGGCAACAGATGGGCACCGGGGGCGAGTTTGATGCGAGTGGTCTGCATCAGCGCCTGCGCGATCAGCAGATCTGGCGCGGGATTGGGCTCCCACGGCGCGGTAAAGTGCTCGCCGATCCACGCCTCGGTATAGCCCAAACGGTCAGCCGTACGGATAACTTCGAGATCCCACTGCTGCCCAGCTTTTAGACCGCGCTCCGGCGGATGCGATGGCATAAGGAACACGCCAAGTTTCATTTCATACTCCTTGTAAGCGGCCTTCGGGACGTCGGCATCATTAATTATCTAGTACCACGATTTATCCCCTGTGGGTCCATTCGGATCCATTTGCCGCATATCCATTTGGCGGCGCCAGGACGGCTTTCGAGGCGCTCCCGATGCGCCCAATCGCGTTAAACTACTTCTTCTCCCGCGCGCCAGGCCAGGACTGCCCCGCGCTGAGACCTTCCAGTGCCAGTCCGTAGCCGAGATTATCAAGCATCAGCTTTTTGAGTTGCTGCGTCAGCGCGACTCTAGCGTAGCGCACGGCAAGCGTGGGCTTGATCGTGATCGAGTGCGCAAGCTCCCAGGCGCGTTCCAGCAGCTTGTCCTGGGGCAGGATTTCACTAATGACACCCAAATCGAGCGACTCTTGCGCCGATAGTTTTTGTCCGGTGAGCAGGAAGTAGCGTCCTCGATTTGGCCCCAGCACGAGCGGCCATATCACATGAACGCCATCGCCGGGGACGATGCCGTTAGGAAAATGGGGCGCATCCTGAAACGCCGCGTTCGGCGACGCGATCACGATATCGCAGAGCACCGCCAGTTCGGCGTGAATCAAAGCGGGCCCGTTCACTGCCGCGATCATCGGCACCTCGATATTGAGGTGGTTCATCAGGAGATACTTGGCATCGTTATAGATATGGTCCCATGTCGTGGCGCGAACCCCGGCCGGCTGCGGCGCGCCATCGCCAGTAATCGGAACGCCGCGGCCCTTGCCGGCATCGACCTCAGCGCAGAAGGCGTCTCCGGTGCCCGTGATAATTACGCAACGATTTTCATGATCGCGGGCGACGTCGTTAAAGGCGTAGGAAAGTTCTTCGTGCGGTCCCATCCCCCATTTGAGTTCGGCGTCGTTGGTGTGCAGCGTCATCTGTAAAATTCCGTCGCGCCGCTCCATCTTGATGTGATGATACTTCTTCGCGTAGTCGTCGAATTTGATTAATGCCATAAGGTGCTCCCTCAGGATTTCGTTGGGATTGGTTCGGGAGTGTACAAAAATTCGCGGCGAATTAGCCAACGCATCACGCACGTGCAGCGCGCCACGGTCAAAATCCCGCTTGCCGTGGCGCTCATTTCGCAAGAGACTGTAATGGCTTTGCCCACGGGCCGTTTCGGAGGAACGGAATCGCAATGAACACTGAGCGGCGGCAACGAGTAATCGACGAAGTCGAGGCGGCGGGCTGGATCGAGAGCGGGATGACGGTAGCGATCGGGCAACCGACGCCGATGGCGTTGGTGCGGCAGATCATACGGCGCGGGCTCAAGGACTTGACCGTCGTTGACGCGGGGTTCTCGCTTGACCTGCTGATCGCAGCCGGGTGCGTCCGCAAAGTTGTCAGCTACTATGCGGGCGGCGGCTTCGGCAGTCCGGTCGGGCCATCATTTCGCCGCGCGGCTGAGCGAGGAGAAATCGAAGTCTGGGAGTGCGAGGAGGGAATCCTCTGCGCCGGCCTCCAGGCCGCGGCGCAAGCATTGCCATTTCTGCCCTGGCGCGGTGGCGTCGGCACGTCGTTGCCGCAGGTCAACCCGGACTTGAAGGTCTTCAAGGATCCGATTAGCGGCGAGACTCTAATCGCAGTGCCGCCGATCAAACCCGACATCGCCATTCTGCATGCGGCCCATGCCGATGCGTACGGTAACGTGCAGCATCTCGGTGGTCCGGGATGGATCGATTTGTTCATGTATCGGGCCGCGGATCGCGTAATCGTGCAAGTCGATCAGGTCATCTCCAACGAGCAGGTGCGTTCAGATCCCTGGAAAACGACCATCGCCGCAGCCGACGCGATCGTTCGCGTCCCATACGGCGCGCACCCATTCTACTCGCGTGGCTATCACGTTCAGGACAATGAACATCTCAAAGTATATAGCGATGGGGCCAACCGCGCGGCGGCCGGTGATGGCAAAGCGCTTCAAGAATATCTTGATCGCTACTGCCGCGGTCCCGCGACGCACGCCGACTATCTCGAGCTCATCGGAATCAAACGGTTGCTCGCCCTCTTTGAATACTGATCGAGCAGGAATGGCCGTGGGACGCGACGATGGCAGAGACGACGCAATCGAAAGGTAGCAAGGCGACAAACTTCGGCATCCTGGCGTGGATCACTTACGGTGTGATCTCGGCCTCCGGTCATTGGACTGTTGCCGCTCTTGCTGCGCTGGTAATCGCCGTCGCGATCGTGGCGCATGAATACAGCCGCAGTGCCGTCAAGCTAATGGATTGTACTACCGTTGCGTACTTCATATTTACACTGGCGATCACGATTATCTTCGGGCCGTGGCTCTTTAGGAACTACAATATTTGCCTGAGTTGGGGAACCTTCGCATTAGTCACATGGGCCGCATTGTTGGCCGGATTTCCTTTCACCATCCAGTACGCGCGTGAGCAGGCGCCAGCTGAAATTTGGGCACATCCGCTGTTCATACGGCTCAACGTGATACTCACGGTGGTGTTCGGGGTGATGTTCTCAGTCAATACCATTTTTGGGCTGATGGCTTTGATGACTGGCCGTCTGCTGCTTCTGGGATTGGTTATTCCGCTGTCTCTTCTAGTCGCAGCGATCGTATTCAGCTCGGTCTTTCCGAAAGGGTACTTTCAACGGGTTGCGCCCGAATGGGCGGCTGCGCAAGTGGCAGAGTCGGCTGGGCGTGAATAATCACCGTGTCGTTACCGGGAATTTTCGCGCCAAGTGAGACGAGACTACTATGGAAACTGACTATTCGATTTCCGAATTGCTGGCGGTATTTCTTGCCCGCGAATTGAACGACGGCGAAGTCTTACGCGTGGGTGTCGCGATGCCGGTGGCGGAGGCCGCCGTGCGCTTGGCGCATCTGACTCGCGGCCCCAACATGGACCTGGTCTTTCTCGGCGGCCGGATGAATGTGGCGCACCTGGATAATATTCCGATGCCGGCATTCGGATGGGATCGGCGGGTGGTTCGCTGGGCCGAATCATTCAGCGACACGGGTCATCGCTTTGATCGCGTGAAGGACTGGAGCAACCATGTCTTTTTCATTGGCGGCGTGCAGGTTGACGCCTACGGAAATACGAATCTGATTGGGGTGGGGCCGGATTATCGGAAGCTGAAATTCCGCGGCCCGGGATCGGTCGGCACGCCAACCCTGAGCACTCACGTCGGGCGGTGCTATATCGTTCTTAATAGTCACAACCCGCGCGTGCTGGTAGAGAAATGTGACTATATAAGTGCGTTTGGCTGGGGTGCGGGCGGCGCCGATGCGCGCAGCAAACTTGGGCTTCCTGGCGGAGGTCCGAAGTACTGCATTACCCCGCTGTGTATTTTCGATTTTACCGAGGAGACGCGGCGGATGCGCTTGCACTCGGTGCATCCGGGAATCTCGCCCGCCCGTGTGCAGCAGGAGACCGGCTTCGAAATTGTGATGCCGTCATCGGTAAAGACGACCCAGCCTCCGCTTGCTGAAGAACTCGCCGCTTTGCGCACCCGTGTCGATACGGCTGGCCGCTTACGAACATAAAGGCCGCAAGGCGGAGCTCAACTACGCCCTCAACATCATCGCTGCGGGATAGCGCGCTTATCCCGGTACGTGGACGAAGACCGCGTGCCAGTACGCGCGAAACCAGGGTTCGCCGTCGCGGGTGCCACGGACGCTGCCGATCACGTGCATCCCGTCCGGCTGAATCGCGCATTGCAAGCGCGTCGTTTCGTCAACGGCGAAGGTAGCGCCCGAAAAGTAGTCGCCATTGTGGTACTCGTCGAAGTGCAACTGCGCGAGCATCGTCGCATAGGTGCGGCCGTCGGTCGAAAGCAGGCTCATGCTGCTCTGAGGGTTGGTGATCTTGCGATTGCTGTCGATTCCAGCCTCGGAAAAAGTAAGCTGAAACGGATTATCGCCGTACCGTTGGTAACATAAACGATAAGTTTTTGGAGTCCAGGTACCGACCTTCGCCGCGCCCGGCTCGCGCTCGATGGAATCCAGAAATTCCACCTTACCCTCCCAGCATCCACGGAAAACCGCAGGCAGCACCGGCTGTTGTATCTGATATGCCGGGGGAGACGCTTGTGGCGCAGGCGCGGCGGGTGGTGGCGTCGAAGGCGTCAGATCAGACTGTTCGTACTGTCGGATCGCATTGGGGGTAGGAGCGATTGGTCGTGGCGTTGGCTTTGGCCGATACTGAAACGTCGGTCCACCCTGCGGCGCAGGCGGGGGAACTTCCATCGTCTGCTGTGCGTCAGCAATCCATCCTGCCGACACTAGAAGGGCGAGGGCCAACCCCAAGAGGTCCAGTGCTAAGTATCGAACGATAGCTTTCATGCGCGCCGCTTCAACGGCTGATTCGTGACGCAAATCAAATCGAGCACGATCGATGCCAGTGTTTTCTGATGAAGGCTGGGATCGACGGAATAATACGTCTTCGCGCCAATACTCAGTGCGATAACGTGCTGATTGCGGCAGGGCATTCGTGAAAATAGCGGGGGACGAAACGCTCTCACGTCTCGTCCCCCGAAGCATACGTACAGTGAAAATGAAGGGCGTCAGGCGGCGCTTGAGCGAATCACCTGTCCCGGCATCGCTCCGCTGTGTTTGCCGTGTTCATAGACGATGGCGCCATTGACTACCGTGTATTCGATACCTTCCGCCGGCATCACCAATCGTCGTCCGCCACCGGGCAGGTCGCTCTGCATCTGCGCGCGCTTGCCCGAATCGACAGTATTGTAATCGAATAGCGTGACGTCGGCCTTCCATCCGGTCTTGAGACGTCCACGTTCGCGGATGCCGAAGAAGTCGGCTGGTTCGGACGTGATGCGTTGGACGGCGCGTTCCAGGGTGATGGCCTCACGCCGACGCACCCAGTTGCCGAGCAGATAAGTCGCATATCCGGCGTCGCACAACATATCGACGTGAGCGCCGCCGTCCGAAAGGCCGATCATCGTGCGCGGGTCGCCAATCATTTCCTTGATCCCGTCCTCGTGATACTGCGCCATCGTGTACTGGATGTTGAGGTCGTCTTCGATAGCCAGATCGAGGAAGGTATCTAGTGGGTCGGCGCGGCGCATCTCCGCCACTTCGCCAACGGTCTTTCGCTCGTACGGTTTGAGCGCCGGATTAGTCACTTCGAGAATTTCCACCCGATGCCATTTGCCGGTAAACAGATGCGGCTTCGCCAAGTCCTTGCGGAAGGCCTCACGGAACGCCGGATCGGAATACATCGCCTTCTGCCGCTCAACCGTCTGATTGAAGACTGCGTTCCACGACTCCATATCGGCAAAGGTGAACGGATTGCGCAAATCGAGTTGTGCGACGAACGGCTTACACAATATCTGTGGTACCCCGCCGCGCTTGATCAGTGGTTCGAGGCGCGTCAGCGTGTCGCGCGCACGGTCGGGATTTTTTGGCGTGGTAGCCATAGCGAGCCAGGTCACGGGGCGTCCGCTCTCGGTCAGCAGCATATCAAGCAGTTCATATTCGGCCTCGCTGACCTGTCCAACCTTCTTGGTCAATGCGAGTTCGATGGAGCCCTTGCCCTGGCTTTTGAGCACATTGGCGTACGATTTGAGCTCGTCCTTGCTGGCGAGACGGCAAGCCAAAGGCGTGCCCTGGTAGCCGATATGCTGAGCTAATGTAGTAGTCGAGAGACCGAGTGCCCCTGCGGTCATCGCTTCGCCGATCAGCGCGGCGATGTTAGCGGTTTCATCTGGCGTGGCCGCTCGCTCCATCGATTCCTTGCCCATCACGAAATGGCGAAAAGGTGTCAGCGGGGCGAGAAAACCCAGGTTGATCGCGCTGCCGCGACGCTCCGCGGAACCCATGAATTCGGGAAAGGTTACCCAATCCCAGGTAACGCCCTTCGCCAGCGAGGCATAAGGAATTGCTTCGACGTTGGTCAGGTCCCACGCCGTTATTTCGCGATTATCAGGCTTGCATGGTGCCACACCGACGCCGCAATTTCCCATCACGACGCTGGTCACGCCGTGCCAGGAGGTGCAGCTGATCATAGGATCCCAGCAGATCTGCGCATCGTAATGGGTGTGCGGATCGACGAATCCAGGCGAAACGATCAGTTCCGATGCGTCGATCTCGCGCTTGCCCTTTTGGGTGACCTTGCCGATTTCGACTATGCGATCGCCGTCGATTGCAACGTCGCCGCGAAACCGTGCGGCGCCGGTCCCATCGACGATCGTGCCGTTTTTGATTACCAGATCATGAGACATTCGAGTTCCCCTATCCGAGGCTTCGCCCCGGTGTCGCCGGCATACGCGTGTGAGCGGCCGGCCGAGTTCGCAGTCAGTTCAAATCAATATGATAGAGCTTCGCCGCGTTATCGCAGATGATCTTCCGCTTAACCGCGTCCGGCACGCCCTCGAAATCCTGTTCGATGACCTTTAACGAGTTAGGCCAGGTTGAATCGGTATGCGGAAAATCGGACGCCCACATAAAATTATCTTCGCCAAAATAGCGAAACAACATCGGGCCGATCGGATCGTCTTGAAAGGTGGCCCACATCTGGCGGCGGACATATTCGCTCGGTTTCATGTCGAGAGGCTCGCTCATCAAAGCGCCGAACTTCTCGAAGGCATGATCGAGCCGATACATGTAGTGCGGGATCCAGCCGGTATCGTTCTCAGCCGAGACAATTTTCAACTGCGGAAAGCGCATCAGGACGCCGCTGAAAATAATGTCGGTGAGCGACCGCTGGACCTCGTGGATCAAGTTCATGTAGCCGCGTACGAACGATGGATCGCGCGGCTCCATGCGGACCTTTTTGCGCTCCTCTTCCGACTTGGGCGGCTTCTTGCCGGTAATCACGTGGAGCGATAGCGGCATCTCCAGTGCTTGCGCAGCTTCCCAGAACGGATCGTACTCGCGCGAGGTGTAGGGCCGTTCACGTGGCGGCGCGCCCCAGATCATCGCTCCCTTGAGTCCGTTCTTCGCGACCCGCTGCAGTTCCTTTGCGCCTTCGCCGATGTCTTCTAATGAAATCAGCGCTGCGCCGACCAGGCGTTTGGGATTGTGCGAGCAGAACTCTGCCAGCCAATCGTTGTATGCCTTGAAACAAGCACGTTGCAGGTCGGCGTCATGCAGACCGAACAACGTCATGCCCAAGGTCGTGTACAACACCTCGGCGTGGACGCCATCGATGTCCTGATCCTTGATCCGCTCGACCGGATCCCATCCGCTGGGGCGTGCACCGTCGTAGCCGTCGTCCTGATTCGCTCGCGCCAGAAACTCCTTCAGTTCCTTGCCACTGCGGCCGGCCGCAAAACCGCCTGCAACGGGAAATTCCGGCACTCCGGGTGCGACAAAGACATATCCGGAGCGGCCTTCTTTCTTGATTACCCGCGGTGCGCGATCCTTGAATTTTTCGTCCAGGCGATCGACCCAGAGGGTGGCCGGTTCTGTCATATGTGAGTCGGCTGAGATGACGTGATTTTGCGCCGCCATAGTGCAGTCCCTCCTAAATCTTAGTGAAGGCTTGATGGTCCTTTCTGTATCGCAGGTCGCTGTCCAAAGGGCAAGGATTGGCCAGCCCCGCTACGGGCTCGGATCTGTCCTTTGGTCGGACGTTAACCAGGCGAATTCGTGAATCAAGATGAGGGTTTCGTGATAGATCGGTCGTCGAACGAAAGCCCGCTGGGCATTAGTAATAGCGGCTTTGCATATCAGCAGGGGCTTGGTGTGACGAAGCAGCGATCGTGAGGCTCGCAACCTTAGTTTGAAAGGGGGGCCGGTCTTCATCGACCCGCAGCGACGCGCACCTCTCGACGGTAGCAATTTGCAACCATCTATTTGTATAGTCGGCGGGCGGCGCGAGGCCGAGGATCTATTAGGGTCGCCGCGAGGCAAATCTTTACGGAGGCAGACAATGGCAACGTTCGGCGCAATGATGTTTCCGACCGACTACGCAATCCAACCGGTCGAATTAGCGCAGGCGGTCGAGGCTCGTGGTCTCGATTCACTGTTTTTTCCCGAGCACACCCATATACCAACCAGCCGGAAATCGCCGTGGCCCGGCGGCGGCGATTTGCCGACCGAGTACTGGCATACCCACGATCAATTTGTCGCCCTTACGGCTGCTGCGGTTGCTACCAAGCGAATCAAGCTCGGCACCGGGATCTGCCTCGTTATCGAGCGCGACCCGATTGTGTTGGCGAAGGAAGTCGCCTCCCTCGACGTGATCTCGAACGGCCGCGTCATCCTGGGAATCGGTGGCGGCTGGAACGCCGAGGAAATGGAGAACCATGGCACCGATTTCAAGCGTCGCTGGAAGGTGCTGCGTGAGCGCGTCCAGGCGATGCGGGAGATTTGGACCAAAGAGGTAGCCGAGTATCACGGCGAGTTCGTCAATTTTGGTCCCCTGTGGAGCTATCCGAAGCCGGTGCAAAAGGGCGGACCGCCGGTGCTGTTGGGCTCGGAGGCGAAGAAGGGGCCGGAGCGAGCGGTCGCCTACTGCGATGGATGGATGCCGATCAATCGCAAGCCGGAACAGTTAGCCGAGGGACTCAAGTCTCTGCGCGAGGCTGCCGATCGCGCCGGTCGCAAATTTGAGAGCTTGACGCTCGGCTTGTTCGCCGCACCGGGCAAGGAAGATGCCGCTCGCCGAGTGATGGACATGGGCTTTACTCATCTGATTTTCCCGCTGCCGCCAGCAAAGGCAGATGCCGTTTTGCCGTTACTCGATCATTACGGGGCGCTGGCTGAGAAGCTGCGGCATTAGGCAGTCCCCCCAACGCGACGTTTGCATTCTTGGAGGACACCTCCGCGTGCTTAATCGGCGCGCGGAGGTGTCCTTATCACCGCCAAACTCGGGTTCGCACTTGAGGGCATTCCAACCTTTGGACTCTGTAGCACGGGCTAGTGCGAGCGCGTAAACCAGTCCTGATCGTCTGGGTCCGGAAGATTACTTCGGTCACTTATTCACTTTTTACCCACAGCTTCCTAACAGGCCGCGAATGCTGTCGCCTGACGCGCTCAGGCCCTCGGCTGGCAAGTTAAGTCTCGCAATGGTTTGATCATGCTCATCCAATGGCGACCGATGCGATCGACCGCTTCCGCTTCGCTCACGCCGAGGCAATCGCGACAGTGCGACTGCGCGGGCATGCGGATGAATGGGATCTCGACGATGACGCCCTCGCGACGACCTTGCACGCCAGCGTCGAGGCGTGGACGCGGTCGCTGGCTGACCCGCCCGCGGTACGAGCCGTCGCGGAATACCTCGATCGGCTCCACGCGGAAGATCTGGTGCTGGCGTGCGCGTGCCGGATCGGGATTGCGCGCGCGTGGGAGCACTTCATCGAGCAATATCGCGTGATGCTCCAGGCCGCCGCGCGCGCACTGGTGCATGACGAAGTGCGGGCTGGGGAACTCGCCGATTCGCTGTACGCGGAATTGTACGGGCTCGAGGAACGCGACGGCATTCGCCGCTCACTTTTGAGCTATTTTCACGGCCGGAGCTCGTTGCGGACCTGGCTTAAGTCAGTGATTGCGCAACGCTTCGTCGATAGTTATCGAGCGCAACAGCGCACTGCGGCAATCGGCGAGGCCGCCGCCCGCGACGAACTTTCTGGAACTCCCACGATTCAAGAGGATCCCCCAGAGCCCGATCGTCCGCTTTACATCGCGGCATTGCGCGAAGCGATTTCGATCGCCCTCGCTGAACTACAGCCGCGTGACCGCATGCGGCTCAACTTCTACCATCTCGAAGATCTCACACTTAAGCAGATTGGCCGCATCATGAATGAATATGAATCGAGCGTGTCGCGTCGCCTGACCCGCACTCGCACGCAACTGCGCCGTCGAATCGAACAAGTTCTGCGACGCGAAAAACGTTTAAGCGAGGAGCAAATTCGACTGTGTTATGATTACGCGGTCGAAGCATGGCCTGCCGATCTCAGCCAAATGCTGTACGGATCATCTAAGTGACAAAGGATGCAACGGCGGCACTCGGCCGCGTTCTCATCATAGAGGTCTTCACGGGGAACTAGGGTGGCGCGCGATCTAAAACACGATCGGTCGAGCCTGTTCGATCGAATCATCGTTCGGCGTCTCGCCGCCGAACGCGATTCCGGCGGTGTACAATGCCCGGACGCGTCGATAATTGCCGCTTATCGCGATCGCTCGCTCGACCGCGGCGACAGTGCGTTGTGGGAGCGTCACTTTGCCCAGTGCGCGCGCTGCGCCGGCATGATCGCCGCCGTTGCGCGAATTGACGATGCCATCGAGCCCGGCCGTATCACGAGTGCCCGAACCGTCGATGCCGGCCACCGCGGGTGGCGGACGCCGCGCGTCGCATTTCCGCTCGCGGCGCTCGGCGCGGCGGCCATCGCCCTGATGGCGATCGCCGTTAGAGTTACCACCGGCGAGCGCGGCTGGTTAAGCAACGGATCTAGCTCGGAATTTCAGTCGAAACCGCTGGCCACCAATACTCTAACTACCGCCGCCAAGCCGTCGGCGCCGCCGAAGTCCGCGGGCGCATTGAGCGGGATTAGCTCTCTGATGGCGATGAACGAAGCCGCGCGAGCGCAGCCCGAAACGCCATCAGCGCGCGACTCCCTCGCAGCGAACGTTGATCGCTCCGCAGAAGCAAAGTCGCGGCTGCGCGATCAAGCAACGACTTCCTCGCGCGCTCAACTGCTGGACAAAGCGAGCGCGTCGGAATCAGACCGTGAGAAAATGGCGGTCGCCGCCGCTACACCACCCCCACCACCTCCGGTCCCGGCTGCTGCCACTGCGGCTCGCGAAGAGTCGGATCAATCATTCTCCGGCGGCGCTTCTTCCACGATGCCGGCGGCCCCTGTCGCAGCACCCGAGCGAGTCCCTCCCCCAATGGCCTCGTCGGAAGGCGCCCCGGCTTTGCCGAGCCCGGGCGGTACTGGGATTGGCAGTGGCGTGGCGGGCACAGCCAATCGCGCGGCGACGAACGGAAGCGCGGTCGGTGCCGCAGTGGCCATGTCCAGTGCCAACTCAGGCGCCCTGATGGGCAGCGCCAATGGCGTCGTAATCAAATCGGCAGACCATGCGGCGATTTGGATGGCTGGTCGGAACGGCACAATTTCACGTTACAATTTCGCAGCCTCCGGATGGGATCCGCAAGCGAGCGGTGTGACCGTCGATCTAGTTGCCGGATCGGCGCCCTCGTCGTCGATTTGCTGGATCGTCGGGCGCGCCGGAACGATCCTCCGCACCCTTGACGGTTACCGTTGGACGAAAGTTAGCGCTCCCGTCAGCGACGATTTGGTCACTGTCGTTGCGACCAGCGCGGCTGACGCAACGATCACCGACGCCGCCGGTGTGCGTTTCGCGACCGCGGATGGCGGTCTGACCTGGCGTCCCCAGTAACAGGACTTCGCGTCGGCCGTTTCGGCCAAAATAAAATCTGCAAGAAACCGTGCCGTCCCCGTTCAATGAATCGGGAGTGGCTATATGGGCGCGATTTTTCCTTTCTCGCTGACACTTGAGTCGCGTTCCTCACGGTCCGAACCGCCTGCGCGCGACGTTCTGGCGCGGTTGCGCACGATGCCGACCGACGCGCGAATTTACCAGATTCTTTTTCTGGGTATCCTGCTGGCGGCTGGAGCTTGGCTGTGCGATTTCAGCTTGCGCCCGACACAGATCGTGCTGACGTTTGCGAGTGCAATCGGGACTCAGCACATTATTTCCTCGCTGTTCGGCCGCACGCCGATCTCCTACCGCAGCGCACTCATCACAGCGCTTAGCCTGACGCTGTTGCTGCGCACCGATACGCTATGGGCGCACCCTCTCGCTGCGACCGTCGCAATCTCGTCGAAATTTTTCATTCGTTGCCGCGGGAAACACCTTTTCAACCCGGCCAACTTTGGCCTGATTTTCGCCCTGAGTTTGCTCCCGGGCACCTGGGTTTCGCCCGGCCAGTGGGGCCAGGAAATCACGTTCGCCGGATGGTTCCTGATGCTCGGGGCGGTGGTTTCTCATCGCGTTCGCCGCGGCGATATCAGTTGGAGTTTCCTTGCCTGCTACCTAGGCGCCATCGCGATCCGCGTCGCGTGGCTGGGCCAGCGTTGGGCCGTGTGGACGCATCAGTTCAGCAATGGCGCCCTACTGCTGTTCGCCTTCTTCATGATCTCGGATCCGATGACTATTCCGAACAGCCGGCGCGGCCGCTTGATGCATGCGGCGGTCGTCGCTGCCGCAGCTTACGCCTGGCAATTCGAATTCTTTCGGATCAACGGCTTTCTCTGGGCATTAATCTGCGCGTCGCCACTGGTCCCCATATGGGACGCTCTCTGGCCCGCACAAAAATTCGAATGGACCGCACGAGGAGGAAATGAAATGTCGATAACTCGCATCAGGCCAGTCAGCCAGGCGGCAATTACCGCGGTCGTATGCGCACTCGCAATCACGCTGGGCGCATCGGGCGCGTGGGCCTTTTGCGGATTCTATATCGGAAAGGCCGACGCGACGCTCTACAACCACGCATCTCAAGTTGTTTACGTGCGCAGCGGCAATCGTAACGTCATCAGCATCATGAATGACTACGCGGGCGAACCGTCCGAGTTCGCGCTGGTGGTTCCGGTACCCGTTGCGTTGCACAAAGATCAGATTCACGTCGGCGATCGCGAACTATTCGCCCATTTGGATTCCTACAGTTCGCCGCGTCTGGTCGAATACTACGACCCTGATCCCTGCGTGCGACCAATGGCGATGATGGAGGATCGCGCGGCCGGTGTGGGAGCCGCGATGTCGCAGGCGGCACCATCGCGTGACGAGATCGCCAAAGCGCTTGGGGTGAAGATCGAAGCAACCTACACAGTCGGCGAATACGATATCGAAATACTGTCGGCCACTCAGTCCCAGGGACTCGAGACCTACCTTCAGCAAAGCGGTTACAAGATCCCTCTCGGCGCGCATCGCGCGCTGCAACCGTACATTCGCCAGAATCTGAAATTCTTTGTCGCCAAGGTTAATCTCAAAGAGCGTGCGCGCACGGGCCTCTCTTACCTGCGCCCGATTCAGTTTGCCTTCGAGTCGCCGCGCTTCATGCTACCGATACGGCTCGGAATGATTAACGCGCAGGGGCCGCAGGACCTGATCGTTTACGCATTGACGCAAAAGGGGCGCGTCGAAACAACCAACTATCGCACCGTCAAATTACCCACCGGGATCGATCTCCCGGCCTACGTTCGCGATGATTTCGGCGGTTTCTACAAGGCGATGTTCGACCAGCAAGTCAAGCGCAACGATATGGCCGCGGTGTTCTCCGAGTATGTGTGGAATCTGGGGACCTTTTGCGACCCGTGCTCGGCGCCGCCACTCTCCGCCGACGAGTTGCGGCAGTTGGGCGTGTTTTGGATCAATCCGGAGTCTCAAGGCGGGTTTGATCCAAGTGTGGCCAGCGGACCTTATGAAGGACAGGGCCCGGGCCAGGTCATCTTCACACGGCTCCACGTGCGCTACTCGGCGGCCACTTTTCCCGAGGACCTGATGTTCCAGGAAACGGAGGATAGCGAGAACTATCAGCTGCGCTACGTGCTGCGTCATTCATGGGATGGATCGCCGGATAGTTGCTCAGAAGCGCGCCGCTATTTCGACATGCTGCGGCAGCGGCGGCAAACGGAAGCGGTGGCGTTGGCCGACCTGACCGGATGGAAGCTCGACGAGATCTATCGCAAGCAGGGAATCGATCCGTCTGCGCTGACGCAACCGACCTATTGGTGGCAAAATCTGTGGAAGTAAAGCGTCGCAGGATGAACTCCGGAAATGAAACCAGGCAGCGCTGCCATGCGAATCTATAAGCGCACGGCTTTCAAGGATCTTAATTCGACGGGAGACTCAGCCGCCTATAGTCCGTTGCGCGCTTTTGAACGTCAGATCCGATGCGTAGGCAGGTCGGATTTCAACTCCGGAAAATATTGGCGCAGGTCAACCACCAGTTTGTCGAAATTCAGGGGCTTCGTGAAAAAGCCAAGCACTCCCGCTTTGACAAATTTCTCGCGATACGTCGGAAATGCGGTGCCCGAAATCACGATCACCTCACAACTCGGATCTTCGGCACGAACTATCTTGAACAGCGCAAGCGCGTCGAGGCCATCAACTTCGGGCATCTCAATGTCGAGGGTTATCAGCGTGGGACGAAGATCGCGGAAGCGTGCGAGCGCGTCGGCGGCTGTTTCAACCGCATCGACCACCAGGCACCCCACGCGCTCGAGGCGCTGCCGCAAGACTCGTTGCGTTACAGGGTCGTCCTCGACAATCAAAACGCTCACACTCATCGCTTAAATCCTCCTCCCCGGTCGTCGGCGCCCGCGCGACCAGATGGCAGCGCCATGAATTCGTCGGAGCACTGAGTCAACCGTCTCGGAGGCGCCATTTGTTTGGCGCATTTTCCCGCCTGTCCGGTCACCTTCGTTGTGCAGTGCTTATCCCGCCGCTGTTCTCGAGCTCCACTAAGGGATCATTGAGCAATGGGTGTGCCGAATCGAACGATCGCGATTCGGCTGGCGTTTCAAGCCATAGACTACTAATCGTAACGCCGTAAACGGATGATCCGGCGGGTTGATCCGATCCGCGCACTGGTCGGCCTTCATCAATTGAACTGCACCGCTCGGCCAAGAGATCGAGCGCGAATCGAAAGGTATTGGAGGAACGGAGATGAATTTCGGCTTGTTGATGTCGTTTCGTAATTCTTCACGCAACGAATTGTCTTACGGGGAGCTCTATCGAAAACACGTTGACCTCGCGGTTGAGGCGGAGGCGATGGGCTACGACACGATTTGGCTGACCGAGCATCATTTTGTGGAGGATGGTTACTCGCCGAGCATGATTCCATTGGCGGCAGCGATCGCAGCGCGGACGAAGAAAATCAGGATTGGAACTTTCGTGTTGTTGATGCCGCTGTATCACCCGCTGCATGTGGCCGAGGATGCGGCGACACTCGATGCGTTGTCCAACGGCCGCTTCGATCTTGGACTGGGGCAGGGCTATGTGCCGCGTGAGTTCACCGGCTTCAATATCGTTCGCGAGGAACGGAGCCGCCGGCTGCGCGAAGGGGTCGAAATCGTGCGGCGGGTTTTCACCGAAGACAACGTAACCTTCGAAGGTAAGCATTATACGGTGCGTGACGTGACGCTATATCCCAAGCCGGTGCAACAACCGCATCCGCCGATCTGGATCGGTGCACGATCGCGGCCGGCGACCGAGCGCGCGGCGCGTAACGGCTATCATCTCGCGGGCACCGGGGCCGCCCAGGCTGAAGTCTATCGCGCGGCTCTGCGAGCGGCAGGGCGTGATCCCAAACACTTCCACATCGCGCAACTACGATTTGGCTATGTGGCCTCGAAACACGACAAGGCGTGGGACGAATGCGAATTCGCGATGCATCATTTGTTGACCAAATATGGTCAGTGGATCGGCGAGGCCAACGATGTTCCCGGCGACGAGAATTACTCGAAGATCCCGCCGGTGGGCGAACTGCGCAAGGCCAGTGACGCCGGCATGATTGGTGATGGGCTAATGGTAGGGTCGCCAGAAGAGGCGATCGCGCAGATCGAGAGCATTCAGTCGTACTGCAGCCATCTGGCTCTCGGCCTCGCTTTGCCGGGGATCGAGCCGAAAAAGGTGCGGGCATCAATGAAGCTCTTCGCGGATAAAGTTATTCCGCATTTCCGCAAGAAGGGCAAAGCGTCTAAGACCAAGGCTTAGAAAGGCACATGACTACCCAAAGGCGCTAGGCTAAAACTGCAGTTAGTTCACCTGCAGACGACGGGCAGCAGCGGCAATTTGCGTGAGGGGATCCATCTTGGATGATGAGTGGGATGCCAACCAGGCGAATCGGCTTTTGCGCGAGACGCTTGATGGGATCGGAGAGTTGGAAGACAAGCTCTCGCCGGCACGGGCCGAGGCATTGCTGGATGAGTTCGAGCGCGATATCCGCGAAGCGTTCCTGCGCCGGGACCTCGCCGCCGTGAAGAGCAATTGCGAGAAATACGTGCGTAGTTTTCGAGCGCTCAGTGAAGAAGAGGATTAACGATAATTTCTGCCCTTCCCAGGTGCGGCATCGCCGCGATTATTGTTGTGCGCAAGGTTGTGGAGAATCAGTGAAGGGGCGTCGAAGCGTCGGCTGCTGGCGATGGCGTCGCCGACGGGGTGACACTTGATTTGCGTTCCGGCGTAGTGTTCGAAGTCTCGAAGTGCGCACCAAAAGTCCCGGTCGGTTTGGATTTCCGCTTGTGCAAGCGTGCGTTACGAGCGGCTCGATCCCGATTGATCTGATCAACGTGATCGGAGACGCGATTGATCTCGCGCATCGCGTCGTCCACCGCCGCACGCGCGCGATCGGCCTCAACGGCGGCCGCTTCCGCGGCCTTTTGTGCCTGTGCAGCCGCAGCTTGCGCGTTTGCTGCATCTTCCTGCGAGCGTAGCGCCTGCGCCTGGGCGCGCTGAACTTCGGCAGCGGAAGGACCGCACCCAACGGCAACGGCCGCGAGCGCAATCGACAGGGTGGCGACGCCGAGGCGCGCCCACGTGAAAAAACCGGCCGCCAGCCTCATCGCGAGGAATTCTCCCTTCCCGCCGCGTGAGCTTGACCTCCCTCAGGGTAGCGGGGCAGTCGGATAGCTCCTGACCATGAAGGACTGGCAGTCTTAGCCAGGTTGCTGATTGCGGGAATCGGTGCGAGGGCTGCGCGACAACGCGCGGCCCCCGCGCGCGAGATCATTTAGGGGCGAGCGCCTCCATCGCGCGCTCGTCAGGCAGTGATTCGGAATCGACCTTCACCGGCAGGATGCAGACGTGAGTCGCCCCAGCCTTGAGGTGAGCGTCAATCCGATCGCGGATCTTGGTTTCGCTACCCCAAGCGACGATCGCGTCAACCAGGGCATCGCTGCAACCGTTGGCGAAATCTTCGTCCTTCCAGCCGAGGTTCTTCAGGTTGTTGGTGTAATTCGGCAGGCGCGGCACGTACGTCTTCATGTAGGTGCGAGCGGCGGCGCGCGCCTTGGTCGCATCGTTTTCGAGGATGACTGCCTGGGCTGCGCAGATCCACGGCTTGGGCCCGATCGCCTCGCGCACCTTCTTGGTATGTTCCGGCGGGACGAAATAAGTGTGCGTGCCGTGGGTCTCGGCGGCGGCGAATGCAAGCATCTTGGGATGCAGCGCCGCAATCACAATGGGCACCTCTTCTTGGGGCGCGGGTGCCCGATAAATCGCCGACTTTAGCTTCGGCACGTACTCCTTCATGTAGCTGTAGGGTTTGTCATAGGAGTGCCCGCGCAGGTTCAGCACCAGCGGCTTATGGCTGACGCCGATGCCGAGGACGAAGCGGCCGCCGGAAAGCTCGCCGACGGTTTTCGAGGCCGCCGACATCGTGATCGGATCGCGCGCCCAGATGTTCGCGATACCGGTGGCAAAGATAAGCTTGTCGGTCTTCGCCGCAAGATAGCCGGAGTGAGCGAAGGGCTCGCGGCCGACCGCCTCGGGAATCCACAGGGCGCTGTAACCGAGTTTTTCAACCTTGCGGGCGAACTCGGCCGATTGCGGCGCGGTCATCCCGTCGAGAAAAAACCATAGTCCGTGTTTACCGATTTCCATGATTTGGTAATAACCCGCCACGGCGCGCGCTTCAACCGGGCGGGTGCGTTTCCCAAAAATCGCGGAGCGCGATAGATATCCGAGTGCAATACAGATTTTCGAGGGAGCGTCGCGCATGAAAATCGGGTTGATGTTTGTGAACTCGGGGCCATTCAGCCAGCCGGAACTGCTTGCCCATTTAGCGGTGACGGCAGAAAAGGCCGGCGTCGAGTCGCTATGGACGGTCGAGCACGTGGTGATTCCGCAGGGCTACCAGTCGCCGTATCCATATTCCAAGAGCGGCAAGATTCCGGGCGGCGAAGACGTCGCGATCCCCGACCCGCTACTGCCGCTGAGCTTCGTCGCGGCGATCACAAGCAAGGTCAAACTCGCAACCGGCGTAATGATCCTGCCGCAGCGCCATCCGATTTACGTGGCCAAAGAGTTGGCGACGCTCGATCTGCTCTCGCACGGACGCACCATCCTCGGAATCGGGAGCGGCTGGCTGAAGGAGGAATTTGACGCGCTGGGTCTGGATTTTCATCAGCGGGGCGCGCGCACAGACGAGGCGATGCAGGCGCTGCGCGCATTGTGGAACGACAATCCGTCGAACTTCCATGGCAAGCAATTCAATTTCGGTCCGGTCTTGAGCTTTCCGAAGCCCGCCCAAAAGGGCGGTGTGCCTATTCACGTCGGGGGACATTCGCCGGCGGCGGCGCGCCGCGCGGGCCGGCTCGGCGACGGCTTCTTCCCGGCTATCGGTGAAATTCCGAAGCTCAATGAACTGTTCGGGCTGATGCGTGAGGAGGCGGCCAAGCACGGGCGCAAGGCGGACGCGATCGAGCTGTCCTGCATGGGCAAGGCAAGCCTCGATACGATCAAGAAATTCCAGGATATCGGAATCTCGCGCATTGTGGTGCCGCCACCGGGCTTCGATAAGGACAACCTGTCGCGCGGACTCGATCAACTCGGCAACGACATAATCGCGAAACTGTAGCGCGGCGTTTAGAGGGCGATGAACAAAATGAAAGCAGGCATCATATTCGCGAATTCGGGGCCATTCTCGCGGCCGGAGCTTTTCGGACAGTTGGCGCGCGAGGCGGAGGAGATCGGATTCGATTCGATCTGGACCGTCGAGCACGTCGTGATCCCGAAACCGCATATGCCGTATCCGGGATCGAAGGATGGACAGATGCCGGGCGGCGACGAGGTCCCGATTCCGGACCCACTGATCCCGCTGGCATACGCCGCGGCGATCACGAGCAAGATCAAACTCGCGACCGGCATCGTTATTTTGCCGCAGCGACATCCCCTGTACCTGGCGAAACAGCTCGCGACGATCGACCTGCTATCGCATGGACGCATGCTGCTCGGCATCGGCAGTGGTTGGATGAAAGAGGAGTTCGAGGCGGTGGACGTCGATTTCCATGCGCGTGGCGCGCGCACCGACGAATCGATCCAGGCATTGCGCGCACTGTGGACCGAGAATCCGACGACATTTCACGGCAAGCATTTCCATTTCCACGACGTGAAGAGCTTGCCCAAGCCTGCGCAAGCGGGCGGCATCCCGATTCATGTCGGCGGACATTCGCCCGCGGCGGCGAGGCGTGCGGGGCGCTTCGGTGACGGCTTCTTCCCCACTATTGTGAACCCGGAGAAGCTGAAGGAAGTCTTCGGCCTGATGCGCGACGCAGCGAAAGAGGCGGGGCGAAATCCGGATGCGATTGAATTGACCGCGATGGCCCCGGCGAAGATTGACGCGATCAAAGCGGTGCAGGATATCGGTGTGACGCGCGTGGTCTTCGGACCTCCGGGAAGCGATCCGGCGAAACTGCGCGCGGGGTTGGAACGCATCGCAAACGACGTCATCGCGAAGATCTAGGTGCGGCCGTGAATCGTGAAGAGATGGATCGCCAAGCCATGAATCGTGAGGAACTGGTTGAGGTCACGCGGAAGTTCCTTGATGCGTTCAACCGCGAAGACCTCGACGCTGTGATGGAATTCTTTGCCGAAGACGGCGTTTACGACGAGTTCAATGGCCGTCGCAATGTCGGCAAGGCGGCGATTCGCGGGGCGTTCATGCCGCAATTCACCGGTGCGTTCGGTACGATGCGCTTCCTTGACGAAGATCTGTTTGCCGATGCGGCAACCGGCAAAGTGATGGCCGCCTGGCGCTGCACGCTCGTCGTGAAAGGCAAGCCGACGTCGTGGCGCGGGCTCGATCTGCTCCATTTCGCGGCCGGCAAGCTCGTGCAAAAACTTACCTATGCTAAGGCGAAGTCTCCGCTGTTCGACGAGTGACGGTCGCCCACCCTATTGAGGCTTTGACGATGAGCACTAACAAGAGTGAAAGGACGACGGCGGCGACTAACGACAAGGCGACTGATAGCGCGTTGTCGATTCTGACCCGGCACGAGGCGCCGCTCGGATGGCTTATCGTTAACCGGCCGCAGGTCAAAAACGCGCTCAATTACGAGGCCTGGCGCGGGATCGTCTCGGCGATGGATGAACTCAATGCCGATCCCGAGGTGCGCGTGATAATCATGCGCGGCGTTACTGCCGACTCGTTCATTTCGGGCGCCGACATTTCGGAATTTCCCAGTCATCGGGCGAACGCCGAGCAGGCGCGCGCTTATCGTGATGCGCCAGGGAACGCGACCAACGCCTTGAGTCATTCGCCCAAGCCGGTGGTCGCGATGATCGCCGGAATCTGTATCGGAGGAGGGCTTCAGGTTGCACTCTCATGCGACGTGCGCATCGCGGCTCGCGGCACCCGCTTCGGAATTCCAGCGGCACGACTCGGGCTGGCCTACCCGTTGGAGGGAGTGTTGTCGCTGAGCCAGATTGCGGGGCCGGCTAATGCCCGCGACATCCTCATGTCTGCGCGGATTTTCGACGCCGAAGAAGCCTTCGCGATGGGCCTCATCAATCGCCTGGTGGAACCGGTGGAGCTCGAATCGGTCGTACGGGACTATGCCACGCGGATGGCCGCCAACGCACCGCTCACGATGGCTGCGGCGAAGGCTACCATTCGCGAGGGTCTCAAGGATGGAGCGGAGCGCGACCTCAAGAAGATCTCCGCGATGGTCTCGCAATGTTTTGATAGCGAGGATTATCGCGAGGGCGTGAAGGCCTTCCTCGAGAAGCGCCGACCGAATTTCCAGGGCCGCTAGCAAAAGCGATAGTCGCATAGCTCAAAACTGACCGCCTGCTGCTAATCCAAGCTTCGCGAGGTTTCGGAATGTCTGTTTCGAACCTACGCCAGTATTCATAAACCCCTTGATAATGTGTCCAAACCAGCAGCGAGCCGTCGCCTCAATTTAAAAACAGTCCAGACTGATTGTAACAATCCGTCCTGTTTGTTATTGCTTTGGCGTGCCTGAGATCGGGCGGGACGAGTGTCGTCGGGGTTTAGCGAAATAAAAGATGCCGAGAGTACAGGAAGAGCGAAGTGCGGAGACCCGCCGTAAGCTACTCGATGCAACTGTCGAGTGTCTTCATGAGTACGGGTACGTCGGCACGACGACCACGGAGATAGCGCGGCGAGCGGGAGTCTCGCGCGGCGCCCAACTCCATCATTTTCATCGCAAGCAGGACCTGGTCGTCAGTGCGCTTGAGCACGTCTTTTCGTTGCGGCTGGAGCAATTCAGACAAGCGGCAGTCGAATTGCCGGTGGGCCTTGAGGCGCGGGTCAACGCTCTTATCGACCTGCTATGGTCGGCGTTCAAGGGCGCGACCTTCTATGCGTGGCTGGAGCTAGTAGTCGCGTCGCGTACGGACCCGGCATTGCGGGAAGCGGTAAGGATCGCGAGCGACGACTTCGCGCAAGGGGTGCATCGCGTCTTCGCCGCGCTGTTCGGGTTGCAGGACGCGGAAGACTACGTTGACGACCCGATCGAGTTTGCGGTCTTCGGCCTGCTGGAATCGCTCGCGCTGGAGTACGCGCTGTGCGATTCCGCAGAAGAGGAACGCCGCAAGTTCGAGCCGGCAATCGCTTATGTGAAGACCATCGCGAATTTTGTCGCGCGCGAAGCGTCCCGTTCGGGGCCAGCGCGTGAGGAAGAAGGCAAATCCGATCGCGGAGACCCGGCGGCAAAGAGCGACACGGGCGAATGATCGGATGAGCATCGAAGTGTATTTCACAGCCACGAGGCTCGGAACGAGGTGAACGGCGAATGAGCGATCAAGTCTATTTCAACCCTTGGGACGAAGCGTTTCGCGCCAATCCATACCCTCACTACAAGGCGCTGTACGGTCGCCCGCCTCATCTGTTGAATATGTTTTTTCAGATGGCCCTGGTGGCGCGTTACGATGACGTAGCGGCGGTTCTGCACGATCATGAGCGCTTTTCCAGTTCGCAGGAGAAGAACCCGAACTTCGACGAACAGGAGCGAACGTTGTTCGGGGGGGCGGCGACGGTGCTATTTTCGGACCCGCCGACACAGACGCGACTGCGCAAACTGGTGAGCAAAGCCTTCACGCCCAAGCGCATCAAAGACCTCGAGCCGCGCATCCACGAGTTGACCCAGACGCTGTTGGATAAGGCCGCGCGCAAGGGCGAACTGGAAATTATGAGCGACCTGGCAGCGCCGCTGCCGGTGATGGTGATCGCGGAAATGCTGGGCGTGCCGCCCGCGCAATACGAGCAATTCAAGCATTGGTCGAACCGTATCGTGGAGAGCGATAACACGCCTCCCGGGATGCCGTGGCCGGACGAAATCAAGCAGGCGATCAGCGAACTACGCGGCTTTATCGGCAGTGAAATCGAACGCAGGCGCAGTGAGCCGGGCGAGGATTTGATCAGTGCGCTGGTTGCGGCGCACGACGAGAACGAAGCGCTCAGCGCCGACGAATTGTTGGCCTTCGTGATCTTGCTGCTGCTCGCGGGCAATGAAACGACGACTAACCTCATCGGCAATGGGATGCTGGCGCTAGGGCGTCATCCCGATCAGATCGAATTGCTGCGCCGCGAACCATCACGGATGCCGGCTGCCGTCGAGGAGATGCTGCGGTACGACGGACCGGTGCAATCGACAGCCCGCCATAATCACGAACCGGTGGAAGTCGGCGGTGCGCTGATCGCGCCGGAGACGATGATCTTCGTGATCCTCGCCGCGGCGAATCGTGACCCCGACCATTTCAGTCGCCCCGACGTGTTCGATATCACGCGCGAGCCGCAGGGCCATCTCGCGTTTGGCGACGGCATCCATTTCTGCCTCGGCGCGGCACTGGCGCGACTCGAAGGAGCGATCGCATTCGGGCACACGATCGAGCGCTTTCCGCGCTTACGATTGGTGGAGCCGGAGGCGTCGCCCAAGTACAAAGGCTCGTACTTTCTGCGCGGGCTGAGCGCACTCAGGATGGCGACCAGCTGAGAGCGAGGTAATCCGATGGCTTCCGCGATCGAACCGCCGGCTATCTATTTCAATCCATGGGATGAGGCCTACCGGGCCAATCCGTATCCTTACTACGAACCTCTCTACGACCGTCCGCCGCACCTGATGAACCTGTTCATACCGATGGCGCTGGTCGCGCGGTATGCCGACGCAGCGGCGATTTTGCCCGACTATGAGCGCTTCTCGAGCGTGCCGCCAATGTCACCATTCCTCGAAATGCGGCTGGCGGTGTTCGGT
This sequence comes from Binataceae bacterium (SeqCode), assembly GCA_036489375.1. Classification (GTDB taxonomy): domain Bacteria; phylum Desulfobacterota; class Binatia; order Binatales; family Binataceae; genus JADMIL01. Next base: position 17,084 of record DASXFX010000027.1, on the reverse strand, counting down.
CGCGCGCCGCGTGTAGTCTTCTCCGACCCCCCGGTGCACACGCGCCTTCGTAAGCTGGTGAGCAAGGCCTTCACGCCGCGGCGTATCAGGGATTTGGAACCCCGAATTCGCGAGTTCACCGAGACGTTGATCGAACGGGCAGCGCGTAAGGGCGAATTCGAAGTGATGGCGGACCTGGCGAATCCATTGCCGGTAATGGTGATCGCCGAGATGCTCGGTATCGCGCAAGACGACTATGAGCAATTCAAGCAATGGTCGGATCAGGTAGTCGAGTCCGACAATGTGCCGCCCGGCGTCGAGATGCCCGACTATATCGCGGCGGCGTTCAGATCCTTGCGTGGCTACTTCATTGAGGAGATCGAAAAGCGGCGGCGCAATCCAGGTGGCGACCTGATTAGCGCTCTGGTGGCTGCCCGCGATGAAGCCGAAGCGCTGAGCGAAGAGGAATTGATTGCGTTCGTTGTGCTGTTGTTGCTCGCCGGCAATGAAACGACGACGAACCTGATTGGCAACGGGATGCTCGCGCTCGGCCGGAATCCGGAACAGTTGGCTAAGTTGCAGAGCAATCCTGCGCTGATGCCGCGCGCGATCGAGGAGATGTTGCGCTACGACTGCCCGGTGCAAGCCGCTGCCCGTTATCCCAAGATGGATCTCGAGGTCGGCGGAGTCGAGATCAAAACCAACACGCCGATTTTCGTGATTGTCGCTGCGGCGAATCGCGACCCGGCGCATTTCCAGAACGCCGACAAGTTCGACATCGCGCGCGATCCAAACGCCCATCTGGCATTCGGCGACGGAATCCATTACTGCATCGGTGCGGCGCTTGCCCGAATGGAGGGTGCGATCGCAATTGCGGCGGCCGTGGATCGCTTTCCGCACTTGCGCCTGGCCGATCCGGCGGCGCCACTGACCTACAAAGGATCGTATTTCCTTCGAGGGCTCCGTTCGCTCAGGATGGAACTTGAGTAGCGGCTCGAACTTCGCGCTGGCAGGTCGGCGGAGACCACACCGAATCTGAATCGGGATTCCATAATGGAAATTCCGCCGAATCCAGAACAGCAGGCCGGCACCGTCGAGCCATCGGCGGCAGCCCATGGATCGAGTTCCGGCGATGAGAAGCACACTCCGCTGGTGCTGCTGTACGGATTCCGCCTGTTCGGCAAACCGCCGCCGTTCAGCCGTCGGCAGTGGCGCGTGTTCGGTATCGTCGCTACCGCGGGATTCTTCGATAACTACGATCGCGTCCTGCTGAGCCTGGCGCTGAAGCAGGTCCAGAAGGGACTCGGAATCGCCGAGGGCCGGCTGGGTACGATGCTCTCGACGATCCGGCTGGGTTACCTCCTCTCACTGATAATTACGCCGTTTGCAGACGTCTTCGGGCGTCGCCGCCTGCTGCTCTACACGATCGTCGGCTATACGGTCTTCACGGGCGTGAGCGCGCTGGCGCCGAGCGAGGCGTACTTTGTGACGTTCCAGATACTCGCGCGCGCATTCGCTGGCGCCGAGGCCACGATCGCTTTGGTGATCCTGATCGAGGAAGTGGAAGCGGGCGTGCGCGGATGGGCGGTTGGATACCTCGGAGCGCTTACTGCCGTGGGTGGCGGTCTTGCGGCCGGGGTCTTTGCCTTTGTGAACGTAATCCCGTTTGGATGGCGTGGGCTGTTCACCGTCGCTTTGGTCCCGCTCATACTGATAATCCCGTTGCGGCGCGCCCTGCCGGAAAGCCATCGCTTCGAACGCGAGAAGCTCCTCGGCTTGCGTCCGACCAATGTGCTGCAGCCGCTAGCCGCCCTGTTCAGGTCGTATCCGACTCGGCTCTCGATGCTGATCGCGGTCGGGTTCCTGGCCAACATGGGATCCAGTTCTGCCGGCGCCTTTCTGCCCAAGTATCTCCAGGAGGCTCATCATTGGAGGCCCGGCCAGGTATCGTCGCTGTTTATCTTCGCCGGTGCGCTTGGAATTCTCGGCAATATCGTTGCCGGCCGGCTGAGCGATCGCCTGGGTCGCCGCACGATGGGCGGTGCGTTCCTGTTCCTCGCCCCGGTGTTCGCGATGCTCGTATTCACCACCACCAGCAATTGGGTGATCCCGTTCTGGATATTGGATCTTTTCTTCGATACCGCGTCGGCCACAATCCTGGCAGCGTACAGCGCCGAACTGTTTCCGACCTCTTATCGCTCGACAGCGGGCAGCGCCCTGTCGGTCGCGGGCACGGCGGGCGGTGCGCTCGGGCTATTTCTCGAAAGCGTCCTCTATGGCGTGACGGGTTCGCACTGGATCGCGATTCGCTATCTGACGGTGTTCTGGATGCTCTCGCCGATCATAGTCTTTATGTTCTTTCCCGAGACCGCGGGCCGTGAGCTGGAGGATATCTCGCCCGAGGCGGTAGGGGCTGCGTCGCCCGTCATGATTCGTTAGATTGGCGGCCGTGACGCCCTTGCGAGCCAGGTTTTCATACAGTCCGGTTGCAGTGATAGCCTCCGCTATCTCCGCGATCGGGATGATCGTGGCGCTTTCGATTATGACGACCGCTTTGAGCGCGTGTGCGCAGGGACCGCACATCGAAATCGTGGGACCGGACGGCACGCGCCGTGCCGCGGTCAGCGTGGAGATAGCGGATACGCCGGCACGCCGCGAATACGGCCTGATGTATCGCAATCAAATGGACGAAGATGCCGGCATGATTTTCGTCTTCACCGCGCCGACACATCAGACCTTCTGGATGAAGAACACTATAATCCCGCTCGATATGATCTTCGCCGACGCCTCCGGAAAGATCATCGGCGTGGTGCGCAGGGCTGAACCGTTTTCAGAGGCAATCGACGAGGTTCCCGGCGATTCTCAATATGTGCTCGAGGTCAACGGCGGCTTCTGTGACCACCACGGGGTCAAAGCCGGGGATATGCTCCATTTCGAGGGCTTCGTCCCGCATGCCTCCGACTGATTCAGACGGATCCGGGCAGGCGCGCAGTATTGGAATGGCGGGCGTGCCACGCGAAGGTGCCGATGACGCCAAGGAGTAATGCGGTCGTAAAGATGCCGGTCGAGACCCAGAAAGAAGTCATAAAAGCGGTGCCCCCGTGGGTCGGCGCGAGGCTCGCGGCGAGTCCATAGAACCGAATACGCATCATGGCGAAAATGACCAGCATCGCTACCGCAGCGGTACGGCTGCGCCGATAAATCGCGTACGCGATGCCAAAAAAAGCCAACGTAATTATAAGGTTCGGGAAGTTCAGCCCGCCGGTCCTGGTAGCCACCAGTAAATTCCCGATACAGGCGATTCCGGTCGCAATCCATCCGCACGCGATGAACCCCTTCGTCAAGCCGTCGATCATAATCTTTTTAGCCCTTCGGACCGCCGCGCAGCTTTAAAGCGCGCCTGCCCAATTGATATATTTTGCGGTTGCATCGTATCCTGACACGCCAGACTTTTCCGCGCCCTACAGGATACACGGGTTTTACCGGATGGGATTAAAAGAGAATATCGAACGCATTCACGAACTGTCGCGTCAGGCCGAAGCTGCCGGCGGCGAGGATAAGCTCAAGCGTCAGCGCGAATCGGGGCGCTTGACCGCGCGCGAACGGGTCGAAGTTTTGCTCGATCGGGGATCGTTCGTCGAGCTCGATAAGTTCAAAACCCATCGCAACACCGATTTCGGCATGGCCGATCGAAAGATACCCGGCGATGGCGTCATCACCGGTTACGGCACTATCGATGGCCGCCAGGTCTGCGTCTTTTCGCAGGATTTCACCGTCTTTGGCGGCAGCCTCTCGGGCGCCTTCGCCGAGAAAGTCTGCAAGGTCATGGATCTCGCGGCGAAGGTCGGATGCCCGGTGATCGGGATCAACGATTCGGGCGGTGCGCGCATCCAGGAAGGAGTCGTTTCGCTGGCCGGCTACGCCGACATCTTTTTGCGCAACGTCATGTCGTCGGGAGTGGTGCCACAGATTTCCGCCATCATGGGTCCCTGCGCGGGCGGCGCGGTGTACTCGCCTGCGATGACCGACTTTATCGTGATGGTGCGCGACACCTCGTACATGTTCATCACCGGGCCCGACGTCATCAAGGCGACGACGCATGAAGAGGTCACGATGCAGGACCTGGGCGGCGCCGATACCCATTCGACGCGATCGGGCGTGTGCCATCTTGAGGCCAGCGACGACGAAAACGCGCTCCTCACGATTCGCGAACTGCTGTCGTACATGCCCGCGAACAATCTCGAAGACCCGCCGTTTCGTCCTGCGACCGACGATCCCAATCGCCGCGATGAGGCGCTCGACACCATCGTGCCCGAGAATGCGAACAAGCCGTACGATATGCGCGAAATCATCACGCGCGTGGTGGACGACGGCCATTTGCTCGAAATCCAGCACGATTGGGCGCAGAACATGATGATCGGATTCGCGCGCATCGGCGGCTATTCAGTCGGGATCGTGGCGAATCAGCCCGCCTTTCTCGCGGGATGCCTTGATATTGACGCCTCAGTAAAGGCGGCGCGTTTCGTCCGCTTCTGCGATTGCTTCAATATCCCGCTGGTGACGTTTGTTGACGTTCCCGGATTCCTGCCCGGGACGGCGCAGGAGTTTGGTGGGATTATCCGCCACGGCGCCAAGCTGCTGTACGCCTTTTGCGAGGCGACCGTGCCCAAGATCACGGTGATCACGCGCAAGGCCTATGGCGGCGCTTACGACGTGATGTCGTCGAAGCACATTCGCGGCGATTTCAATTTTGCCTATCCGAGCGCCGAAATCGCGGTAATGGGGCCCGACGGCGCGGTCAATATCGTGTTTCGCAGCCAGATCGAGAAGGCCAAGGATCCGGTGGCGGAAAAGGCCCGGTTGGTCGAGGAGTACCGTCGAACCTTCGCGAATCCATTCAAGGCCGCGGAGTTAGGCTACATCGACGAGGTCCTGATGCCGCGCGACACGCGTCCGCGGCTGATCTCGTCGCTCAAGGCGCTCGAAAACAAGCGCGAGAAGAATCCGCCGCGCAAACACGGCAATATCCCCCTGTGACCCGCCGAAAAATGTTCAAGAGGATACTGATCGCAAATCGCGGCGAGATCGCCGTTCGCGTGATTCGCGCCTGCCGCGAACTCGGAATCGAATCGGTCGCGGTATTTTCCGAGGCCGATCGCGCGGCGTTGCACGTGCGCGCCGCCGACTATGCGGTCGCGGTCGGCCCGGCGCCGGCGCGCGAGAGCTATCTGAACGTCGAGCGTATTTTGGCTGCGGCCAAGGCGACGGGCGCCGAGGCGGTGCATCCGGGTTATGGGTTCTTCTCGGAGAACGCCGGATTTGCGCGCGCCGTCGCCGATGCGGGAATGGTTTTTATCGGACCGCCGCCCACCGCCATCGAAAAAATGGGCGACAAGGTCGAAGCGCGCAAACTGATGGCGGCGGCCGGGGTGCCGTTGGTGCCGGGATCGCCCGGGACGCTCGAGACCGAGGAAGAGGTGCGCGCGGTCGCGAACAAAATCGGCTTCCCGATCATGCTCAAAGCGGCAGCGGGCGGCGGCGGCAAGGGCATGCGCCTGGTCGAAAACGAAAAGGATCTCGCCTCGGCCGTACGCGTCGTCGCTAGCGAAGCCCTGTCGTCCTTCGGTGATGGCCGTTTCTACGTCGAGAAATTCGTTACGCGCCCGCGTCACATCGAGATGCAGGTCTTCGCCGATCAGAAAGGCGAGACCGTGCACGTCTTCGAGCGCGAATGTTCGATTCAGCGCCGCAACCAGAAGGTCGTCGAAGAATCGCCGTCGCCTTTCATCACGCCTGAGATGCGCCGCGCGATGGGAGAAGTGGCGGTCAAGGCAGCGCGCGCGGTCAACTACGTTGGTGCCGGCACGATCGAATTTCTGGCCGATGCCGATCGGAATTTCTACTTCCTGGAGATGAACACGCGCATCCAGGTTGAACATCCTGTGACCGAACTGGTGACCGGTGTCGATCTGGTGAAGGCGCAAATCCAAGTTGCCGCAGGGATGCCGCTGCCGTTCAAACAAAGCGACCTTACGCAGCGCGGATGGGCACTCGAATGCCGCATCTACGCGGAGGATCCGGCGGCGGGCTTCGTTCCCGCGCCCGGACGCATCGAGACGCTGCGGTTTCCCGACGGGCCCGGTGTGCGCGTTGACGCCGGAGTGTACGAAGGCGCCGAGGTCTCGCTGTTCTATGATCCCATGATCGCGAAACTCGCAACCTGGGGCCGCGACCGGGGCGAAGCGATCGATCGCATGCGGCGCGCACTCGCGGAGTTCACGATCGCCGGCGAACTTACGACCAATCTCGAATTTCATCGCTGGATCGTTGAGCAGCCGCGCTTCCTCAAGGGCGACTTCGATACCAACTTCATCAGCCAGGAATACCATCCGGAGGCGATCGTGAAGGGCGAAGACCCGACTCGGCTTGCTGCAATTCTGGCCGCGGCAGTGACGGCGCAGCGAGGGCAGAATCACGCGAGCGCGGCGGCGGCTCCCGAAGCGGCCGCCGCCAACCCCAACGGCGGTTCGGCGTGGAAGACGCTCGGCCGCATCGACATGCTGCGGCGCTGATGGATCGCACAGGAGAACTGCCGAGATGCCGATGAGATTCGTGGCGACGCTCGACGGCGCCGAGCATCAGCTGGAAATCGAAGAACTGGACACCCACGCACTTCGCGTCAAGCTCGGCGAGCGCCAATTCGATATTGACGTGCATCGTGTCGGGCACTCCTCGTATTCGATCCTGGTGGACAACCGCTCGTTCGATTTCGAGGTCATCCGCGAGGGCGAAGAGCTGGTAGTGGCCTCGCGCGGCGGTGCGACTCGTGTAACGCTGGTTGATGCCGCGCGGCGATCCCGTCATCCGGGTGCGCGGGCTCAGGTCGTCGGCAAGGCGTCGCTCAAGGCGATGATGCCCGGGCGCGTTATCAACGTGCTGGTGAACGTCGGAGACGAGGTGGTGGCACAACAGGGGTTGCTGGTGGTCGAGGCGATGAAGATGGAAAACGAATTGAAAGCGCCCAAGGCCGGCAAAGTCGTCGAGATCAAGGTCAAGCCCGGCCAGACCGTGGAAAAGGGCGAACTGCTTTTAGTGGTGGAGTAGCCCAACCATTATCTCAGTCGCGAGGGCGATAATTTAGTTGCGAGGCCATTAGTATGCCCGAAGATAAATCCGCGATCGCCGGTGCGCGAAAGAATTGGGAAGAGAAGAAGGTCGCGCCAGCGATCAAGCGCGGGCCGGAGCGGCGCGAACGCTTCACGACTAACTCGGGGATCGAGATCAAACGCGAGTACGACCCCGAAGACCTCAACGGCTTCGATTTCCTCAACGACCTCGGCTTTCCGGGCGAGTTCCCGTTCACGCGCGGCGTGCAGCCTACGATGTATCGCGGGCGGCTCTGGACGATGCGCCAATATGCCGGATTCGGCGACGCCGAGGAGTCCAACCGCCGCTACCGTTACTTGTTCGCCAACGGGCAGACCGGCCTGTCGGTCGCGTTCGATCTGCCGACCCAGATGGGCCGCGACGCCGACCATCCGTTGGCCAGTGGCGAGGTCGGACGCGTCGGCGTCTCGATTGGATCGGTCGAGGACATGGATACGTTGCTGGCGGAACTGCCGCTGGACAAGATTTCCACCTCGATGACGATCAACTCGACCGCCGCGATCCTGCTCGCGCTGTACCTGGTGGTCGCGGAGAGGCGGGGCGTTTCCTGGGACAAGCTCAACGGCACGATTCAGAACGACGTCCTGAAGGAATACATTGCGCGCGGAACGTATATCTATCCGCCGCGCGGATCGATGCGGATAATCACGGACATTTTCGAGTTTGCCAGCCGTGAAGTCGCGAATTGGAATACCATTTCGATCTCCGGGTACCACATTCGCGAGGCGGGTTCGACCGCGGCGCAGGAACTCGCATTCACGATCGCCGACGGCATCGCGTACGTCGAGGCCGCGGTCAAGGCCGGCCTCGAAGTCGATGCGTTCGCCAGCCGGCTCTCGTTCTTCTTTAACGTCCACAACAACTTCTTCGAGGAAATCGCCAAGTATCGCGCCGCGCGACGTCTCTGGGCGCGCGTCATGAAGGATCGTTTCAAGGCCAGGGACGAACGTTCCATGATGATGCGGTTCCACGCGCAGACCGCTGGATCGACCCTGACCGCGCAGCAGGTTGACAACAATGTGGTGCGGGTAACGCTGCAGGCGCTCGCGGCGGTGCTGGGCGGCGCGCAGTCCTTGCACACTAATTCCAAGGATGAAGCGCTGGCGCTGCCGACCGAGAATTCTGCGCTGCTCGCTCTCCGCACGCAGCAGGTGATTGCGCACGAGTCTGACGTGACCGACACGATCGATCCGTTGGGCGGTTCGTATTACATCGAGAACCTGACTTACGAAATTGAAAAGAAGGCGCTCGAATATCTTGGCAAAATTGACGATTTGGGCGGTGCGGTCGCCGCGATCGAGCGCGGCTACATGCAGCGCGAGATCCAAAATGCCGCCTTTATGTATCAGCGCGAAATCGAGACCAAAAACCGCATCATCGTTGGCGTCAACGAATTTACCTCCGGCGACGTGCCTCCCGGCGACATCCTCAAGGTGAATCCCGCGATCGAGCAGAAGCAGCGCGCGCGGATCGAACGGATTCGCGCAGAGCGCAATCAGGAGAAGGCGACGAAGGCGATCGCACAGGTCGAGCAGGTCGCGCGCGACGGCGCGAATCTGATGCCGCCGATTATCGACGCGGTGCGCGCGTACGCGACGCTCGGCGAGATCGCCGACGCGATGCGGCGCGTGTTCGGCGAGTACAAGCCATTAACTGAAGTATAAATGTGGCGGCGACCCGACGCGCCGCCCTTTTGGTGGACGCAGGCTTTCATCCGGATCGGATGTCTGGAAGATTAATGCCCGTGTTGCGATCATCGCGCGGCGCGGCAAAGCCTTAGCCAGGGAGATATCAACTAAATGGGTCCGGTTCCGAAAGGTGTGTTTCTGACCAAGGGCGTTGGGAAACACCGCGAAAAGCTCAACGCCTTCGAGCTTTCGCTGCGATCCGCACAAATTGCCGAGTACAACTTGGTCCGCGTGAAATCGATCTTTCCGCCCCAGTGCAAATTGATTTCTGCGCAGGAAGGACAGCGCTATTTGAGGCCCGGACAAATCGTGTTTGCCGTGATGAGCGACAACGCGACCGACGAACCCCATCGCCTTTGCGCAGCGTCCGTGGGCGTCGCGATTCCGGCTGATTCGCGCAACTACGGCTATCTTTCGGAACATCACAGCTTCGGCGAGACCGAGCAGAAGGCGGGAGACTATGCGGAGGATCTCGCTGCGATGATGCTCGCGACAATTCTCGGCGTCGATTTCGATCCCAACGTGAGCTACGACGAGCGTAAGGATATCTGGCGGGTATCGGACAAGATCGTCTCAACGCGCAACGTCACGCAATCGGCAATCGGCGATCGCGACGGCTTATGGACCTCGGTAGTTGCGGCGGCGGTATTCGTCGATTTCGCCGACGGCAAGTAGGCTGCGATCGCCTGCCTCGACGGCTCGCAATCAAGGGACGCACATCGCACTAGCGATCATCGGGAGTGCCGAGAATGCGGCCGAGCTCTTCAGGCGCAAGGCGGATGCCGAAGTAGAACGGACCGAATTCGGCGTAGCGCGCGCTCGATTCGTCGAAGCGCATTTCGTAAACGAGTTTCTTGAAGACCAGCGGATCGTCGGCGAAAAGATCGACTCCCCATTCCCAGTCGTCGAAGCCGATAGACCCGGAAATCACCTGCGTCACCTGTCCCGCATAACGGCGCCCGATCATGCCGTGGTCGCGCATCAGAAGCTGCCGTTCTTCGATCGGCAGCGAATACCAGTTGTCGCTGCCGGCGCGCCGCTTGTTCATCGGGTAAAAGCAAACGTAACGCCGGTCCGGCACTTGCGGCAACAGACGAGCGCCGAGCTTGTGGCGCTGGTCTTCGAGGTTGTCCTTGACCGCTGCGTTCCATTCGGGTGAATGCGGTTTGAGACCTTTAGCGGCCAACTCCGCCTGCAGTTTGACGGTCGCCTCGTACAGCCCGATCTCAACCACCGAGAGATAGGACGTCGTCGGCTCCAGGAATTCGTTCAGTGCAAGCCGGCCGACCTCAAGTTGCGCGGTGTCAAGGTCGTCGAAGCCGCGGCGAAAATGAATCACGATGAGGTCGCCCTTGTGTCCGAGTTGCGAAAAGATTGCGCTGTGGCCGTCCTCGCGCCGTTCCATCGCGGCAAATGCGCGCGAAGCCTTTTCGATAATTTCCGCGCGGCGACTCTCCACCAGAGCGTTCCATTGCGGACGACGCAAGCGAAAGAACTGATGCAGGACGGCGAAGCCCTCGAGCGTGTTGGGCGCGGCTGCCAGATCGTGCGCGGTCGTTGACGGTTCGTCTTCAGCGGTACGCTTTATTGCCATAAATTCCACATTCGCGAGGTGATTATCCAATCCCGTGGCTGCGTCTAGCGTCGCGCCTCAACCGAGTCCGACGATCCGCTCGATCAGCCCCCAATTTATATTCGAGCGTACCGCTTCTGCCAGCCGGTCGTATTCGTCGTCGCGCGACGCTACCGGTGGTCCAGCAGGCACATCCACGCCTTTGCGGCGTGCGAGCGAGCGAATCAGGCCCGCGCGCAACGCGTCGTTTTCGAAAATTCCATGCAACATCGTGCCGGCGACCGCACCGTCTGAGCCGACCGCGCCGTCGAAGGCTTCGTGCGCGGCTCCATTGCGCGCGATGATGTTGAACGGCGCGTCGGCGGCGCCAACCCGTTCGATTCTTCCCATGTGAATTTCGTAGCCGCTGATTTCCATTCCAGCATTGATGTCGCCGCTCAGGATCGACGGTTGGGCGACACGCGCGCGAACCTGCGCGGTGCGCTTTTCCGGCCCGAAGTGAGTGACGATCGGCAACAGGTTCAAGCCCGCGGCGATGCGCGTGGGCGATTCGATCGCGTGGGGATCCTCGATCGCCTTGCCGAGCATCTGACACCCGCCGCAGATTCCGACGATCGGTTCGCGGCGCCGGGCGCGCGCGACGATCGCGTCGGCAAAGCCATTGCCGCGCATCCATTCGAGATCGGCGACGGTGCTCTTCGATCCGGGAATCACGACGAGATCAGGGTGTGCGAGTTCTGCCGGCGCTTCGACGAAGCGCACAATTACACCGGACTCGTGTTCGAGCGCGAGGAAGTCGTCGTAGTTCGAGATGTGCGGCAATCGGATAACCGCAATTTCGATTTGCGACGGCGATGCGAAAGGACGTGAACGGCGGTCCTCGAGAGCGACCGAATCCTCATCGGCGATGCGCAGGCGCGGAACGAGCGGCACGACCCCAAGCACCGGGATGCCGAAGCGTTGCTCGAGATAATCGAGACCCGGCTTGAGCAGCGTGACGTCGCCGCGAAATTTGTTGATGAGGAACGCGGCGACGCGCGCGCGCTGCGCCGGTTCCAGCAGATCGATCGTGCCGACGAACTGCGCAAACACTCCGCCGCGGTCGATATCCCCAACGAGGATGACCGGCGCCGCGGCGGCCTCGGCAACGTGCATGTTGACAATGTCGTGCGAGGCGAGATTGATCTCGGCGGGGCTGCCCGCGCCCTCGATCACAACGATCTCATAGGATTCGCGCAACCGCGCAAGACAAGCGGCAATGGTCTGAATCATCTCGGGCTTGCGCTGATGATACTCGGAGAAGGAGAAACTGCCGGTGGGGCGGCCCATCAGCACGACCTGCGAGCGCGTATCACCCTCGGGCTTGAGCAGGATCGGGTTCATCTCCACGCTCGGCGCGATGCCGGCGGCCTCAGCCTGCACCGCTTGCGCGCGCCCGATTTCGAAACCATCGGGCGTAACGAACGAATTCAGCGCCATGTTTTGCGCCTTGAACGGAGCGACACGGTAACCGCGCTGCCGAAACAGCCGGCACAGGGCCGTCACTATGAGGCTCTTGCCGACGGAGGATGCGGTCCCCTGGACCATCAACGTGTGCGCTAACATTGCGAGAATTCCAGCATTGGTGACGACCCATCCGGGGAGGCGTCGCGAGATCGGGCGCGGCGGCGAGCTAGCGGTTGCAGGCGCGGAACTGCGTGCATGATTCCACCAAGCCGGCGGCGGCGGCGGGATTCGAAGCCCAATGTGCGTGAACGTAGGAAGCGAGCAGGTTGCCTCTGCGATAGCCTTCGGTGAATTCGCCGCCCCATTTTGGGCGGACGGTGTAGGTGCGTTCGACATCGCCCGGTTCGGGTTCGAGCGTAGAGTAGCGAAACTGATGCCCGCGAAAGCGCAACCCGGGCGAACCGAGAATCGAGGGCGCGACGGTTTCGACTTCGACGTAGCCGATCGCTTGCAGTCGATCGTGCATGAGCGCATCGGCGTCGATCAGACCAGCCATCGGATACGTCGTACCGTCGAGGGTGCGGATCGAGCGCGCGAGGTACATCAGACCGCCGCATTCGGCGTAGATCGGGCCGCCGCGCGAGGCGAAGGCGCGCACTGCTTCGAGCATCGCGTGATTCCCGGACAGTTCCGGAGCGAGCGCCTCGGGATAGCCGCCGCCGAAGTACAGTCCGTCTACCTCGGGCAATTCGCGATCGCGGACCGGGCTGAAATTCACAATCTCAGCGCCGAGCGCTTCGAGCCGGCGCAGGTTGTCCTCGTAGTAGAAGTGGAAGGCGTCGTCGAGGGCGACCCCCAGACGGCAGCGCGGCGTGCTACTTGATGACCGCATTTCGGCGGCGCCGGCCGTGAGTTCCAACGATGGCGCGGAGCGGGCGACCGCAATTATCGCATCGAGGTCGAACCATTCGGCGGCGAGCCGTCCCCACTCATCGAGCAGCGTGGATGGGACGTGCTTCTCGTCGGCGCTGAAGAGCCCCAGATGACGCTCGGGAAACGCGTCGGCGGCGCGTTCGGGCAGTCCGCCGAGCACCGGTACTTCGCGCGACGCTGCACGCAAGAGATCGAGATGGCCACGGCTACCGATGCGATTGCAGATGAGCCCGGCGAGGTTGAGTGCAGAGTCGAAATGGGCGAATCCGTGGGCAACCGCGGCGACCGTCCGCGCCATCCCGGACGCGTCGGTCACGAGGACGACTGGCGCCGAGAGCCATTTCGCGATCTCGGCACTGGAACCCTCGTCGGCGACAGGCGACGCTCCGTCGAACAGCCCCATCATTCCTTCGATCACTGCGATGTCGGCATTACGGGCGGCGCGCGCGAAGGTCGCGGTGACCGCTTCGCGCCCCATCATCCAACCGTCCAGATTATGCGAGACGCCGCCGCTGACCCGCGCGTGATAGGTCGGATCGAGGTAGTCCGGGCCGCATTTGAAGGCGGCGACGGTGAGGCCGCGAGCACGCAACGCCGCGATGAGGCCGATGGTCGCAGTAGTTTTGCCCGCGCCGCTACCGGTTGCCGCAATGAGGAGGCGCGGAATCCGACGGATCTGCGATTCAGAGTTGGGCATAGCGCGCCAATTGGCTTCGTTTGCACAAAATAATACGGCGCTCTCTGGTCTGAAACCTGGCGTTGGAGTCCGCAAGTCGCCTTTCGCGGGGACACTTTGACTCAGAATTTAAATTTTTGCGCATCTAGAATTTCCCATCTCCGGGCGGAGACGGTGACCTGCGGAATGCCGGGCGACATTCCATTGCGAAGTTCGAGTGGATTGTCCACGGTCGTGGGGCTTCGCTACTGACATCAGTATAGCACGAAGCGAGAGAAAAAAATGCGGGGGCCAAGCCCGTGGGTTTTTGGCGCCGCCTTGCGGATGGGGGACGGAGCGACGCGGAACGATGCGGCGAAGTCATCGGCGTCATTCCGAGATCGCTGGTCCAGCGGGAACTCGCTCTCACCGGGCTCGCCGATTTGCGCATCACCGATTCGATGCAGAATGTTTATGGCGGCGCCAGCGTCGGTCTGATGAGCGAACTGGCCGACTCCGGCGTCGGTCGTTTTGAAGTGCGTGCGCGGAGCATCTGTGTACGGAGCGTCTGCGTGCGGAGCGTCTGCGTGCGGAGCATCTGAGTGCGGCGGCGCGGCGCGAATTTCGCGCTTGCGATTGGCCGACGGCGTCGCATAATAAAACTCCACCCAGAGCGACGATTCAGGAGCATCAGATGGAAACGCCGAGCAAGCCAAACCAGGACTGGAAGGCAGATCGCTATGCGGAGCACGCGCACTTTGTGCCGGCGCTCGGTGCGCCGGTGCTGGAGTTGCTCAATCCGCAAGCGGGCGAGCGGATTCTCGATCTCGGGTGTGGCGACGGCGTGCTAACCGAAAAGCTAGTAGCGGCGGGAGCAATAGTGGTCGGAGTGGATGCGGCGGCGGACATGATCGCGGCGTCGAAAAAGCGCGGCCTGGACGCGCGCGTGATGGAAGGCGGCAAGCTGGAGTTCAACGCGGAATTCGATGCGGTGTTTTCCAACGCCGCGCTCCATTGGATGAAGAGCGATCGCGATGCGGTGATCGCGGGAGCGTATCGCGCGCTCAAACCCGGCGGCCGTTTCGTCGGCGAGATGGGCGGTCATGGCTGTGTCGCGGCGATCACGATAGCGATAATCGCGGTACTCGAGCGGCATGGGATCAAGGACGGGGCGGCGACGATCCCGTGGTATTTTCCGACGGTGGACGATTATCGCGGACGACTCGAGCGGGCCGGCTTCGAGGTCGATTATATCGAGCTGATTCCGCGGCCGACGCCGCTGCCGACCAATATGGGCGGATGGATCGAACTATTCGCGCAGCCGTTTCTGAATCGGTTGACGGCCGACCAGCGGGCGCACGCGGTGGACGAAGTGGTCGAGTTGTTGCGGCCGATGCTGTGCGACGAGCAAGGCCATTGGACGGCCGACTACATGCGGCTGCGGTTTGCCGCGCGCCGTCAGTAACCAGGCGCCGTCACTATCCGCACGCCGTCACTATCCGCACGCCGTCAGTAACCAAGGCGCAGTCAGTAGCCGCGCGCGACGTTGCCGAGCAGCGCACGCGCCACCAACAGCTTCATCACCTGGGCAGTGCCGTCGCCGATCTCGAGCCCGATAACGTCGCGCATGCGCTGCTGGTGCGGCAAATCCAGGCTGAAGCCGAGATGGCCGTGGAGCAGGAGACACTGATGCAGCACCTGTACGGCGAGCTCGGGTGCCCACCATTTACATCCGGCGGCCAGCCATCCGTGCGGTTCGCCGCGATCCTTTAGAGTGAGGGCTTCGTAACATAGCAGTCGCGCTGCGCGGAGCTGCACGGCGGCCTCGACCAGCGGAAACGAAACGCCCTCGAAGCGCGCGAGGCTGCCGCCGAAGGCCTGTCGATCGACGACGTACTTGCAGGTTTCATCAACGCTCTGCTGGGCCGCACCGATGCACATGAGGCCGATGAGCGAGCGGCTGAAATCGAAGCCCTGCATCACCTGGACGAAGCCGGCGCCCTCGGCACCGACGCGATCGTCGGCGGGGACGCGCACGGAATCGAAGAACAACTGGCCGCGGCCGATGGCGCGCGAGCCGAGATCCTTGAAGCGAGTACGGCTGACGCCGGAGGCATGAAGATCAACGTAAAACGCGCTGATGCCGTGCGCGCCCTGTTCGATGGTTCCAGTACGCGCCATCACGAGGATGGTGTCCGCCCAGGAGGCGAAGGAGATCGAGGTCTTCTCGCCGTCGAGGATGTAGCTATCGCCCTCGCGGCGCGCGCTCAGTTTGACGTGGGCAGCATCGGAGCCACCCGCCGGCTCGGTGACGCCGAGTGCGGGAACGATCTCGCCACTGCAAATCCCGGGCAGATAAGCACTCTTCTGACGTTCGTCGCCGCGAGCGGCAATTATCGCGCCGACCAGCGCCGAGAGCAGCAGAACGTATGCGGCATTGAAATCGTAGCGTCCGAGTTCCTCGAAGGCGATGCCGAGCGAGACGTAATCGAGTTCCTGGCCGCCGTAGCGTTGTTCGACCATCGGCGCGAGCAAACCCATCTCGCCGAGCTTGCGCACTACGCTGCGCGGCAAGTCTTCGTCCTTATCGCGATCGGCGTAAGCGGGCGCCAGTTCACGCCGGCCAAATTCGGCGAGGGTGTCGCGCAGCATTTGTTGATCCTGGTTAAATGAGAAATCCATCGTGTAACTCCGCGACCTCAGATCATTTTGGTGGCGGCGAGACTTTGCCGCCGATCGAATTGTCGTTGGTAAAATTCACTTTTCCAACAGCGCCCGCGCCGACCTCAGATTGCAGCGGATGACGCCGGAAAAAATCGAGAATCGCCGCCGTCCACGGATGCGGCCAGCGCAGATGATGCGCCATTCCGATCATTGCCCCGAACGGGTTCCACACTCCACCGTTGGGGTCGTCACCGCACGCCGCGCTGCATTCGTCGGTCGCGCGTTGATTACGATCGATTATCGTATCGGTAACGCTCCCGCCGAGATCCTCAAGCTGCTTTTTCAACAGTAACGCGTTCGGGCAGATGCCGCCGATGTCGCAACTATTATGGACCTGATAGGTCGGCAGCCGAGGATTGAAGACCTGGACCTGACGATTATTGGCGGGCGCGGTCGCGACCGGATCCTGCGGGCAGGGATCGTTGCCCAAGCGGAAAGGATCGACGGCCGAGTAAACTCCGACCGCGGCAATGTCCCGACGGTTCAGTCCGTAGAGGTACGCCATCGCGCCGCCGTTGGACCATCCGGTGACATAGACGCGCCGCCGATCGACTTTGCCGGTCGCTTCAACCGCGTCGATAAAGTGATCGATCGTGGCCGCATCGACGTTTTCCGCATAAGTTTTGCCCGCGACGGTAACCGCCCCTTGAGGATTTAGCTGACGATACCAGTTGTCCCATCCGGTACCGGTGCGATCGGGCGGGGGATAGTAATGGGTGGTGTTGCGGCCCTGCGGCGCGAGCAGGATAAAACCCGGGCGCGAGGGATCGTCGCTGACGTTCGCGGTCTTCAGGAAGTCGAGCAGGTTGGTGAATTTGTACACGCTGTCGGCATTGACCAGCGACGGGTGCAAATAAACGATCAGCGGCAGAGGCTTTCGCGGCTTGGTCGTCGGCGGCTGGTACAGACACGCGTAGCG
>DASXFX010000016.1:0-9826 GCA_036489375.1 Binataceae bacterium (SeqCode) | reverse complement strand
TACGACGAGCTCGGCGATGTCTTTCGTAACCTGAGAATTCTCGTACTATCGTTGGTCCAGAACTGGATTATCGGTCCGATCCTGATGTTCGCGCTGGCGATTGTCTTTCTACGCGACCGACCCGAGTACATGGTCGGCCTTATCATGATCGGGCTCGCCCGTTGTATCGCGATGGTGATCGTCTGGAACGACTTGGCCAACGGCGACGCTGACTACTGCGCGGGACTCGTTGCCTTCAATTCGATCTTTCAGGTGTTGTTCTTCTCGATATACGCCTACGTATTTATCACCGTCCTGCCGCGTTGGCTGGGTCTCGGCGGAGCGATCGTGCACATCACGATCAGTCAGATAGCGGAAAGCGTTGCTATCTACCTGGGCATACCGTTTGTGGCGGGCTTGCTCACTTGGACGGTCCTGACCAGAGCGAAGGGTAAGACCTGGTACCGTCAGCGGTTCATACCCAAGATTAGTCCGCTTACTCTTACATTCTTGCTGTTTACGATCATCGTCATGTTCTCGATCAAGGGCGACGCAATCCTGCGGATGCCGCTCGATGTCGTCCGCATCGCGATACCACTGCTGCTCTACTTCACCATCATGTTCGCGGTGTCATTTGTACTAAGCAAACGCGCTGGTGCGAGCTATCCGCAATGCGCGACCTTGTCGTTCACGGCAGCTTCCAACAATTTCGAACTGGCGATAGCAGTTGCAGTAGCGACCTTCGGTATCGACAGTGGCGCCGCCTTCGCGGCAGTGATTGGTCCGCTGATAGAGGTTCCAGTCATGATCGGCTTGGTCGATGTCGCCCGTTGGGCCCAACGCACCTACTTCACCCCCACCACCACAGCCCCCTTGTCTGACTAGTCGGTATCGATCGGCGTTGACAGCAGAGCCACTACACCGGATAGCAGCAATCAGGAAGCCGATCCCCGCCTACCAAAAATAGACTCATCAGTTTCAGTCAGCCCCGTCGATTCTGACTAGTCACGACGCTAGGAAGAGTAAATGCGCTCGGTACACCGACAGCGCCGACCGTCACAGTCGATGGCTCACGGCGGTTGCGAAGGTCAGTACGGTAGCTAATACCAACTGTCGGTAGGACGGAGTCTAGCTAATGAGGTGAAATATTTCACCCAGATTAGCCGACACTGTCTCTGGTATTTAGGCGAGCTTTGACCACTTAATTTGACCATGTCCGAATAGGATGAAATTTTTCAGTGCGGCAGATCGACATGGTCGCTGAACGCCGCCTCTTCCAGTCGGCGATGAGGGCCGGCGGACCGGCGATGAGGCCGTTTGACCAACGCGCGGAACCATGAACGCTAGCGAAAGGAACGCTGGAGAGAACTACGGGGTACGGTGTCGGGTTATACTAGGTATGTGACCGGGGGATCGGGCGGGATTTTGGTTGGTTCCATGACGCTCAAATTCACCGGCACCGTCACGGCCCCTCAATGAACTGGCGCGTCTGAACATTCCCGTAAGCTTGCGAATCTACGCTTTGTATCCAAGTCGGATCGCATCGTTGTCATCCTGTCGTGCACCGTCTGCGTCCCCTTTGGCGCGCCGCACAATACCGCGGTTGATGTAAGCGTCGGCATAGTCGGCCTTGAGGCGGATTGCCTCCGTGTAAAAGCGCAACTGTTCATCGACGTCGATGGCGGCAAACCCTCGCTCAAACCATTTCTGGGCGGTTAGTTCTTCCTCTTGGACGGTTGGGGCAGCGCTAGCTGCCGCTTTCTGCTCCGTAGCCGCTCGTTGCGCAGGTAGGAATGCCGGGTGGAGCACCGCGGTCAGCGGCACATTCAAATACTTGTCGCGCAAGCGCGACATGGCCTCGAGAAAGTACCCTGGTGGGATGCTTAGTCCGTTGTAATGCTTGAGTGCCGCGAGCTTATCGGTGAGCTGACTGGCGATTCTAGGTGTCCCGAAGTCGAACCCTTCAAGCATCAGCGGCACGATATTACGCTGGTTAGCAAGAGCAGTCTCGATCTCGCGACGTAACCAATCTGCTGGTTCGTCGCAACGCTCCAGTGCGGAAGGGGTGAGCAAAACAAGAAAATGGGCCCGTGCAGTGATATTTCCAAGGATGACGCTCTCGAAGTCTCCACTGGCGATGCCGTCGTAATCGAAGAACACATCATAGCCGTGCTGCTCCAGGTTCTGGAAAATAGCGAGAGCCCACGGAATATTGGTGCGGCGATAACTGAGAAAAACCGTTTTCTCGATGCGTTCCATACAAGGGCGAGGCCCTCCTCAAGCGGACGATACCAGAATGTGAAACTTTTTCGCACACCTTGTGGCAGAAATTTAAAGTTTACAAACACTACTTCTTTCGTCCTTTGATTCCACCTAGTGTTCCTACACCTATCGAGATTGAACCGCACCATTCTCGACATCTGCCAAGGTCTTTCAACACTCGTATTGAAGCACGAGGCAGTGTGCAGGACGGATCTCTTACTAATGGGAAGTCTGAAACCTGGGAGAGGTTTCAGTAATCAGTAAGGGTCTCCCCGATGCTGGTACAGCCTCCGATGAGTTTTTCCACAGGAGGTCGCCATGCAACCTTTCGTTTCACCGGCCCTCTATTACCTATCACTTACTGCTATTCGGGGTTGGAGGGGGAGGGGCGGTGGGGAGGTGCCAGCCGCGGCGGATGGCGAGGAGGCGCAGAATCAGGCAGAGGAGGGCGCCGGCGATGGTAGTCGCAGCGGAAGGCAACCCGCGCATCCGGCCGATCACGACGGTGACTGCGCCGGCGAGGGCCGCAACCGCATAGAGGTCGGCCCGCAAGACCATCGGGATTTCCAGCACGAGCATATCGCGGACCATGCCGCCGCCGATTCCGGTGAGCATCCCGAGGAGGGCCGCCGGCGCCGGGCCGAGGCCATAGGCGAGGGCCTTGTCGGTGCCCGTCACTGCGAACAAGGCGAGGCCGACCGCGTCGAAGACCTGAACCGGGTTTCGCATCCGATTGATGGTCGGATACCAGAGGAACGTGATGAGGCCCGCCAAGGTTGAGACGGCGAGATAATGCCAGGTATCGATGGCGACGGGAGGGACCGCGCCGATGAGGACATCGCGGAGGATGCCACCGGCGGTCGCGGCGGCGAAGGACAGCACCAGCACGCCGAAGAGATCGAGGCGACGCTTGACGGCGACCATCCCACCGCTCAGGGCGAAGACGAAGGTGCCGACGAGGTCGAGCGCGACGAGGAAGGTGCTGACGATGATGTGGGCGTTCACTCTCATGGCGGTTGCTGGAGGGGAATGTAGCATCGGGGGGCGGGCGGCGCGCGTGAGCGCGCCGCCCGCCATACGCCGACGCGCTCGTGAGTACTGCCATAGGAGTGTCGATGCGCGGAGGGTCGCGACGCGCGACGGCACACCTCGTGTGCCCACAGCACCCCGCACGTCGGGCGTCGTCGTGGCGCGTCAGCGCCGCGGCTACCACACTCGCCAGGGGGACGCGTCGGCGGCACCAATGCGTGACGCGGGAGCGTCACGCATTGGTGCAGACAGCTATCGGTGGGGTGTGGCATATGGGCGTTCGTCACGAGCGCGGAGGCCGGCTTGGGGCAGGGCAGCAGACGACGTGGTCGTCGCCCGCGCCGCGCGTCACATGCAGGTCGGGGGCGCGTGCGGGCATTACACACAAGAGGCCGCAGCATGCGTAACGCGCGACGTCAGTCGCGCGTTACGCCTTGGGCAGAGCGGGCGGCACACCTCGTGTGCCGCCCGCTCTGCCTCACGGGGCGTCGCACACGCTTGCAGTGACGCGCGCACGGCATACCGCACTTAGCGCTGGCGCGAGATGCGGTCTGCTGTGTGCGGCTCGCGGGGGCGCGGAGCGAGGCGGCGCGAGTGAGCGGGAGGTTGCAGCGGGGGAGCGGATCGGCTAACGAACCCTGACGATGCGGATGTTCTGGAACGACGTTGATATTTGACGCGGATGTTCCGGGACAGTGCTGCTATCAGGCAACGCTGGGATTGAGGTGTGATATGAAAGGGCTCGCATTTCTGGCTATCGGCAAGGTTGGCGTAATCGATAAAGCGATTCCCGAACCGGGGCCGAACGATGCCGTGATCAAAACCACGGCGTCGCTCATTTGCACCTCGGACGTACATAACGTGCGCGGCGTGATCCAGTTCACCGAGGGCCGCTTTCTCGGCCATGAGAGCGTCGGCGTGGTGCATAAGCTGGGCGCCGGGGTGACGCGATGCAAGGTGGGCGATCGCGTGGCAGTGTGCGCGATCACACCGTGCGGGCGCTGCGACGCATGTCAGCGCGGCTTCACTTCGCAATGCGGCGGGCTGCTCGGCGGGTACCAGTTCGGTCCGGTGCGCGACGGCAACCTGGCGGAATACTTCCTGGTCAACGACGCCGATTTCAACCTCGTGCCGATTCCGGCAGGGCTCACCGACGAGCAGGCGCTTTACACCACCGACATGCTGAGCACCGGCTTCGCGGGCGCCGAGAATGCGGCGATTCCAGTCGGAGGCACGGTGGCAGTATTCGCGCAGGGGCCGGTCGGTTTGAGCGCGACGATCGCGTCGCGGGCGGTGGGCGCCGGTTTCATAATCGCGGTCGAGTCGAAGCCCGATCGGCAGCAGCTCGCCAAGCGATTTGGCGCGGACCTGGTGGTCGATCCGACGCGCGGCGATACCGTCGCGCAGATCCTGGCGGCGACCGGCGGAGTCGGCGTCGATAGCGCGATCGAGGCGATCGGCCTGCCGGAGACCTTCGAGAACTGCATCAGGGCGACCAAGCCCGGCGGTGTCATTTCGAACGTCGGCTTCCATGGCGAGGCCGGCAACCTGTTGCAGATTCCGCTGCCCGAATTCGGCCTCGGGATGGGCGACAAGGTGATTCGCACGGCGCTATGCCCGGGCGGACGCGAGCGGCTGTCGCGGCTGCTGCGGCTACTCGAAAACGGGCGAATCGATCCGACGCCGATGACTACTCATCGATTTCCGTTCGCACAGGTTGAGCGCGCATTCCACATGATGGAAACGAAGGAAGACAACATAATCAAACCGCTGATCACCTATTGAGCCGAGCGTCAGGCGCGATACGCGGCGTTTGAAAGTAGCTACAAACGGCGAATAGCAATAGTCTAAGAGAGTAGCTATACACCGGGAATAGCTACAAGTTTGCAGTAGCTATTGAGAATAGCTACTTGAAATAGCTACAGATTGGTCTTGTAGTCTTCCTCGACGAAGGCGTCGATCTGCTGTGCGAGGTCGGCTTGCTGGGTGGCCTGATCCGGCGCGGTGGCATGGTTCGCGGGAGCAACCTCAGCAACTGCTTGGGCCTGGGCGGCGCTTATTTTGCCGGCGAGGTATTTGCCGAACGAGATCTTGATCGGCTCGGCCCATTTTTCGTGCTTCCACAATTCGGATCGGATGAAAGCCTTGGCGCAGTGGAAGAAACATTCGCGCACCGTCACTCGAATCGCGACTTGCGCGGGCGAGCCGCGCGCCGCCAGCCGCTCGAGAATGGCGGGGTCAACGATCAGCTCGGCGGTGCCATTGACGCGCAAGGTCTCGCTGGTGGGCGGCGTGATGAACAAAATTCCGACGCGCGGATTGGCCAGGATATTCTGCAGGCCGAAGAGCAGCTTGTTACCCTTGCGATCGGGAATCAGAAGGGTGTTGCGATCCTCGATCGCGACGAAGCCGGGCGCGTCGCCCTTGGGCGAGGCATCCTGGTTACCGTCCGCATCAGCGGTCGAGAGCACCAGGAAGGGCGAGCGGCGGATGAAGTCGATCGCATCGTCGTCGAGGGCGGTGAGTAGTTTAAGCGGCACGAGCTTGCCCGGCTCGCCTATGATGGTGCGGAGTTGATCGACGTTGGTGACGCGGTACTCGGGTGAATTTTCCATTGCGGCGCTCCTCCGCGATGGCGACCACACTAGCCGATCGGACGTGGAAATCGAAAGCGCCGCGAAGCGGCGGTACGGACAGCGACAGCGGACCCCACGGAGTGCCTGGGGAGATTAGTCTTCGCGGTTGATCTGATCGTCGATAAGCATCGAGAGGCTTTCGCGATAGACCGAGGGCTTGAGTTGAGCGAGCAGGCCGCGGGCGTGTTCGACCTGATCGGCAGCCATCGCGCGACCGCGGGCGATCAGCGACGGATCGCGCATCAACTGGAGGGCCTGGTCGAAGTCGGCACCTTCGAGGCGTGTACCGGCGCGGAAGTTGCGGGCAAACTCGGTATTGTGCTGGACCCCGAGCACGACCGGCAACGAGATGATGCCGGCGCGCAAATCGGAACCGACCGGCTTGCCAATTTTTTCTTCCGGACCGAGCACGTCGAGCAGGTCGTCGATCATCTGGAAGGCGAGACCGATGGAAAGGCCGAGCGTTTCCATCGCGGCGATGGTTTTCGCGTCTGCGCCGGCGAGATCGGCTGCGACCTTGCCGCCGGCGGCGAAGAGCGATGCGGTCTTGCGCGTGATGACGGCGATGTAGTCGTCGATGGTGGCGGCGGCGTTGTGACGCATGCGGCCCTCCATCACCTCGCCCTCGGTGAGCTGAATGCACGCTTGCGCGGCGGTGCGCACGAGTCGTTCCTCGAAACGGCCGCAGAGCTCGAAGGCGCGGCAAAAGAGAAAATCGCCGGCGACCAGCGAGGGCGCGAAACCATAGCGAGCGAAGGCAGACGGTTTGCCGCGACGCAGGAGGCCGCCGTCGATGATGTCGTCGTGAAGGAGGGTCGCGGAATGAATCAACTCGAGCGCGATGGCGGCGTCGATCGCGTCCTCGACCTTGGCGCTGACGCCGCCGCATGCTCGATAGACCAGCAGGATGAAAAGCGGACGCAGGCGCTTGCCGCCCGCATCGACGAGATAGTGGCAGATTTCGCCGATGAGAGCCTCGTTGGAATCGAGCAGTTGCGAGAGTTTGGCTTCGGTGGCGAGGAGATCCTTGCGCACGGGGAGCGCGATGTCCTGAGCCTGATTCGCCTCGACCTGGGAATCCGAGATAGCGTCGGCGGTTTGGGGATTCTTCACCCGGGCCGCCTAGCGGAAGAGATCCGAGGCCGCCGGACGGATGAGCGCCTTGGCGCTGCTATCGGCGGGTTTGAAGTGGTAGCCGCGGATCAGCACGGCTGGAGTTGCGCCCGCTTTGGGCATCAGGAGGCCGGCGGCGCAGGCGAGCTCATCGCCAGTCGCGATGACGGTGTGATGCAGTTCGCGGCCGCCGAGGTCGGTGGTGCCGCGCAGATCGAGCATCGGATCGAGGCCGGCGACACCGAGACATACCTCGGTCAGTCCATCGCGCCAGGGGCGGCCGAACGTGTCGGTGACGAGGACGGCGATGGAAGCGCCGGTCAGGCGCTTTAAGTCAGCGCGCAGGCGCACCGCGGACGCATCGGGATCCTCGGGCAGGAGGATGGCGCGGTCGTCTTCGAGGCTGTTGGACTCGTCGATGCCCGCATTGGCGCAGACCCATCCGGGCCCGGTTTCGACGATCAGGACAGCATTATCCATCCGCACGATCCGGCTGGTCTGACGCAGGACCAGTTCGACCGATCGCGGGTCCTTGTCCCAGCGCTCGGCGAACTTCAGCGCCATCGGCGACGGCTCGACATCGTTCAAGTTGACCAGGCGGCCCTCGGCCTTGGAGACGATCTTCTGACAAACCGAGAGGATATCGCCGTCGCGCAGCTTCAAATCGATTCGCGCGAGTGCGTGTGCGATCAGTTCGGCGAGGTTATCGCCCGGCATGATCATCGGGATGCCTTCGATAGCGGTAAGCGTAAGTGAGGCCATGAAGGGTAAAGCCTACACCTCAAGCGCGCGTGTCACCACGTCTGCCAAGCGCGCGGCATGATCGGGCGTGGTCATAACAGTGTCGGTGGCGATTGCGTTCATGCCGAGCGCGCGAATCGGTTCGAGGTAGCGATGGTCGATAACATCGATGACCATCAGGCTGGCGACATCGCGATAGAGGCGCGCGATGCCGAGCGGTGAAATCTCGTGGCCGAGTCCGCGCATCATCTTGTCGGCCGGGCCCTTGATGGTCTTGCCGCCAACGATGGGACTTATAGCGGCGACCCGGTGACGCACCGCGGCGAGCGCCTTACGCATGCCGGCGAGAGCGAGGATCGGACCGATCGAGACGAAGGGATTCGACGGTGCAATGACGACGGCGGCCGCCTGTTTGATGGCGTCGAGAACGGCACGCGTCGGTTTCGCCTTGGCGCTTCCACGAAGCTCGATATTCTCGACCACACCGCGTGCGCGTCCGCGCACAAAGTATTCCTGGAAGGGGAGGGCGGGACGCCCCTTGAGCTTGACGAAGGTGTGCACGCGGTCGTCGCTCATCGGCAATATTTGCGACTTCACGCCAAAGCGATCCGCGAGTTCCGCAGTGACATCGCTCAAGGGTGCGCCGGAATGAAGCCGCTCGGTGCGATAGAGATGGGTCGCGAGGTCGCGATCGCCCAAGTTGAACCAGGGCTTGCCGTAGAGCCGGCCGAGCGCGTCGAGCGCATTGAAGCTTTCGCCTTCGAGACCCCAGCCATGCTCGCGATTGATGACACCGGCGAGCGTATAGATGACGGTGTCAACGTCGGGCGAGACGTGGAGACCATAGAAGTGCTCGTCGTCGCCGGTATTGACGACGACGGTCACCTGGCGCGGATCGACGCGCTTGATCAGGCCGCGGAGGAACTTAGCCGCACCCACCCCCCCCGCCAGCGTGGTGATCGAGGGCTTGAGCGGAGTGGATGATCGGCCGCGCACCATTGGGAGCCTTCCTGCCGTAGAGTTTTTTGTACAAAGTGCTGCGTTCAACGGCAACGCGCCCGGCCTCGCGCGCCTTTTCTTCGATCAGGTCAACGGCGACGAACTCGCCGGCAGTGCCCCCGGCCTGCGCGGTGATGCTCTCTTCCATCAGGGTGCCGGAGAAGTCGTTGCATCCCGCCTTGAGGGTGACGGCGGCGAGGTCCACGCCCAGCTTGACCCACGAGGTCTGGATGTTATCGATGAAGCCGCGCAGGAACAGTCGCGCGAACGCATACATCTGAAGGTCGAGGATGCCGCTTTCCTGCGGTTTCACGAGGCCGCGTCGGAAGAGCACGGTATTTTCGTGGATGAAGCGCAGGGGCACGAACTCGGTGAAGCCATGCGTGCGCTTCTGAATCGTGCGCAGCAAGTCGAGATGATTGACGACGTGGCGCGGGCTTTCCAGATGCCCGTACATGATGGTCGAGGTGGTGCGGACGCCGAGCGCGTGGGCGGAGGTTACGATATCGACCCAGGCGGCGACATCGACCTTCTTGTGGCTCAGCACTTCGCGGATGCTGTCGTCGAGGATTTCGGCGGCGGTGCCGGGAATTGATCCGAGACCCGCGTCACGCAGCATCGCGATGTACTCGGAATACTCCATGCGGGTGCGGCGGGCGCCGTACATTATTTCCATCGGGGAGAACGCATGGATGTGGATATCGGGGAAATGCGACTTAATCGCGATCAGGAGATCGCGATACTTGAAGGCCGGCATGTCGGGGTTGATGCCGCCCTGCATGCAGACTTCGGTTGCTCCGCGCGCGACCGCATCGGCGACCTTCGCGACGATGGTGTCGTCGGAATGGTCGTAGGCATCGGATTCCCATTTCTGGCGCTTGAAGCCGCAGAACTGGCAGCCGACGAAGCAGATATTGGTGAAGTTGATGTTGCGATTGACGACGTAGGTGACTTCCTCGCCGACGTCTTCGGCGCGCGCGAGATCGGCGGCCTTGATGACAGCGCGCAGATCGTCGCCGGTCGCCGTATAAATCGCGAGGCCCTCGTCGGTGGTGAGTTCCCGTCCG
>DASXFX010000015.1:0-23745 GCA_036489375.1 Binataceae bacterium (SeqCode) | reverse complement strand
TGCGTTCGCGAACGACGTGCTGGCCGCCGCCGGCAAGTAAGGGGACCATCCTCTAAGTAGCGCCGGCTGCACTTCAGCAAAGGAGCGGAAGCTGCTTGAGTGCAAGGCGGCGCGGGCTGACATTTGAGTGCAGGTGTCAGCAAGCGCGTCCAGAATGTCGAGTTCGCGGTCGCCGCGCGAAGCATTGGAAACGAATTCCGAGGCTTCCAGCGCTTGGGCAATTCTGCCGGAGCGAATTAGTTGCTCGCAATGCGCGGCGGGATTAACGGGGGAAGTGGACGGTGGCGGTGCCGACGACGAGACGCTCGCCGTCCTCGTTTTCGAGCCAGATATCCATCTCGGCGGTGTGATCGGTTTCCTTCTTGTCGGTGACGAAGCCGTGCAGGGTAAGCGTGTGATCGGGCATCACGGGCTGCCGATAGGTCGTACCCATCCGGGTTAATTGCGCGCCGCTCGCTCCGATCCAGTCGGTCACGAGTTTGCTCAGAATCGCGAGGCTCATGTTGCCCGGCGTGATCATGCCGGGGAGGCCTTCCTTGCGCGCCGCCTCATCGTCGGTGAAGCGCGGCACCCACATGCCGGTGGCCTTGGCGTACGACCGAACCTGATCCTTGCTGAGGTGGAATTCCTCGGGTCCGAGCGAATCACCGATTTTGACCGTCTCGAAGTTCAAATCGCTTTTGTTTTCTGACATGGCTGGCGCTCAGGTGCGGTTCATAAAGCGATGGTCGATATGGGCCACGACCTCGCTCTTCTGGTTGGTCAAGGTGGTGCGCACGATAACGAAGACCATCGAGCCGCTGCGGCCCGTCTTTTCGTAGATCTCTTTGACGTGCGAGCTCAGCGTGATCGCGTCGCCGGGCCGGATGGGGCTGACAAATTCGACGTCTTTGCCGGCGTCGAAGCCCTGTTTGCCGTAGCGCGGCACGTGCTGGAAAAAATGCTGGCCGTTGCGGAAGGTGACCGCGAAGGAGGGCGGCGCGGTAATACCGCCGTAAGGACCCTTATTCGCGGCGGCGGCATCGGTATGGATGGGATTGGATTCGCCGATCGCGCTGCAGAAATTCGCCACCATCTCGGGGCTGACCTGGAGCGGGTCGGTGGTTTCGAAGACGCGGCCGATGATCGCCGGGTCGTAATTGACAGCCATGCTTATTTCACCTCAACCGGAACCGCTTGCGGCACGGGTTTGCGGCGCGGGCGGAAATCAACTGGTTCGTAAGCGCCGCCTTTGAGTTCGCGCACCAAGTCGTCGGCGGTGCGCACCTGGGCGTCGAAACGCGTCGCACACAGTCCGATCAGGCTGACCAGATGGCTATCGGAGCCGCCGATCGCGCGATAGCCGAATTCCTTGACCAGAGCGTCGCTGCGTTCGTCCTCACCCTTGCGCGACCCACCGTTGAGGACCTCGACCGCGATGACATTCTGCAACGGGGGCTTCTTCGTATAGTGCTCGCAGAGGCCGACATTGGGACGCCCCGGATGACAGGGGATGGCGACTCCGCCCATGCGCGCGACTTCGTCGATCACTTCCTGCGCGGGCAGGTGGACGTTGGCAAAATCGAAGCGCTGCGTCATCTCGTTGGTAACGCCGAAGACGAGGACGTGGCCATAGTCGGTCTCGACTTCGGAGGCCTTCAACACCAGCATCCCGAACTTGTCCTCGAGCGCGCGATAGTCGGCGTCACCGTTAAACTGGCGATGCTCGGTCAGCACGATGCCATCGAGGGGACGCTCGGCGCTCCTGAGCTTCAGCCAGTTGAGGTACGCCTCCAGCGGGGCGCGGCTATCTTCGGAAGCCTCGCTATGGCTGTGCAGGTCAAGAATAGTGCTCACTCAGCGGGAACCTCACCTCGCCGGGCGAAATTTAACGAGCGTCACCTCTGGGGTAACGTCGTCGAAGACGGCCTCGACGGGCATCCCTATCTTAACCTGTTCAGGGGGGCAGTCGACAATGTTGGTGAGCATCTTGAGGCCTTCATCGACCTCGACCCACGCCATCACATAGGGCAGCGAGTCGCGAAAGCCGCCGGCCTGATTCTGTTGAGTGACGGTGAAAGTGTAGATTTTGCCGGTGCCCTTGCAGCGGATCCATTCGGTGCTCGACGACATGCAATTGGTGCAGAGGGCGCGCGGATGGAAGCGCAGATCGCCGCAGTCGCGGCATTTCTGGACGTAGAGTTCGTGGCGCTGCGTCGCCTCCCACCAGGGACGATTCTCCTCGTCGATATGGGGCAGCGGCTTGCGATAGGTCCTGGGAGCTTTATCCTGCGGCATAGTTCGCGCTCACTGATTGGAAAGAATGATGGTCGCACCGGAATGACGGGTGCCGAGCGCGCCGCCAGTGCCGTGGGCGAGCGCGATTTTACAATCTTTGACCTGGCGCGGACCGCATTCCCCGCGCAACTGTTTGACCGCCTCGATCACGAGGAACATCCCGCGCATGCCGGGATGGTTGGAGGAAAGTCCGCCGCCGTCCGTATTGATCGGAAAATCGCCGTCGAAGCGCAGCCGGCCGCCGCTGACAAAGGCGCCGCCCTCACCGCGTTTGCAGAAGCCCAGATTTTCGAGGGTGGCGAGGACGGTGATCGTGAACGAGTCGTAGATCATCGCCATGTCGATGTCCTTGTGGGCGACCCCGGAGCGCTCGAAGGCGAGGCGGCCGGACTGGGCCGCTGCGATCTCGAGGAAGTCGCGCTGGCCGCGGGCCGCATGGCGCACGGTCTCGCCCACACCAAGAATATATGCGGGCTTCTTCTTCAGGTCGCGCGCGCGTTCGGCCGAGGTGATGACCAACGCGCCACCGCCATCGCTGATGATGCAGCAGTCGAGCAAATGCAACGGCGAGGAGATCACGCGCGAGGCGAGCACATCCTCGACCGTGATCGGATCGCGATACTTGGCGACCGGATTCATCGAGGCATGCAGGCGCATCGTGACGGCGATCTCGGCGAGTTGTTCGGGCGTGGTGCCGTAATCGTGCATGTGACGCTGCGCGATCATCGCATAGGCGCCGACGGTGGTTGGACCGAAAGGAAATTCGTACTGGTCGCAAGGATCGCCGCCACCGCCACCGCCGCCCGTACCAATCGCGAAGCGCGACGAGGCGGCAGTCGATCCGTAAACGACGACGGCAACTTCGCACAGACCGGCGTTAATCGCGGCGGCCGCGTGGGCCGTGTGAGCGACGAACGAGGAGCCGCCAATATTGGTCGAATCGAGAAAGTTGGGCGTCAGATTCAGGTAATCGCAAAAGCCCACAATCGCCATCGCGCCCATGCCCATCCCGGCGGTGAGCAGACCGTCAACGTCTTTGATGGTCAGGCCGCAATCGTCGAGCGCGCCGCGGATGCTCTCGGCCATGATCTGGTACATGGTCTTGTCGGGCGCGAACCGAGTGGGATGTTCATAGGCGCCGACGACGGCGCATTTACGGCTTAAACTCATGCGGGCGCTCCCTAACTCAGGCTGGCGAGGAACTTTTCCACCGCGGCATTGACGGTCGCGGGCTGTTCGGTGGTCAGGTTGTGGGCGGAATCGGCGATCACTTCGAGGCGCGCACCCTTGATGCCGGCCTTGAGGAACTCGGCGTCGGCAGGCGGCGTGACCTGATCGTCGGCACCGGCGAGGATGAGCGTCGGCGTCGCAATCTTGCCAAGTTGATCGCGCAGATCGACCTGAGATGCCGCCACCATATCACCCCAGCGGGTGCGTGGGTCGGTGCGAATCTGCTCGCCCCATCCTTCCTGAATAACTTCGCGCTTTTCCGCGATAGTCTTGGGCGAATAGCCATCGTTGGTGAAAGGCTGTCCTGTGCGACCCATCATGACCGCGCGCCACTGTTCGATCCGTTCCGCAGGGACGTTGAACTTCGCCGCAGTCGCCATCAGGACGAGGCCCTGTACGCGCTTGGGATAACGCGCAGCAAGATCCATCGCGACCGCACCACCCATCGAGCGCCCGACGAAAACGGCGGAATCGATCTTGAGCGCGTCGGCGAAGGCGATCGCGAAATCGGTGTAATCCTGGACGGTGCGCAGGCCTTCGACGCCCGCACTACGGCCATGACCGGGCAGGTCGGGAGCAATCGGACTGTGGCTCGCGCCGAGCGCCTCGTACTGGTAATGCCAGGCGTGGGCGTTGGAACCGGCGGCATGCAGCAAGATTAGTTTGCGGCCGCGCGAGAAGTCGGGCACGACGTCGGGCAGCGTGGTCTGTCCAACGTAATAATAAAACGTGGCATAGCCACGCACGTCAGCGTACTTGGTCGGCATCTGGGCCCAACTCTCCGCATTCGATGATGCCCGTTAGGTATTCGGTTTAGCCGGCAATTGTCAAACGACGCGGGCGCAATTCGGGCTATCGCGGAAGGGCGAACGAGCTGGACTAACATGAGCGGGACTGGTGTCGCGCACGAGATATGCGTGCGCAGATCGATCGTCCGAGCAACGAGGTTGTTCGCTTCGGAAAAGAAGAGCCGACTGCGGCAGCCTTAAACTCTCAAGTGCGGGAGACGGGGACAACTAGGGGAAGTGGATCGGGTCCGCCATCGGACCCTTGGAGGTGGAGGGACAGGATCGCTAATGGGTCTGGCGTTTGCGGCGACCGCGCGCCGAGGGCAACTCCGGCCCCGCCAGTTGTGTATGCTCCCATCGCTCGATTGCGCCGCGATTAAACCGCCAATTGCTGCCGACACGAAAACCGGGCAGGCGTCCTTGCCGCAACAGCCGGTAGATCGTAGTCGGATGCACCCGGAGGTGGTCGGACAACTCTTTGATGGTGAAAATGTCGTCCCGGGAAACCGGGGTGTGAGCGGAACCATTTAGATCGGGCATCGAAAGCCTCGCTGAGACCCGTTGCTACATATTGTTATATTACAACATCGTCTGCTAATGCCAGTGAGTCAAGAAATAATTAAGTCGTCGTTCGAACGTATCGAATAACGATGGCGATTCTGGGCCAATTATTCCTTCAAAAAACCAATTCACGGGGCGCTAGCGAAGCGACTTCGGTTGGCGCACGAGACCTCGATCCGGTTATGGTTTTGCAAACGTGACGCAGGGCCGATCGACGACAGAAATGCGTCGGCGCGATCGCGGGAAAAATCAAAGAAAAATCAACCAAAAGGTTGGAGGTCGGAGATGCCTTACCAGGCGTTGGAAATTAATCGTGACGGCGAGATCGCATGGCTCACTCTGAATCGGCCGCAGGCGCTGAACGCGCTTAATGCGGTGATCGTCGATGAGCTGCACGACTACCTGCGCGAGCTTTATCATGATCGAAAAACGCGCGTGGTCGTGATGCGCGGTGCCGGTCGCGCCTTCTGCGCCGGGCTCGACCTCAAGGAGCAGAGCGGAGGCGGCGGAGTCGATGTGACGAGCGCATCGACCGCAAGCGTATTCGACATCCAACGCAAGATGAGCGACCTTGTGGTCGCGATCCGGCGATTGCCGCAGCCGTTTATCGCCGCGGTTCGCGGACCGGCGTCGGGCGGCGGCTTTGCGCTCGCGCTCGCTGCCGACGTGCGCATCGCAGGCGAATCGGCGCGCTTCAACGCGGCGTTCATCAAGATCGGGCTAAGCGCATGCGACATGGGGGTCAGCTATCACCTGCCGCGCGCGGTCGGGAGTTCGATCGCATCGGAACTGATGTTGACCGGTCGCTTCATCAACGCGAGCCGCGCGCTGGCGACCGGATTGGTGTCCGAAGTAGTTCCTGACGGCGAACTTGACGCAGCGGCCGGACGACTGGCGCAAGAGATGGTCGAGACGTCTCCGCTCGGACTGCGGCTGACCAAGGAATGCCTGGCCGCTAACATCGATGCGGGCAGCCTCGAGAACGCAATCTACATGGAGGATCGCAATCAGACGCTATGCGTGCGCGCCGGCTATATCGCGGAGGGGGCGCGCGCCTTCGTCGAGAAGCGCAAACCTCATTTCACGGATCGAAAGTAACAGGAGTGGCGACCATTTTGATCAAGCGAAAGTTCAAATTCAGAACCTGATCGAACTTGATCACGAGTGCTTGCCCCGGGATTCGTTGGGCGGACAGTTCGCCGGGGTGAGCCCACTTTTCGGCCTGGTTCAAGACCAGGGACTCGACGCCACCGTCGCGCGCAAAGTGGATACTCCTCAGGATTCCAGAATAGATCACGGATTGCGGTGCGAAGGATACCATCACGTCCGCGAATATCAGGTCGAAATCCTTGCCGGCCTTCCAACCCCATTGGCGTCCCGTCAGCAGGTAGTACCATTCGCTGCTGAAGCGGAGCCACGAATACTTGAGGTCCCATTCCATGCTGATTACGGTTTGGCGCAGTACGTTGCCGAGGCGATTGGCGAACACCCATAAGGCGAGGTTGTAGCCGATTATCGGCCACAGGAATCTCGAGACTTCCCTGAAGGCATCCGCATTGGCGAGGTCGCTTTTCGCGCCCTCCATCAGCGTGCCCAAATCGATGAAATCGATACGATAATGAGTGCATACCTGAACGAGCCAGATGCCCAGCGCCTGGATGGGAACCGCGAAAACCATCGCGGCTACGATCTCGTCGGTGGTCGTAAATGTGCGCGGAAAGGGGAAGCGAAAATAGCCCCGGATGAAAATCAGTCCTGGCATGAATGCCAGGATTACGACTACGGCGGGAAATGCGAGGCTCAGGCGCCGACTCCCGAAATGACCCTAGGCCCCGATCATACTGGAGTTACTTTTGTTCGACGGGCATCGCGGCAGTTCCCGCGAGGCGGACCTTGTAGCGCTTGCCGCCAACTACGATTTCATCAGACGCGGGATCTTTTTGGGCGCGGTTGATCTCCTTGAGCAATTCGGAGGCTTTGTCGGGATCCTTAATCAGATCTTCGACCCATTTGCTGATTGATGCCTTCATGTTCGATCACCCGGCGATCGCGCCTTGCTACTGGTTTGATCCTACTCGCACCCCGCGGGGCCGGCAATTCAGCCTCCATGGGCGGGTCGCATCACGCCGCCGGGCAACGCCCGAACCAATCCCTGTTTGCCACCGGACGCTTCTAATCCTAGCGAAGATGCCACCTCTTTAATCTAATCACGGAAGGCGACTAGATCTGATCGCTAACTGCATCCTCGCGCGAGGTCGGCTCCGGCCGCTGATCCATCGGCGCCCACTTGCGTGTGTCCGCACCGATATAGACCTGGCGCGGGCGCGCAATCTTCTGTTCGGGATCGCGCACCATCTCGGCCCATTGCGCCATCCATCCGGAGGTGCGCGGAATCGCAAAGAGCACCGGGAACATGGTCATCGGAAAGCCCATCGCCTGGTAGGTGACGCCGGTGTAAAAATCGACATTGGGATAGAGCTTGCGCGAAACGAAGTAGTCATCCTCGAGCGCGATCTTCTCCAACTCGAGCGAAATATCGATGAGCGGATTGCGGCCGGTGACCTCGAACACCTCGTACGCGATGCGCTTCACGATCTTCGCGCGGGGATCGTAGTTCTTGTAAACGCGATGGCCGAAGCCCATCAGGCGCCCCTCGCCCGCCTTGACCTTCTTGATGAACGCGGGGACGTTCTTCGGCGATCCAATCTCCATCAGCATGCGAATGACGGCTTCGTTGGCGCCACCATGGAGCGGACCATAAAGCGCTGCGGTGGCGGCGGCGACGGCGGAATATGGATCGACTTGCGAACTGCCAACCGAGCGCATCGCGTTGGTGGAACAGTTCTGCTCGTGATCGGCATGCAGGATGAAGAGCACGTCGAGCGCGCGCTCAAGGATCGGATTGGGCTTGTAGTCGCGCTCGGCCATGCGGAAAAGCATCGAGAGAAAGTTCCCGGTGTAGCTGAGCTCGTTATCGGGATAGACGTAGGGCAGACCGCGGGAATGACGAAAGGCAAACGCGGCGATGGTCGGAACCTTGCCGATCAGGCGACGGGTCTGCAGACGGCGCGATTCGAGGTCGGTGATATTGTTCGCTTCGGGATAGAAGGTCGAGAGCGCGCCGATAGTGCCGACCAGCATTCCCATGGGATGCGCGTCGTAGCGAAAGCCCTCCATGAACTTCTTAATGTTCTCATGGACCATCGTGTGGGTTTTGATGTTGTCTTCCCAAGCTTCGTAATGCTGGCGGTCGGGTAGTTCGCCTTTGACGATGAGGTAGGCCACCTCGAGGTAGTTGCTCTTCTCCGCGAGATCCTCGATCGGATAACCGCGATAGCGCAAAATGCCGACGTCCCCATCGATAAAGGTGATGCGGCTGCGACAGGAAGCGGTGTTGGTGAACGCGGGATCGTAGGACATCAGACCGAAGTCGTCGGCGCCCGTCTTCATATCGCGGAGGTGGGTGGCGCGAATGACGCCGCCTTCCTCGATCGGTACTTCATACTGTTTGCCGGTGCGGTTGTCGGTAATCGAAAGTGTGTTCTTTGCCATTGCTTTCCCTCTCTATGGCCGCCCGTGAAGTGAATCCGGCAACCGCCGCCAGGAATCCGCAGAGCTGGAGCCCTTCCGGCGATCAACATATATACAGTCTACTCTTTCTCTAAACATTTTTCACTCAGGAAGCAAACGAAGGCAGTGTACTGCAAACACGATCCGCGAAGCCATTGATGCCGTACGAGTTTTATTGTCGGTGGAAACGGACGGCGGAAATTGGATTTCCGTGCATATCGCAACGCGCATGCGCGCATGCCAAGGTGGCGCCTGATTTCAAACAATCGCGGCGTGAGGACAGCGAGACCACAGCATGATCGACAGACTTCTCAGCGGATTGTCGGCGTTGATAATCGCGACTATTTCGGCGCTCGGCTACAGCGGCATCGTGCTGATGATGGCGATCGAGAGCGCCTGCATCCCCTTGCCGTCCGAGGTGATAATGCCGTTCTCGGGCTCACTGGTTGCGAGCGGCCGTTTTGATCTCAACCTGGTCGCAATCGCGGGAGCGGTCGGATGCCTGCTCGGTTCGTACGTCGCGTACTTCGTCGGCGCCTACGGCGGACGGCGGTTTCTGGAGCGCTATGGACGCTGGGTGCTGATCGCGCCGCATGAACTCGCCGCCGCGGATAGATTCTTCGAGCGGTGGGGATCTCCGGCGGTCTTCCTCAGCCGGATGCTGCCGGTGGTGCGAACATTCATCGCTTTTCCCGCGGGGGTGGCGCGGATGCGCTTGATGCCGTTCACCATCTATACCCTGGCCGGGTCGTACATCTGGTGCCTGGCGCTCGCCTACGCGGGCTTCAAGCTCGGGCAACACTGGAAAGAACTGGGCCCGTACTTCCATCGCTTCGACACGGCGGTCGGGCTTTTGCTTGTAATCGGGGCCGCACTGCTGCTCTACAATCGGATCAAGGGGATGCGTGCCACCCCCCGCCAAAATTAACCTTCGACCGCGTGAGGAGAGGATTCGATGAAACGCAGCCTTGAACGAATTCTGACCACACATACTGGCAGTCTGCCGCGGCCCGACGATCTCATGACGCTGTTGCGGGCGAAGGAGGCAGGTGAAGCCTTCGATGCCGGCGGGCTGGCCGCGCAGGTCAAATTAGCGGTTGCCGAGGCGGTGCGGATGCAAGCTGCGGCGGGCGTCGATATCGTCAACGATGGCGAGATGAGCAAGCCCTCGTATGCGACCTACGTCAAGGATCGCCTGGCGGGCTTTCAGGGCGAGAAGAGCTCGGGACTGCGAGCGTCCGATCTCGCGGACTTTCCGAGCTTCAGCAAGCGCGGCGGGCGGGAGAGCGGGGTTACTGTGATCAAGCGGCCGTCGTGCGCCGCGCCGATCACCTATCGCGATCTCGACGCCGTTCGCATCGATGCGGAAAATCTGCGCGCCGGGCTAGCCGGGGTCAAATACGAAGAGGCCTTCATCAGCGCGGCGTCGCCGGGGGTGGTCTCCTTCTTTCTCAGCGACAACTACTACAAGAACCACGAGCGCTACATCCGCGCTCTGGCCGAAGCGATGAAGACCGAATACGACGCCATCGTGGCCGCCGGATACATCTTGCAGGTTGACTGCCCGGACCTCGCGATGAGCCGCCATATCCAGTTCAAGGATCTGAGCCTGGCGGAATTTCGCAAGACCATTGAGCTGCATATCGACGCACTCAACCACGCGCTCGCCGACGTTCCACCAGATCGATCGCGGCTCCATCTGTGCTGGGGCAACTATGAAGGCCCGCATCATCATGACGTCGCCTTGCGCGATATCCTCGACATCGTCCTGAAGGCGCGGCCTCAGGGCCTATCGTACGAAGCGTCCAATCCGCGCCATGAGCATGAATGGGCAGTGTTCAAGGAAATCAAGCTGCCGGCTGGAAAAGTGCTGATACCGGGAGTGATCGATTCAGTGACCAATTTCGTCGAGCATCCGGAGCTGGTCGCGCAGCGCATCGAGAATCTCGCCGGCCTGGTCGGGCGCGAGAACGTCATTGCGGGCACCGACTGCGGCTTCGGCACGATCGCGGGAGTCTCACGCGTGGACGGCACGATTGCGTGGGCCAAGCTCAAATCGATGGCGGAAGGCGTACGTCTAGCGACGACACGACTGTGGTCGTGAGAGCCTTCGATACGCGCCGAGTCCACAAGTAGCTCTCAAGGGAAAAGGCGGCGACCGCGCTATGCGGTCGCCGCCTTTTTCGATCGCGCTGCCGGACGAGAGGGGAGAGGGGGCAAAGCTGTGAGCTTTGCCCCCTCTCCCCCTCTCGCTGTTCGGTGAACGTGGACGCCAGCGCTCGGCGGCGTCGCCGATTATCGGCGATGCAGCCGAGCGCCACGAGATGACGCCCGTCGTAACGCGGTCTCTCCCGCGTCGCCGCCCACCGGCGGCGACGCGGGAGAGACCGCCTGATGAAACGATCTGTATGAACCGCGCGCATCCGGATAAGCTTGATCTACGATGGCGCAGGACAAGAAGAAACCGCAGAAGACCGCCGACGGATACGATCTCGTGGTCGAGAATCGCAAGGCGCGCCACGACTTCTTTATTGAGGAGACGGTCGAGGCGGGCCTCGCCTTGACCGGCACCGAAGTCAAATCACTGCGCGCGCACAAGGCCAATCTGCGCGACAGTTACGCGCGCATCAAAGATGGCGAAGCGTTCCTGCAGGGCGTTCATATCGGCGCGTATGCGCCCGCAGGCCAGTTCAGCCACAAGGAGACGCGATCGCGCAAGCTGCTGATGCATCGCCGCGAGATCGATCGCTTGTGGGGCCGTGTCCGTGAAAAGGGCTATTCGATCGTGCCGCTACGGATTTATTTCCTGAGAGGACGGGCGAAAGTCGAGATCGGACTCGCCAAGGGCAAGCATCTATATGACAAACGCGCCGCCATCGCGACCAAAACCTCTCGGCGCGAAATGGAGCGCGCGCTGAAGAGCCGCAATCGTTAATCAGCGGGCGGCGCCACCGGCGCACCGTCGTCGCGCACCAGCCCCGCAAATTTCGACAGCTCGCCACCGTTCAGATCCGATACCGCCCAGTAGGCCATCCCGCCTTTGTGCCAATGCACGAGGTTGTAGCCCTGGCGCTGCTCGGGCTGCGGCGCGGTCTCGTGCGCATCGGCGATTGGCCAGGTGAAGAGATTAATGATGTGCTTGTTGCGATGGTAAACTAGCGCCGCCACCGCACGGCCGTCGGCATAATCGAGCCGCCCTCCCGCCAGCGGGAATCCTTGCGCTGCGAAATCCTCAACCGTCGGGGCGAAATCGACCTTGCCATCGAACCACGGCTTCACGGTGTGCTGGTTGGTCGAAATGACGTCGGCAAGATGGTCTGCCATCAACGATCGCACGTGGCTCGCGACGATTTCGCTGCCGATCAAATCATCGGTTGAGGACGCGGATCGGCGCAGCCCACCGGCGAGCACAATAATCATCAGGATGGCGGCCGCAGCGAGCGCGCCCCCCGCCCATCTCGAAGGCGACCGCGAAAGCACGGCCAGCCGCGTGGATGAAGTTCGTGACGCAACGCCTTCCGCACGCCGCGCGGAGCCGATCGCATCGCGAATCTTCGCGCGCAATTCCGCCGGTGCATCGAAGGCGACGCCGCCGGAGCGGAGCCCGGATCGCATCACACGAATTTCACGCAGGGCGGCAGTGCACGCGGCGCATTCCGCCAGGTGACGTTCGATTTCGAGACTCCGCTCGAGATCGAGTTCGCTGTCGGCATAGCCATGAATCAGCGCGCGCGCCGTTTCGCAGTTCATGCCGAGCCCTCGCCGGTTAGCAGTTGAGCCAAGCGCTTGCGAGCGCGCGCGAGGCGTGACATTACGGTGCCGATCGGAAGATCGGCTACATCCGCAATTTCCTTGTAGGACAATCCCTCCAGCTCGCGCATCACGATAACCTCGCGAAATTCCGTGGGCAGGGACTCGAGCGCGCGGCGCAGCGACGCCTCGTCCTGGCTACGCAGCAGCAGCGTTTCCGGATTCGCGGCGGAGTCGTCGATTGCATGCATCTGCTCGTCGAACTCGCTGTCGCCCTGGCGCGCCCTCCCGCTGCGCATCCGCGAGAAGCACGTATTGCGCACGATCGAGAGCAGCCACACGCGGCCATCACCACCGCGAAAGCCCGAAAAGAATCTGAGCGCGCGCAAGTACGCATCCTGCACTGCATCCTGCGCTTCGTGATCGTCGCGCATCAGCCATCGCGCCAGGTTATAGGCGGCGTCGAGATGGGGCAGGATCGCGTCCTCAAAGCGATCGAATTTGTCCGGTCCGGCCAAATGTCCCCTGCTTCCCCAATGGGCCGCGCCGCCTGCCAGATGGACCATCGCACGGTTAAAGACCGCGGACGGCACGATTTTATTCCCGCACGCGAAAGCGGAACCGCCGCGGGAATATTCGGCGCACGCAACGGTATTGCCCACTGAAGGCGAATTGAATCTACCGCCCGCGCGCCCCGCTGCAAAGCGGCAACTCGCGGAGCGCGGCATCGGCCTTCGGGAGTTGCCGACCGCGGTGAAAACGCGCGGAGCGGCGGAGCGATTGAGGGAACGGCAATGAATATCAAAAACAGAATCGATCTGCGCTCGTTGCTGAGAATCTCTGGAATGTCGCTCGGGGTCGGCGTGGTGCATCAATTCGCGCCGATGATCGCGCAGCAGGCCGAGGCCGACATCGCAAATGCCTTCGCGCGAAATCGCAACGGCGGCGCCAATAGCCGGCGCGATCAGCAGTGTCTCCCAGTTAAAGCGAACTGAATCCACAACCCGCGGGCGATGCTGAAACCAGCGTCCCGCAAGCCTCGGCCATGCCCTTCGCGAATGAGCGACTGTCGCAGTCGTCGCGAAGGTGCAAGCGCCGGGCGGCAGAAAAGGAGATGAACGTGAAAGATAAAATCGACCGGCGATCGTTCCTGAAAGTCGCGGGAATGTCGGTTGGTATCGGCGTGGTGTACCAGTTCGCGCCGATGCTGGTCGGACATGCGCAGGCCGGCACGGTCACGGATTTTTTCAAACAGGTCAATGGCGAGTCGCCGCAGAGCTTCACCTTCGCGCAATTCAGCGATCCGCACGTAGGCTTCCAGGGTCCGCCCGATCCACTGGGGACCAAGGCCTTCGAGAATGCGGTGGAATTGCTTAACCGCATGCCGCAGCGGCCCGATTTCGTGCTCTTCACTGGAGACCTGACGCACGATGCCGAGTCGCGCGACGTGCACGCCCAGCGAATGCAATTGTTCAAATCGATTTCGGGGCGCATCAACACGGCCGCGATTCACACCGTGCCCGGCGAGAACGACGCAGCGCTCGATGGCGGCGTGCTTTATCGCGAGCATTTCGGCGAGACCCATTATTCATTCGATCACAAGGGCGTGCACTTCGTCGCACTCGACAATGTGTCGCGCGGCCATCCCGAGGTCGGCACCGAGCAGATCGCGTGGATGAAGGCCGACCTCGCACGATTTCCGAAGACTGCGCCGATCGTGGTGTTTACGCATCGCCCGCTGTTCGACTTGAAGCCCGAATGGGAATGGTTCACCGCGGACGGCGACGATGTGATGAACGCGCTCGCCCCGTATGAAAATGTGACCGTCCTTTACGGCCACATCCATCGGGAGAACGTATCGCAGCAGGGCAACGCGAAGCATTACGCGGCGAGATCGCTGATTTTTGCGTTCAACGATCCGGCCACCAACGCCGATAAAAAGCAGATGCCGTTCAACAACGATCAGCCGTTCGAGGGCCTCGGCATCCGGCTGGTAGGCGACAATCGAGCGGCCAACGTCGAAATCACCGAGGTCGAATTGACGACCCAGGAGTTCGGCGGTCTTTCCGGAATTCAACAGATTAACAAGCCGAACAATACGCTCGGAGGGAGTTCTGCAAATGAGACCGACTAGGAAAATTGCGGCCACCATCGGATTCGTACTCGGCGCCGCGTTGTGCGCGATCGCAGTCCGCGCAGCAAATGAACCGACGCCGCAGGTAATCAGGATCAACGCGTCGAAATTCCACTTTGAGCCCGATCACATCACCTTGCACAAGGGTCAACCGGTCACGCTGGAACTCACCAGCGCCGACGCGACTCACGGATTCATGATCCGCACGCTCAAGATCGACACCGACATCAAACCCGGCAAGGTCACCGACGTTACGGTGACGCCGGCAACGGCGGGGAACTTCGTCGCGATCTGCGATCATTACTGCGGCATCGGTCACGGCATGATGAAGCTCAAGGTCGAGGTCGAGCCGTAGGCCGCATCGCGAGGCGCGTCAGGCGGGGGTGGTGTGGGGACTCGCAGCCGTAGTCGCACCACCTTCGCCGGCGAGCGCGCGCAGGCGCTCGATGCGCTTGCTCAGCGGCGGATGACTCGAGAGCAAATTGGCGAAGAAGCCCTCGCCGTCGTCGCCAGCCGCCTCCAGCGGATTCACGATGAACAGATGGGCGGTGCCGCGCGAGGCGTTTTTGAGTGGAGATTCGGTCTGCGCGAGGTGCTCGAGTGCGCGCAGCAGGGCGCGCGGATTGCGCGTGAATTCTACCGACGCGGCGTCCGACAAGTACTCGCGCTGACGTGAAACGGCCATTGCGAGCAGTTGCGAAAAGATCGGTGCCAGCGCTGCGAGAATGAAGACTGCGACCGCGATCAATGCGCCGGCGTTGCCGCCGCCGTTGGAGTTATCGCGATTGCCCCGGCCCCCACCCGCGCCGAAGCCGCCGAACCACGCCCAGCGATAAACGAAGTCGGCGAGCATCGCGATGCCGCCGACCAGCACCGCGATCATCATCATGGTGCGGATATCGTAGTCGCGAACGTGCGCCATCTCGTGGCCGATCACGCCCTGCAATTCTTCGCGATCCATTTCATCAACCAGGCCGCGCGTAACGCAGATGACCGAATGTTGCGGGTCGCGGCCGGTGGCGAAGGCGTTGGGCGCGGCGTCATCAATTATGTATGCGCGCGGCACCGGCATCCGCGCGGCCAACGCCATCTCGCCGACGACATCGAGCACGACCTGCTCTTTGGACGAATCCGCTTGCAAGGGCCGCGCGTGCACCGAGGCGAGCACCAGCGCTGCGCCGCCGAAGTACGAGAGCACCGACTGAATCGATCCGATAACGAGCGCAAGCACCGTAAGCAGCGGCGTGCCCGTGAGATGACCATCGATAATTCTGAGGTTGCCGAATACGAAATCGAGCCCGCATCCGAGGGCCGTAAACAGGATGATGAAAACGACAACCAACAACACCGTCTCGCGCCGGTTGGTGCGCTCGAGTTGCCAGAAGCTGTCGTGCGGCGCTGCCATCAGAATGGGGCGACCGATCGCGACGAGCGAGCGTGTCCGCAAGCTGCGCTCAAGCAATAGACTGTGCGAGCCACGTGAAGGAAAGCCGGCGAACTAGTGTAATCCACCTACGCGCGAGGCGCTCCGAGCGACAGATCGACCTTCGGCACCGCTTGATCTTCGGGGGCCGCGGCAAAATACTCGGCCGGTTTGAAGCCGAAATTATTCGCGATGATATTCGACGGAAAGGCTTGAATCCGGTTGTTCAGGTTCAGCACCGCGTCGTTATAGGCCTGGCGCGAGAACGCGATCTGATTCTCGGTCGTCGTCAATTGTTCCTGCAGTTGCAGTGCGTTCTGATCGGATTTGAGCTGCGGATAATTCTCCATCACCGCGAGCAAACGACCGAGTCCCGCCGTCAACTGATTCTCCGCGGCGACCCGCGACGCCTGATCGGGCGCGGCGATCGCACGTCCGCGCGCCTCGACCACCTGGGTCAGGGTATCGCGCTCGAACTGCATGTAACCCTTGACCGCTTCTACCAGGTTCGGAATCAGGTCGTGACGCCGCTTGAGTTGCACGTCGATCTGACGCCATGAGTTATCAACTTCGTTGCGCGCGTGAACCAGCGAGTTGTAAACGACAACGAGGTATATCGCGATCGCGGCGAGGACGATTAGAACCACCATATACTTAGTATACCGTTGGAACTTGTATTCGGCGACAAAAGATTCTGCCGCAGGGGGTCTCTCAGCCGCGCAGCAGTGGCGCGCGATTAGTCATTGCGGCGGTGATGAATAGACCTGCGGAGAGCCGCGGGATAGTCCCACGGCTCTCCAGCATACTAACTTAGTTGATCTGGATTTTGACCGGCTTGCTCTCGGGACGTTTGTCGATAGTCACATCGAGTACGCCGTCCTTGTAAGCCGCGCGAACGCTATCGTGGCTCGCGTCCTTGGGTAGCTCGAACACCCGCCGCATCGCGCCGTAACCGCGCTCCGCGAAATGGACCGTGGTCTCCTTCGACCATTCGGGGCGTTTGCGTTCGGCCTCGACCATCAGCCGCCCGTCTTCGATATGCACATTGATCGACTCGCTCTTGAGCCCCGGCATCTCGAAGTAAAAATGATACGCATCCTTGTCTTCGATTACCTCGGCCGCGGGCACCAGGTGACGGCTCGCGCGATCGACTTCGCGAAACATTCCGTTCACCCGATCAAACAACCAACCGCCATTAGCCAATCCATTTTCATATCGCAGTTCCATTCGATTTTCTCCTGCCCGGCTCACGCCGGAATTTATTTGATTTTTACCGCCGCGCGCTCTCTGGAGTGTCTATCGAGTGCTTAGCGGCGTCTGAAAAAAATCTAAGTACGATTCGCGCGCCGTCAAGTGCGAACGAGAGATCAGAATGTATATTCGTGCGGTTGCAGCGGCGTACTCAGTCGCTGGCTGGCGCCTCTTTCTCGGCGCGGAGGACTTCGGCCGCAAATTGCCTCGCCATTCCGGCATCGCCCATCTCCGTCGCCAGCGCCTCGCCCTCTTTCAGCACCTCGATCGCGCGCGCTATCTTGCCCTTGGAGAGGAGATTGCCGGCCTTGCGAAAGACCTTCGAATAGCGCTGACCTTTCTCTGCCGGAGTCATGAAAGCCGAAACCATCGATTCGATCCTAGGCGGCGCGCTGACCCTCGTCCAGCCACGAAACGGTTACCGTTTTTCGATCGACTCGATTTTGCTGGGCCGCTTCGTTCGCGTCCGCCCACGCGATCGGGTGCTCGAACTGGGCGCTGGCTGCGGCGTGATTTCTGTGATGATTGCCGCATTGTGGCGTCCGCGTGAAATCGTCGCAGTCGAAATCCAGCCTGAGCTGGCTGCGTTTGCGATACGCAACGCCGCGAGCAACGGCCTCGACGCATTACGCATCATCAATGCGGATTTGCGCGCGCGGCGCATCGACGGCCTCGCGCCGGCATCGTGCGATCTGGTCGTCGCCAATCCTCCCTACCGCGCGCTGCGCAGTGGCCGCGCGAGTCCTAACCCGGGCCGCCGTATCGCGCGCGATGAAAG
This sequence comes from Binataceae bacterium (SeqCode), assembly GCA_036489375.1. Lineage (GTDB taxonomy): Bacteria > Desulfobacterota > Binatia > Binatales > Binataceae > JADMIL01. The sequence continues at coordinate 5,983 of DASXFX010000015.1, read as the reverse complement.
TGCCGCGACGATGGCCGATTTCGTCGCGGCGGCGAAGCGCTTTGCCGCCAATGGCGCGAAGGTGGCTTTCGTCTTCGATGCGTCCCGCAGCGCGGAACTGCTTCGATGTATGGCGGCAAACGCGCTCGAACCCAAGCGCATCCGCTTCGTTCATCCGCGCGCGGACGCGCCCGCCAGCACCGTCCTGGTCGAGGCGCGCAAAGGCGGCGGCATCGAGGCGACTATAGAACCGCCGCTGATGCTCTACGACCGTCCGGGCGCCTATAGCGACGAAGCGCGCGAATTAATGCAAAATATTCCGCACCCCCGCGGAGGATGAAAATGCAATCGTCGCCCCGAACGCTTGGAGTCGTACTGTTCGAAGGATTCGAGTTGCTGGACGTGTTCGGTCCGTGCGAGGCCTACGGTATCGGCGATCTCGGCGGTGCGTTTCGCATCGTGATGGTGGCGGCGAAAGCCGGACCCGTCGCCAGCGCGCAAGGACCTCGCGCGGTCGCGGAATTCGGCTTCGAGGATTGCCCGCGCCTCGACCTGATACTGGTGCCCGGAGGCATCGGCACCCGCCGCGAGGTTTATCGCAGGTCGCTCGTTTCGTGGCTGCGCGCACGAGCCGATCAAGCCGAAGTGGTCACCTCCGTATGCACCGGTGCCGCCCTGCTCGCGGCTGCGGGCCTGCTCGACGGCCGTCGCGCAACCACCAACAAGCGCGCTTTCGCGTGGGTGCAAAGCCAGGGACCGCAAGTCAACTGGGTCAAGCAGGCGCGATGGGTCGAAGACGGCAAGTTCGCGACGTCGTCCGGAGTCTCCGCCGGCATCGACATGGCGCTGGCGATTATCGCGCGATTAGTCAGTGCCGAAGCCGCCGAGAAGGCCGCGATCGGCATGGAGTACGAGTGGCATCGCGATGCGGCGTGGGATCCGTTCGCGAAAATCCACGGCCTGGCCTGAGCGCGATTAGTTCCCGCCGAAGAACTCCAGCGCCATCCGCGCGGTCTGTTCCGGCTCCTCCATCGGGATGAAATGGGTGGTGCCCGGCACGATCACGACCCGCCGATTAGACGATGCAAGGCGCGGTGCCAGCGGCAAGCCGGGCGCATCGCTTTGCTCACCGAAGAGCACCAGCAACGGCACGTTGCAGCGCATGATGTACGCGAACCCGTCGAAATCGCGCGAAGTGGTGTAAATCTCCGCCTCCACCTCCGGCGGGCATTTGAGCACCCGCTTGCCGTCCGCACCAACGAAGGTGCCGCGCTCGCAATAGTCGCGCAAAATCTCCTTGCGCCAGGTCTTGTACGGCGGCTTGTGCTCGAAATTCGCGAACATCGCATCGACGCTGTCGAACGATCGTTTGCGTTTGAGCGTGCGGTCGCGCATCTCGCTCGGACGCTGCATCGCCGGGTCCTGCATGTCGAAAATTACCGGCTCGATTAACAGCGCGCGCGCAATCAAATCCGGCCGCCCGCTCGCCACCGCGCCAAACGCCGTCGCGCCAGCCGAATGGCCGATGCCGCGCACCCCCGTCAGCCCCATCGCGAGAATGAAGCCCTCCAGGTCGCTCGCGGTAATATCCCACCCATAGATGTCGTTGCGGGGGCGTTCGCTGTTGCCATGACCGCGCTGGTCGTAGCTGTAAACGTGTCCGATCGCGGTCAGCGCCTGCGCCATCGGCCGATAGATTGCGCCGAGAAATCCCGTCGCGTGAAGCAACACGATCGGCGGTCCGTCGCCGCCCCAATCGAGATAGTGCAACCTGATACCGTTGACGATGAGATCGCCGTTGAGGGGTTCGCCCGGGGCTTGAGTTGTAGGCATCGCTCTCCGAATCTTAAGCGACCGGGCCCGCCGAGAAAACCACGGCGCTTTCCTGCCGCCCCTTCTTTCGCTACGACTAACAGGCACTAGCGGAGCCGCAGGCGGAGCGAGCTAACGAGTCTGCGAGGTGCGCACAAATTAGAATCTGTGTTGAGCCGGCAGGCGAAGTGAGCGCACTAGTGGAGCCGAGCGGGCGAGTCTGTAATGTACGATAGAATTATGCCGGCGGAGTGACGACATGCTGACGATCGGTCTGACCGGCGGAATCGGCTCGGGCAAAAGTACCGTTACCAAAATCCTCGCTGAACTCGGCGCGCCAATTATCGACGCGGACAAGGTCGGCCACGCGATCTATGCGCCCGGCGGTCCGGCCTACGACGATATGATAGCGGCCTTCGGCACCGGCATCCTGGGCGACGACCGCACCATCGATCGGCGCAAGCTGGGACCGATCGTTTTTGCCGATCCCGCCGCACTGAAACGCCTCAACTCGATCGTTCATCCCAAGATGTTCGCGCGCATGCGCGAAATGATCGACGCGATGCGCGCCGCCGGCGAGGCCAAGCCGATCGTGGTCGAAGCCGCGATCCTGATCGAAGCGAACTGGCTGCCGCTGTTCAATGAGGTCTGGCTAGTGGTCGCCTCGAAGGAACGCGTGATCGAACGCGTCGAACGCGATCGTGGACTGGCGCGCGAGCAGACCGAGGCCCGCATCAAGGCGCAACTCTCCGATGACGAACGGCGCAAACACGCCGCGATCGTTATCGCCAACGACGGCACCATCGACGACCTTCGCGCGACACTCGCGGAGGTCTGGCGCGCGGCGCTCGAACGCAATCAAAAGGAAAAGGCCTTGCGATGAAAATCCTCGTGATGGGAGCGGGCGGGGTCGGCGCGTACTATGGCGCACGACTGCAACAGGCGGGCGAAGACGTCGTTTTGTGCGTGCGCGGCGAAAATCTGCGCGCGATGCGCGAGCACGGCCTCGCCGTCAAAAGCTATAAGGGCGATTTCAAACTCGACGCCGTCAAAGCGACCGATCGCCCAGCCGACTTCGCGCCCTATGACCTCGTGCTGTTCGCCGTCAAATCTTACGACACCGAAGCAGCCGCCCGGCAACTCGCCGGATGCCTCGCGCCCGACGGCATCATCATGACGATTCAGAACGGCGTCGAAAACGAAGAGATTCTTTGCCGGCACTTTCCGCGCAGCGCCGTGATGGGCGGCAATTCGCGCATCGGCGCCGACCTCATCGAGCCGGGCGTCGTGATGCACACCGCGCTCGGCATTATCGAATTCGGCGAACTCGACGGCAGCGAATCGCCGCGTGCGCTGCGCCTGGCCGAGGTCTTCAAGCAGGCCAAAATCTTCGGCGAGCTCACCACCGATTTGAAAACCCTGCGCTGGTACAAGCTGATGGGCAATAACGGCACCAACACCGTCTGCGCCTTGTCGCTGTCATCGCTGGGACAGGCCTTCAGCGATCCCGATGGACTCGCACTGGTCCGCACGCTGATGGAGGAGACGGTCAAGGTCGGATGCGCCGAGGGTGCCAAAATGGACGCGGCGAGAATCGAGCCCTATCTGCAGATGGTGATGAAGAATCTCAACGTCAACGCGATCAAGCCTTCCACCTTGCAGGATCTGGAAAAGGGCAAGCGGCTCGAGTACGACGCGATCAGTGGCGCCGTCGTGCGCGCCGCGCATCGTCACGGCATCAAGGTGCCCGCGACCGAGACCGTCAACACTCTGCTCAAGCTACTCGACGGCCGCCGCCCCTCCGCCGCGAGCGGCAACTGATACGCGAGGGGCGTCCGCGAAATTGACTAATCTAGCGTCGTCTTGATGCTTGCGGCTGCTTACTACGGCGTCGGGGAAGTTGCAGGCTTGGCTCGCAAATCGCTCTCGAGCTTGCTGTAGCCCGCGTCGTTCATCGTCTTGTTGAACTCTTCGCGATAGTTCGCCATCGTGCTGACGTTATCGACGACGATATCGTAGAGCTTCCAGCCGTCGCTGCCTTTGCGCAGTGAGTAGTTCACCGCCAGCGGATCGGCCAGTGCCGGCAATCTCACTTCGCTATACACCGTCGCCCGATCGGTGCCGTCGTAACTGACCTTGTCCTTGAGCCCATGGCTCGCCGCCTCGACCGTATTCTGTTTCAGCGTGCCGAGGTACGTATCCATCACGTGATCGGTAAAGAGCGGTACGAACTCCTTGCGCTGCGCCGGCGTCAGGCTCTTCCAATGCGTTCCCATCGCCGATCGCGCCATGTAGGTGAAATCGAAATACTTCGTCGCGATTTCGCGCAGCTTCTGCTGCCGCTGCGCCTGCGAAAGACTCTGGTTGGTGAAGACCGGATCGGCCTCATTGATCGCCGCCCGTACTTCCGCGACCGGATCGCTCGCCACCGCCGCGATATGCGGTTCGAAGGCATTCGCGCGTGTCGCTAATACGATCAACGCCATCGCAAGCCAGACTACGCGCATAACCGTATATCGATGTTCCCTGCTCACGCCGCGTGACTCGCCTTCTCCCCGTTACTGCCGGCGCCGCTCGCCCGAGCGCCTGCCGCCTGCTTGGCGGCTCCCATCAGTTCGATAAAAACCTCTGCCGCAAACGCCTGCATCAGCTCGACATCCGCCATCAGGCGCGGCTCCGCCATCATGCCGAAAATCAGCATCTGATTGTAACTAACGATCGCAACGTTGTAGCCGAGGTTCGCGCTCAACGGCACCAGCGGCACCATCTCGGTCATCTTGCGCCCCGCCAGATAGAGCGGCACCTGCGCGCCGGGTACGTTGGTAGCGATAAAGTTGATGCCCGGCGGCGGCAGCGTCAGCATTTGTGTGAGCCCGGCCGGCGCCATCCCGCTCAAGCGCGACGCCAGATCGATCGCGTGCGTCCCGATCAGCGAGCTCAGCCCCATCATCGGCGGCGAAATCAGATCGCTCCCCGAGAGCATCAACTCCAATGCCTGCGCCTCATTCCCCGCCTTGATGCGTTCGGTCTCGCGAATCACCGCCTGCACCCGCGCGACGATCTCCATCGGCTCGCTTGGCAGTTCCGGAAACATCATCGAGACGCGATTGCCCAGCGCGCCGCTCTCGCCCCCGCGCCGCACGTTGACCGGACATCCGATGCGCAACGGCGCGTGATTGGTCCGCACCTCGTGATGTTTCATGTAGCGCGCCGCCGCCTCGCTCAGAATCGCCAGCACGATATCGTTGACCGTGCCCCCCAGCGTATGGCGAATGGCGCGCAAGTCCGTGAACGATACGTTCAGCCACGCCAGCGATCGCGCTGGCGACACCAGCCCCGCATTCCACGGCGCCGCGACGATCTGCCGGCTCATCATGCGCGCCATCTTGCCCGCGAACCCCGCCATCATCGTCGCTTGTTCCGCCACCGCGCGCGGCGATTCCACCAGCTCCGCGACCTTGCGCGCGTCGTTCAGCCGATTTTGCACCAGGTCGATCAGCGCGTTCGTGAGCGTACGAAACGGACTCGGCAGCGGCGGTGGCTCCCACGCCTGCTCCGGCGGCGTCGGCGCCGAGGCTTCCGCGCGTAAATCCAGCGCGACCGTCAACAGCTCCATCCCCGACACCCCGTCCACCAGGCAGTGATGGATCTTCCACACGATCGCCGATCGATTCCCGGCGAGGCCCTGGAACAGATGCATCTCCCACACTGGCTTGTTGCGATCCAGCACCGGCTCGAATATCGCCATCGCCGCGCGCACGAACGCCTTGTCGTCCGTCCCCTCCGGCAGGCTGTGGCACTTCACGTGATTGTGCAGGTCGAAGTTCGGATCGTCTTCGAGTGTCGCGTGCGCGAGATTGAACGGTACGAACGTCAGTTTTTGTCGATAGCGCTGCAGCAGATGCATCCGCTGCGCCATGTGCTCGACCAACTCGTCGTAGTCGATGGGTCCGTCGAAAATATTGAGTGAGCCGATATGCAGCGGGCCCGAATTCGATTCGCCGTAAATGAACGAAGCGTCCTGGCTGCTCATGCGTTGGGAAAGCTTGGGTGGCGGTGTGCCCGGCGTCGCCATTGTCATTTAACCCCCGATATTTACGGTAGCGTTCCCCGTTGCCCAGAATGCGCCGCTTGCCGACGCGAGGTCAAATTGTCGATGTCTATTCCCGCCCTCGCCGCCGCCGCGCCTTTT